>JBGTLU010000044.1:0-28963 GCA_041743935.1 Sphingobacteriaceae bacterium
CGCGGCATGCGTTCGGGTACACTAAATGTTCCGGGTATTGTTGGTTTAGGTAAAGCTTGCGAAATTTGCATGCTGGAGATGGAAAGCGAAGCAAAAAGACTTTCTACATTAAGAGATAAATTAGAAACCGCACTTTTAGCAAGTTTAGAAGAATCGTATGTAAATGGTAGCCGCGAACATCGTTTACCCAATGTAACCAACATCTCTTTTAAATACGTTGAAGGCGAAGGTTTGATGATGGCCATGAAAGATTTGGCTGTTTCTTCTGGCTCTGCTTGTACATCGGCATCACTAGAACCATCTTATGTTTTAAAAAGTTTAGGACTTTCTGACGATTTGGCTCATTCCTCTATCCGTTTTGGGTTAGGTAGATTTACCAAAGAAGAAGAAATAGATTATGCAATAGAAACCACCAAAAAAGCGGTTAATCATTTACGCGAACTTAGCCCACTTTGGGAAATGTTTAAAGATGGCATAGATTTGAACAGTATAGAATGGGCTGCACACTAGGTTAATTAGCCAATTAGCAGAATACAAAATTTGATAATCGAAAAAATTAAATTGAATCAGAACAAGAAAGTTTATAATTTAAAAAAAATAATTAATTACAATGGCATATTCAGATAAAGTTATAGATCATTACAGTAACCCACGTAATGTTGGTACATTAGATAAAAGTAAAAAATCTGTTGGCACCGGATTAGTTGGCGCACCAGAGTGTGGCGACGTGATGCGTTTACAAATCGAAGTAGACGAAAACAATAAAATAACCGATGCTAAATTCAAAACCTTCGGATGTGGTTCTGCCATTGCATCTTCTTCGTTAGCTACGGAGTGGCTTAAGGGAAAGAGCATTGATGATGCCTTGAGCATTGATAACATGGACATTGTAGAAGAATTATCTTTACCACCAGTAAAAATCCATTGCTCGGTTTTGGCAGAAGATGCTATTAAAGCTGCAATTAACGATTACCGTGTAAAGAACGGCATGCCTGCTATCGAACTAGAAAAATCACATCATTAATTAGTGAAAAGAGTTGAGTATGATTACCATTACAGATAAAGCAAAATCAAAAATTGACCATTTAATAAATGAGAATAATTTAGACCAAAATTATTTCTTACGAGTTGCTGTGCAAGGTGGTGGATGCTCTGGTTTATCGTATAAATTAGATTTTGATAATGAAACGAAACCTGGAGATCAATTTTTTGAAGACAAAGGCCTAAAAATAGCCCTCGACATGAAAAGCTTCCTTTATTTAGCCGGTACAGAATTAGATTTTAGCGATGGTTTAAACGGCAAAGGGTTCAATTTTCAGAATCCAAATGCATCACGCACCTGTGGTTGCGGAGAAAGTTTTTCAGTATAAATTTACTTGACAACAAGGTAAGGGCTTTTATAGCCCTTTTTTATTTTTAGTCTACAGGAATAGTTCTACGCTATGAAATAAATTTTTATAAATTCGCCACTTCCGATAAACCATAGTAATACTTGTATGTCGAAACTAAATGAACTAACCACCCTACCACAATTACTAAGAAATGTTGTTGAAAATGTTCATTCACCTGAACACCCATTCTTATCCTTCAGAGGAAAGGATGGCTATGAAAACATTAGTTACAAACAAGCATTAGATTATGCAGATGCACTTTCGGCATATTTTCTACATCTAGGAATAAACAAAGGAGATAGGTTAGGATTAATTATCGAAAACTGCCCAGAGTATGTTTTTTACGACCAAGCCCTACAACAAATTGGTGCTATAAATGTATCTATTTATCCTACCCTCTCTGAATCTGAAATATTATTTATAATGAACGATGCAGGTATAAAAACCCTGCTGGTTGGCAATCAATTCTTATTAAGGAAAATACTTAAAGTAGCAGATAAATGTCCTTCATTACTAAGTATCATCACCAATTTTGACGATTATCAAAAAATTGCATCCACTTATACCGGAACGAAAACCGTTCAATCATTAATTGAAACTTTACAACAAGGTTCAAATCAATTACCAAATTTCGCAAAACAAATAGACGAATTACGTTTAGCTGTATTACCAGATGATATTGCCTCTTTAATTTATACTTCTGGAACTACAGGAACTCCCAAAGGAGCCATGTTAACCCATCACAATTTTGTGATGAATGTAAAAACGTGTTTAACACAATTACCTTTTATTGATGAGAATGAGGTTTTTCTGTCGTTTTTACCCCTCTCCCATGTATTTGAACGAACTGCTACTTACCACGTTTGTATTGCGGTAGGTTGCCGAATTGCCTTTGCACAAAGTTTAGAGCTTTTAGGGAAAAACATGATGGAAGTTAGACCTACTATCATGGCTTGTGTTCCAAGATTGCTAGAAAAAATTAACGAAAAAGCAGTTAAAAACGCCACAGCAGGTGGTGGCATAAAAGCCAAAATATTTAATTGGGCACTAGAAGTTGGTAAAGAAGCCCGAGTTTGCAACGAACAAGGCAAACCAATGGGTTTGGCGCTGGGTTTAAAATATAAAATTGCCGATAAACTAGTTTTTAGTAAAATAAAAGAAAAAACAGGTGGTAATCTCAAATTCATGATTTCTGGCGGTGCAGCTTTACCAAAAAGTGTTGGGGAATTTTTCGGGAATTTAGGCATCAAAATTTTAGAAGGTTTTGGCTTAACAGAAACCTCGCCGGTTATGTCGGTAACCGAATTTAACCGCCAGATAATTGGTACGGTTGGAAGAATTATTCCGGGTATTGAAGTAGGCATACAAAACTATGATACCAAAGAAATCATCACCTTACAAACCTATGATTCGTTTAAACCCGAGTTTGAGTGTGCCGAGGGAGAAATCATTGTTCGCGGGCATTGTGTAATGCAAGGCTATTGGAATAACCAAAACGAAACACGGATGGTGATTGATGATAGTGGATGGTTCCATACCGGCGATGTGGGTAGATTTTATAAAGGAAACTTGCAAATCACCGATAGGATAAAGAATATCATTGTAAACTCTTATGGCAAAAACGTTTATCCAACCCAAATAGAAAATGCGTATTTACGTAGCCCCAGAATTGAGCAAATCTTTTTAATTGGCGATAAGAGAGATTACATCACAGCCATCATTATTCCATCCAGAGAAAACATGCAAGAAGCTTTTGGTTTTAAAGATTCTTATTTTGATATGCCGGATACCTTTATTGAGGATGAAAATATTATCCGATGGATAAATGAAGATGTGCGAAAAATATCTCAAACCCTCTCTAAATTCGAGCGCATTAAGAACTTTGCGGTAAAGAGAAATCCTTTTTCGATAGATGAAGAAGAAATGACTCCAACCATGAAAACTAAACGTCGCATTATTGAGAAAAAATATGCCGATAAAATAGAAGAGTTGTATTTGGTAGCAGAGATGGAAGAGTAAGAATTCTTATTAATAAAATATAATTTACTTATTCATTATTTGCCAATTTCAAATAAACCTGAGCCAAGGTTAATACATCTTTCTCGCAATACACTTTTATTCGTTCTACATCTTTGTCGTGCCAATATACTTTTGCTACCATGCTGCCATCTATGTCGTCTTTTGGTGTTGGAATGCCAAATACGGCTGCCAATAAACTAAGTGAAGTATAGTGCTTATAATCGCCAAACTTCCACAATTCCAAGGTATCTAAATGATTAATTTCCCATGGTTTTTTGCCAGCATTATCCAATGCTGCTGGTAGGGCTATCCCATTTATCAACATCCTACGAGACAAGTACGGAAAATCAAACTCTTTACCATTGTGAGCACACAGATAGACAGGGTATTTAAACGACTGCAACAGCGAGCAAAAATGGGTTAAAATCTCTTTCTCGTCATGACCATAAAACGATCTTATTTTTAGTTTTCTTTCTCCATCCTCGGCATAATGCATACCAAAAGAAATACAAACTATTTTACCAAACTCGGCATAAATACCGGCGCGTTCATACACTTCTTCGGGAGTTCTATCTGCCTGAATATACTTTGCTTTTTGCTCCCAAAGTTTCTGAAACGTTTCGTCTAACATAGAAAATTCAGGAACCAACGGTACCGTTTCTATGTCTAAAAATAAAATACTCTCCACTCTAATATTTTGTTGCATAAATGCTAAGTAATGGTGTGCTTGTTACTTATACTAAGTAAGCTAAAATTTATAAAAAATGAAAAAGTTAAAAAGTTAAAAATGAATATGCTCCAATGAAATTGATTCAAATTTTGCCCCTTGTCCATAATCAGGGGGCTTTTTTTATGTAATCATTAGAAAGATTGTTAAGGATATCCTTACCCTACTACCAATCCTTTAATTCCCAATTCAAAACCCTATTTTTGTTCCAATGGGATTTAAAGCTTCACTCAGCAAACCGTTTGCTAAATTCATTGCCTTAGGTATACGTAAATGGAATAAAAATGCAGTGGCAATGCAAGACAAAGTTTTTAAAAAACTTGTCTCCAGCGCTAAAAATACAGCTTTTGGTATCGACCACGATTTTAAATCCATCCGAAACTATAATGATTTTAAATCCAGAATCCCGATAAGAGATTACGAGGATCTAAAAGTTTACATAGACCGTGTGGTGGCCGGCGAGCAGAACATTCTTTGGCCCGGTAAACCCTTGTATTTTGCCAAAACTTCCGGCACAACATCAGGCGTTAAATACATCCCCATTTCTAAGGAATCTATGCCGCATCACATACAAGCAGCACGAAATGCCTTATTGCTTTACATTGCCGAAACCGGAAAATCGGATTTTGTAAACGGTAAAATGATTTTCTTGCAAGGCAGCCCCGTTATGGAAGAAAAAAACGGGATTGATGTTGGGAGATTATCGGGCATTGTGGCACATCACGTACCAAAATACCTCCAAAAAAACCGTTTACCATCTTATAAAACCAATTGTATTGAAGATTGGGAACAAAAATTAGATGCTATTGTGGAAGAAACTCTTCCTGAAAACATGAGCCTTATTTCGGGCATACCGCCTTGGGTTCAAATGTACTTTGATAGATTGACTGAGAAAACAGGCAAACCGATAAAAGACGTTTTCCCGAATTTCAGCCTGTTTGTATATGGTGGAGTAAATTTTGAACCCTACCGAGCAAAATTAGAAACCAGCATAGGCAAAAAAATAGATGCCATAGAAACCTATCCTGCTTCTGAAGGTTTTATCGCCTTTCAGGATAGCCAAACCGAACCCGGACTATTATTAAACGTAGATGGAGGAATATTTTTTGAGTTTATTCCGGCTGATGAATACCATACCGAAAATCCAACCCGAATTAGTTTAGCAGATGTAGAATTAAATAAAAATTACGCCATCATCCTGAATACCAATGCCGGTTTGTGGGGATATAGCATAGGCGATACCGTTAAATTTATATCCAAAAATCCATATAAATTGTTGGTAACCGGTCGGATTAAACATTTTATTTCTGCTTTTGGTGAGCATGTTATTGGCGAAGAAGTGGAATATGCCTTGTTGAGTGTGGCAAAGGAACTGAACATAGACATCACAGAATTTACAGTAGCTCCGCAAGTTGTAAATCCGGATGGAGGATTACCTTATCACGAGTGGTTCATCGAGTTTGCCAAAGCCCCTGAAGACTTGGAATCATTTAGAATTTTGGTAGATAATCTACTTAGAGAAAAAAACGTGTATTACGATGATTTAATTGTTGGAAATATTTTACAACCCCTAAAAATTACTCTTCTCAAGAAAAACGCCTTTATTGATTATATGCGTTCTTTGGGTAAATTAGGCGGTCAAAACAAAGTGCCAAGATTAAGTAATGATAGAAAGATTGCATCTGTTTTGGAGAATTTTAAAGACTAAATTTAACCGCCTAACCGTCATAAATTAACTTGAAAAATATAGCATTACTCGGTTCTACCGGATCCATAGGCACACAAGCTTTGGAGGTCATCCAGAAAAATCCCAATTTATTTAAAGTATCAATTCTAACTGCAAATTCAAATGTAGATTTATTGATTGAGCAAGCTATAACCTTTTTACCAAAAACAGTGGTAATTGCCAAGGAAAGCAAATACCAAAAATTAAAAGACGCTTTAAGTAAATATCCCATTACTATTTTGGCCGGAGAAGCAGCCATATGCGAAGTGGTAATCCAACCCGATGTTGATTTGGTACTTACTGCCCTTGTTGGCTATGCCGGGTTAAAACCTACCCTATCTGCTATTCAAGCTGGTAAAAATATCGCTTTAGCAAATAAAGAAACCCTTGTAGTAGCCGGAGATTTAGTAACCGATTTAGCACGAAAAAATAACGTTTCTATAATCCCTGTAGATTCAGAACATTCGGCAATTTTTCAGTGTTTGGTTGGTGAATCTCAAAATCCAATTGAAAAAATATACCTAACTGCATCTGGTGGTCCTTTTAGGGGGAAAAACATGGAGCAATTAATGGCAGTTACAAAAAAAGAAGCATTAAAACACCCAAACTGGGTAATGGGGGCAAAAATAACCATTGATTCTGCTTCTTTAATGAACAAGGGATTAGAAGTAATTGAAGCAAAATGGTTGTTCGATTTATCGGTTAATCAAATAGATGTAATTATTCATCCACAATCCATCATCCATTCCATCATTCAGTTTGAAGATGGTTCCATGAAAGCTCAAATGGGTTTACCCGATATGAAATTACCAATACAATATGCTTTGGCTTACCCGCAAAGAATTCCAAATCAGTTTACTAGATTTAACTTTGCAGAATACTCAAATTTAACTTTTGAGGCTGCCGATAGCAAAACTTTCCGTAACCTTGCACTTGCTTTCGAAGCCCTTAAAACAGGCGGTAATATGCCTTGCATAATTAATGCAGCAAACGAAGTAGTGGTAGATGCCTTTTTAAAAGATCAAATAGGTTTTTTACAAATGAGCGATGTAATAGAATCATGTATGCAAAAAGTAGATTTTGTAACCAAACCTTGCTACGAAGATTACGTTGCTACCGATACAGAAACAAGAAGGCTGGCAAATGAGTTATTATAAATGAATTTAAAATAAAAATATGAGCGGATTAATTATGGCAGCCCAATTATTGGCCGGGCTTTCATTACTTATAGTATTACACGAATTTGGACATTACTGGGCAGCACGTGCCTTCGGAATTAAAGTAGAGAAATTCTATTTATTTTTTGATGCATGGGGCTTCAAACTTTTCAGTTTTAAATACGGAGATACCGAATATGGCATGGGTTGGTTACCCTTAGGAGGTTACGTAAAAATTGCCGGTATGATTGATGAATCCATGGATACCGAACAAATGAAACAACCGGTACAACCTTGGGAGTTCAGAGCTAAACCAGCTTGGCAACGTTTAATCGTTATGTTAGGAGGTGTTACCGTAAATGTACTTTTAGGAATTCTTATTTTTTGGATTTTAACGTTCACTTATGGAGATACGGACATCAACAATAAAGGACTAAAAAATGGAGTGGTTGCATTAGAATTGGCTAAAGATTTAGGCATCCAATCTGGCGATAAAATAGTTGCTGTAGGTAACGATACCATCGAAAAATTTAGTGAAATTTTAGGCCCTAAAGTTTTAATGGGCAATGTAGATTTAACCATACAGCGTGGAGATTCTACTGTCAAAATTGCTGTTCCAGGTAATTTCATAGAAAAAATTAGCGATTCAGGTCCGGGCAAATTCTTAGAACCTCGTTCTGCTTTTGTTGTAGAATCTGTTTTAACTGGCAGCAATGCCGAAAAAGCAGGGTTACTTGCCGGAGATAAAATTTTAGCGGTAGATTCTGTATTAATTCCGTTTTATGATCAAATAACCCCCGTTCTTCAAAGTAAAAAAGGCGAAGAAGTAACGCTTTTAGTTTCCCGTGGCGATGAAACCTTAGAACTACCAGTGCAAGTTACTATTGATGGCACCATTGGTTTTTTCCCAAAACTTACGGATATAGTATTAATAGAAGAGAAGTATAGCGCTTCTGAAGCATTACCAATGGGTGCACAAAAAGCGTGGGATGCCATTTGGCTGAACTTAAAAGGATTCGGGAAAATATTTAGTGGCGATGTACGTGCTGATAAAGCAATTCAAGGACCTATAGGCATCGCATCTATTTATGGTGGCACGTTTGACTGGGAACGTTTCTGGAGTTTAACTGCTTTAATTTCCATGATATTAGCTTTCATGAATTTATTGCCAATACCGGCACTAGATGGCGGTCATGCCATGTTTTTAATCATAGAAATCATTCGTGGTAAACCTTTAAATGATTCCATTATGGAGAAAGCACAAACCGTAGGGTTTTTTATTCTAATAGGGTTGATGATTTTTGCTTTTGGAAATGATATTCTAAAACTATTGTTTTAATGCATGAATTATTTCGAGTTTTTTGAAATCCCTGTATCTTATTTCATAGATAAGGAAAAATTAAAACAGAAGTTTTACGCAATAAGTAAGCAATTTCATCCCGATTTTTTCATACATGCATCGCCAGAAAAACAAGCAGAAATTTTAGAAATTTCAACCCTAAATAATAAAGCATACCACGTTTTACTAAATGATGATAATCGATTAAACTATTTGTTTGGAATATTTGGCGTTTCAGAGGAAAGCGATAAAAACACATTACCAAATGATTTTTTAGTTGAAATGATGGAGATAAACGAATCTCTTATGGATTTAGAATTAGAAAATGAGGTAGAAAAACGAGAATCCATTCAAAATAAAGTAAAAGAATATACCACCGAAATTAATTCAGCTATTGAAAAGCAACTTGAAGGATTTGAAACTTCAGACATAAAAAAACAAAAGGAAAAACTTTTGATTGCGAAAGAAAACTATTTAAAGAAAAAATACCTGTTGCGAATAAGCGATAGTTTGAATAAGTTTGCACCCCGCAGTTAAGCGGAATTACTACCAAAATGCCCAGATGGCGGAATTGGTAGACGCGTTGGTCTCAAACACCAATGGTAGCAATGCCGTGCCGGTTCGACCCCGGCTCTGGGTACCACCCAACCTCAAAAAGGTTGGGTTTTTTATCTTAGCCGCGTTGGCCTGCCGCCCCGATAGCTATCGGGACGACCCCGGGGAACTTAAATACAACATACCAAACTATAATTATTTAGGAGTTTTATCCTAATTTTGAATGTGGCACATGTTTATATTTTATATTCGAATACAATAAATAGATTCTATATTGGAAGTTGTTTAGACTTGAATGAACGAATCGAAGATCATCTAAAATGCAAATACAAAAGTGCATATACTGCACAAGTTACTGATTGGCAATTATTTTTAAGTATTGATAATTTGGAATATGAAGTGGCGCGCAAAATTGAACTCCACATCAAAAAAATGAAGAGTAGACAGTACATTGAGAATTTAAAAAAATATCCTTCAATTATAGAAAAACTATTAGAGTTATAATTTACTGTGCCGTCCCGATAGCTATCGGGACGACCCCGGCTCTGGGTACCACCCAACCTCAAAAAGGTTGGGTTTTTTATTTGTTGCAATCGTCATTTATTCAAGATTACGCGTTTAAGAAAATCGGTAAGGAACCCAATTCCATAAGCCGTAAGTTGTATGTATGCAGCACCAACACTTAAAAAACCAATTCGAGCACTACCGTTTTTAAAGGCAGCATGCACAAAAATGGTTAGACTATATAGCCAAAATAGAAATAAAGAAAGAAAACCCAGTTGTGTGTTCACCATAAATTGAATGGGAATGGAAAACAGAAATAAAGTAAATAATGCCGGAAAAAAATGCACCAATTTTAATTCACTCGGAAAATGCTTAAAGATGTTTATTCTAGCTCTCCCAAAAAAATGCAATTGCTTGTAAAACTGCTTAAAATCTGTTCTGCGTTTGTGGTATACAACTGCTTCTGGTATTAATCCAATCTTAAAGCCATTCGAATGTATGCGAATACTGAATTCAATGTCTTCACCTAATCTGGTTAGTGTAAAACCACCAGTTTTTTCCCAAACTTCTCTAGAAATTCCCATGTTAAAACTACGTGGATGAAATTGCCCAATATGTTTTTTACCTCCTCTAATTCCTCCGGTGGTAAAGGGCGATGTCATGGAATAGCTAATGGCCTTTTGAATTTTAGTAAAGCTGCTGTGTGCTGCATCTGGTCCGCCAAAGCAATCGAGCCAGTGCATATTTAATGAATTATTTACGGTTTCTAGGTAGCTTTTTGGCAAAAGAACATCCGAATCTAATACGATAAAATAATCACCTTTGGCTAATTCAAACCCCACATTCCTAGAAAATCCTTGTCCGCTATTTTCTTTGTAGTGATATTGAATGCTTAGTTCTGAATGGTATTTATTTACCACTTCATCTCCTTTTAGTACCGAACCATCTTCTACAATAACTACTTCAAAATGCGTGTAGTTTTGCTCACAAAGAGATGACAATAACTCCTCTATTTCTTGTGGACGATTGTAAAGTGGAATAATAATCGAAAAAAATCGAGGATTTACTCCAGCAATTTCAGAAGTGGTTAAGGATGGTTGTATTTTGGGTGGTATAGTCAAACTAAAATGCAAATTTTAAGAATCGTTACCGTGTAAAAACATTTTATACTTCTGTTTCTATTTGATAATGATTACGTTCTGGTGAATTGCGCGAAACTAACTCAGCCACAAAGCCAGTTAAAAATAATTGTACTCCAATGATAGCAGTAACCAATGCAATAAAGAATAATGGTTGATCGGTAACATTTCGGTAAGGTTCATTATTGGCAATGGATATTAATTTTTCGATGATTAACCAAATAGCAATACCAAATCCGGTTATAAAACTTAGGGTGCCCATGGTGCCAAAAAAGTGCATGGGACGTTTAGCAAATTTACCGACAAAAAATATCGACAATAAATCTAAAAACCCGTTTATAAATCTGCTAAGACCAAACTTAGTAGTGCCATATTTACGAGCTCGGTGTTGCACTACGTGCTCGCCGATTCGAGAAAAACCTGCCCATTTAGCTATAACTGGTATGTAGCGATGCATTTCGCCATATACCTCTATATTTTTTACGACCGAATGATGATAGGCTTTTAACCCACAATTAAAATCATTTAATTCTATCCCCGACATTTTGCGAGTTGCCCAATTGAATAGTTTAGTTGGGATGGTTTTAGAAATGGGGTCGTATCGTTTTTGTTTCCAACCCGAAACTACATGGTATTTTTCGTCAAGAATCTTTCGGTAAAGGACTGGTATTTCATCCGGACTGTCTTGCAAATCGGCATCCATGGTAATAACTACTTCTCCTTTTGCAGCCGCAAATCCAACATTTAATCCGGCAGATTTTCCATAATTTCTTCTGAATTTTATGCCGCGAATGTTAGAGTTTTGCTTTTGCAAACCCTCAATAACTTGCCACGATTGATCGGTACTCCCGTCGTCTACAAATATAATTTCATAGTTAAAGTCATTTTCTGTCATTACTCGTTCTATCCATTCAGAAAGTTCGGGCAAGGACTCTTCTTCATTCAATAAAGGAATTACTAAAGAAATATCCATTATTGGTTATCGGTATCAAACATTGGTTTTTCTTTTTTAAATATGGCAGCAAAAATCAATGCAAAAACGGCTGAAAATGCTAAATAAATAGTCAAATTTTTAAAAATGGTACTTACATTAAAACCAAAATCTTGTTCGTATACATCCGCCATGGCTTCATCAATTTGTTCTTGGGCCATTCCTAAATTTTCTAGCATTGATTGTGTATTACTTATAACAGATTCTTTGATGATGTTTGGTAGATCTGGATCAATAAAAGTGTATAATATAAAGTTGAAAAAAGTACCCAGAATTGCAGATGCGGCAAACATTACAAAAACACCGGTAAAAGCTTCTTTAAAATTCCAATAACCACCTTGCTCCGCTCGCATACTTTTGGTAAAAAAAATCACCAAAACTAAAGAAATTATTAGAGATAAAAGGCCATACCACATGCTACCAAATAGCGTGGGGTTTACAAAATAAATAAGTAATGTAAGTAAAATAGTTACCAATCCGAGGTAGGTACCAAATCGAATTGCGCTTTGAAAAATAGAAGGTTTGTTGTCCATGATGTTAGGTTTTAGGTTAATTTTAATGTGTTGTGATAAGCAAGTATAGCAAAAAGCAAGGAGGTATCCAATGCTTTATTAGGTGCGTGTTCTATGTATTGTTCCAACTCTTCTCGTTTGGGTTTAGTTTCTGCAAAGAAACTAACTAATGGGTAAAACACATTCGCAATCTCATCGTCGGCACTCAAATTAATAGCACTTTTAGAAATTTCAGCATAGTTACTTTCTGCTAAAATTTGGTTTGCAATTACCGATTCGTAGATACGATGTTCGTCCTGGAATTCGTCTTCTTCTACCAACAAAAACTCAGTCAAATAATCTTCCAATTCAGGATCAATGTCTTCTTCGTTACATTCCTTTAGATAAAGGAATAAATTCAAAAGCTCAGTACCACGATCTATGGTATCGTCTTCTATTTTTTCCCACTCTGGTGTGTCTAAATAATCTTCCCCTAAACGCTTGGTATCATCACTCAAAAAATTAATCATCAATAAATCGAATAACAATTCTTGAATTGGGGCATAGGTTGCATTTTTCGAAAAAACATCATCCAAGGCTTTTACTTTTTCTAAAAATCCAGATGTGGAGCTAAAAACAGTTTCTAGTTCTGCAATTAAATTTTGATTAACGTTTTCGATTGGGAGTATACCAGCATTTTTGCCTGAATCGAAGCCAATGATGGCTGCTTTTAGTGCTCTCTTAATGTCGTGATTCATAGGATTAGATGTTTTTGATGTATTGACTTTTATTAATTACTGCTATAGCTCTGCCTAGTAATTTTTTGTTTAATAATGGATGATTTGAGGCTTTCGATTTTTTATTTTCTGTGGTATATACCCACTCCAAATCCGGATCAAACACCGTTAAATTTGCTTCTTGACCTATGTCAGTTATCGGTATTTCTACCCCCAAAATGGTTCTTGGATGTATGGAAAGAAGGTTTACAAATTGTTCGATCTTTAACATTTTTCCTACCGACATGTTCAATAAAGCAAATGCAGTTTCTAAACCGGTTATGCCATAAGCAGCAATTTCGAACTCCACGTTTTTAAACTCAATTTCGTGTGGGGTATGTTGCGTGCAAACTGCATCAATGGTTCCGTCTTTTAGCCCTAGTTTTAATGCTTTTATATCGTTTTTAGTTCTAAAAGGAGGTTTTATTTTGTAATTGCTGTCAAATCCTTCTAAGGCGCTGTCATCAAAATAAAGATGATGAGCAGCAACATCGGCGGTAATGTTTAATCCTTTTTTCTTGGCATTTCTTATTAATTCTACAGTATGTTCGGTAGAAATAGTGGTAAAATGAATTTTACTACCGGTATATTCTGCTAGCTGTATGTCGCGTAAAACCATTAATTCTTCTGCTAAAGACGGAATACCTTTTAACCCTAGAAGAGTACTCACTTTTCCTTCATGCATTTTGCCTTTACCTGCTATACCAATTTCTTCGGGGTACGAATAAATTAAAGCTCCAAAACCCTTGGCATATAACAAGGCTCGCATCATCAATCCGGCGTTGGTTACCGGTTTATCGGCATCACTAAATGCAACCGCGCCAGAGTTATACATATCATACATTTCAGAAATATCATTCCCTTCCCGCTTATTGCTTATGGTTCCAATAGGATATACATTTATCAAACGATGTTCTGTATTGTTTAAAATGTACTCTACTTCAGATTTACTGTGTATGGGTGGCTGAGTGCTTGGCATAAGTGCCACACCGGTGAAACCTCCTGCAGCGGCCGCTGCACAACCTGATTTTAAATCTTCTTTGGTTTCTAATCCTGGGTCGCCAAAATTGCAATGCATATCTAACCAACCTGGCGAAACAAACTGACCGGTGGCATCTAAAACTTCGTCTGCCTTTGCTTCAATTTGGTTTTCAATCTGTATAATTTCGCCATTACTAATCATTATATCTTTCACTAAACCATTAAAAGGTGAATTAGGATCGACGATGGTGGTAGATTTTAGTAGGAGTTTCATGTCGTTTTTGCTGCGTTGGTAAGCTTATCCCAGTAGCGCAGAAGTAAAACTTCGGCCGCTAAAAAAATCAATGCGAAAATAATACAATATTTCCATAGCCTAGTACCAAAATTTTGTTTTGCAATGGCATTCACAATGCTACCTGAGCCAGGCGTTAATACAGAAACAGAGTTTGCACCTAGTAAGGCTTGTAATTCCGTGGTAGTATAAAATTCTAAATCAGACTCCGCCCTATTGTAATTAAAAGCAAAAACAGATTTTTGTGCTTCATTTTGCATGAGTTGATATATTCCGGCCTCTCGTAATTGGTCGGCAATGAAAAGATTACTTTTGCCGGCAAAATTTCTAAAATCTGGTATGATTTCGAAGTTTCCTTTTTTTAATCGTAAGGTATTGGCAGTACCAATGTCTTTAATATCCGTTTGTAATTGAGCATCGGCACCAATGGTATAACTTAGCGGAAACGTTTTGTTACTAACCAAACTTATCTGATACATAACGGGAACAAAAAGAGCATGGCGGGGAAAATTTCCAGTACTTTCATCCAATGGTGTTGTAAATAAATATACTTTACCTTGACCCGAATTATATTGCGAAAGGATAGACCGATTTCCGCGTAATGTCAGGATAGATTCTTTTATTACTCTACTTGCAGAACTGGTTGTGAAGTAATTTTTGACGATAGGCAAATCTGGGTTTTGAGGCATAGACTCAAACACATCCTTGAATAATTCGTGTTGTAAATTCAATTGTGCAATTCGTTCGTCAGTGGTGGTGTAGGTTTCGTAATAATCAGAACCTATGGAGGTTAAAAAGGTTCTGTAGGAGACTAAATCGATGTTTTGATCTGGAAAAACGGCAATACTACCTCCATCGTTTACGTATTTTTTAAGTTCTTCTGCTAAACCACTCGAAATGGATTTTACAGCATCCAATATCACTAGTTTGGCGTTTGGTAAATCCGAATAATCTACTCTGTTTTCATTCTCTACTTTCAAGTCAAAAAAATCATCCGTACCAAATATTGCTTTTAGGTAGATGTTTTCCTTTTGAGCATTTATAGCATGTACCTTAAGTTTGTCTTCTACCTTAAAGGTGAAAAAGTAATTATCATCAAAAGTAATTGGGAAATCTGTAATGCTTACGTTTGCGGTTTGCCAACCTAAGGCGGCTGGAGTAAAAATTAAGGTATCTAAATAAACCGACTTTTCTATTAGATTGGCAGAACTAATTGCTTTTTGCTCGCCATTAATAACTAATCGTAAAGGCACATTGTCTATTTCATTTTCGCTATGATTTTTTAATCGTACCACAAGTTCTGCCGCAATTCCTACCCTTTGCACAGGTGTTGTAAACCAAACGGAATCTATGGAAACATTACTATTTTTTACTGCATTAACTACAATTGCGCGTACCGTAATACCAGTATCCAGCAAGAGATTTTGATTAAGCGGATTTTTCTGAAAATCTGAAATCCAGTAGAATAATTTATTTGCATTACTTTGGTTGTTAACTAACTCTTTCTGGCGGGCAATTATTTCGGAAAAAGATCTTGAAATTGGGGTTATTTTTACTTCGTCCAACAAGGCTATCAATTCATCTTTACTTACTAAACGTTGGTGTTTTCCTTCAAAATCATTGGTTAGAAGTTGAAAACGATCATTTGTTGGATAAGCAGAAAGAATTTCGCGCGTTTTTCTGGTGGCTTCGTCTAATAAACTGCCCTCGCTGGTACGAGCATCCATACTAAAAGAATTATCTACATAAATACTTACTACATTTTGTTTACCCGGAGTAACCAACGTGGTAGAAGAACTTATATATGGTTGTGCAAATGCCAGCACTAAAAAGATTATTGCCAGAATTCTAGAAATAAGCACCATAATATGCTTTAATTTAGCTTTAGACTGTGTTTCTTGATGTATTTCCTTTAGAAAACGGACATTGGTAAATGCAATTTTTTTAAATCGCCTTAAATTAAATAAATGAATAACAATTGGAATTGCAATGGCAAAAAGCGCGAACAGAAATGCTGGATTGAGGAACTTCATCAAAAACCAAATCTAAACTTAATTGTAGTTTCAACGAAATGATTATTCATTTATTTGGATTTACTAATGAAGACCTTATCTTTGCACCCGAACAAACACGTATATTTTTTTGTAATGAGATTTCATCTACATCACGGACATCATCCTCACCATTTAATTCATTGGTGCTAAAACTCTTTTGAGCCGTAAACGAAATTTCAAAAAAACATTACAAACAAATTAAACCCTTTACCATTGAAAACTTTAAAAATTGCTATCCAGAAATCTGGAAGGCTAAATGAAAAATCTGTTGAGATTTTAAAAAACTCCGGATTAGACTTTGAGAACTACAAGAGTTCCTTAATATCTCCTGTTAGAAATTTTCCTTTGGAGATTTTGTTTTTAAGAGATGATGATATTCCGGAATATGTGCAAGATGGCATTGCCGATTTGGGTATTGTTGGCGAAAACGTAATCAACGAAAAAGAAGTAAATGTAACCTATTTACAAAAACTAGGATTTGGCAAATGTTCTTTAAAAATTGCTGTTCCTAATAATGGGTTGATAAAAGAATTGAGTGATTTAAATGGTAAATCCATTGCTACCTCCTACCCTAACATTCTAAAGAAATTTTTGGCTGACAATAAAATCACTGCAGAAATTCGGGAGATAAGTGGATCGGTAGAAATATCCACAAATCTTGGATTAAGTGATGCAATATGTGATTTAGTATCTACTGGAGGAACACTAAAAAGCAACGGCTTAGTGCCATTTTCGGATGTTCTTACTTCGGAGGCAGTGCTAATTGGTAAAAACGGTATTGCTAAAAACCCTGAAGTTACCGAATTAATGCAACGCATACAATCTGTTTTAAGAGCCAAGCTAACCAAATATGTGGTATTGAACATCGAAAGAAAAAACCTGGATAAAATAACTGCTTTATTACCCGGTGTAAAAAGCCCAACCATTGTCCCGCTTGCAGAAAGTGAATGGGTAGCGGTACATACTGTTATTTCTGAGAGTGATTTTTGGGAAAAAATAAACCGACTAAAAGCTATAGGTGCCCAAGGAATTGTGGTATTACCCATCGAAAAATTAATCTATTAAACATGCTCAGTACATATCAACTAAAGGATATTAGCGCAGATACAAAAGCAAGACTTTTGCTCAGAAATACCGATGATGGCGGACAAATTGAAGATTCGGTAAAACAGATCATTCAAAAAGTTGCTCAAAAAGGAGACAAAGCCTTATTAGAATTAACCGAACAATTGGATGGGGTAAAACTCGAAAAATTATTTGTTGAGGTTACTGAAATTAGCGCTTTGGCTGCTCAGGTTAATGAAAACGAGAGAAATGCTCTAATTACTGCTTACCAAAATATAGAACGTTTTCACCAACAACAATTGGTGAAAGAAACCAAAGTAGAAACCACCAAAGGAGTTACTTGCTGGCGAGAAAATAGAGCCATCGAAAAAGTAGGACTGTATGTTCCGGGAGGTTCGGCAGTATTGCCATCTAGTTTTTTAATGTTGGGAATTCCGGCCAAAATTGCCGGATGTAAAGAGATTGTAGTTTGTACTCCACCTCAAAAAAATGGAAAAATCAATCCTTATGTAGCATTTGTAGCTACTTTATTAGGCATCCAAAAAATATACTTATTAGGAGGCGCACAGGCTGTTGCTGCCATGGCTTTAGGTACGGAAAGCATCCCAAAAGTTTCTAAAATATTCGGACCCGGAAACCAATACGTAACCAAAGCAAAGGTATTGGCACAAAGCATGTTTGGCACGGCCATGGATATGCCTGCCGGGCCATCGGAGGTATTGATTTTGGCTGATAAATCTGCCAATGCAAAATTCATCGCATCCGATATGCTGGCACAATGCGAGCACGGTGCCGATAGCCAAGCAGTGTTATTAAGCACCAGTGCAGAATTGGTGGAAAAAGTAAACATCGAACTAAAAACACAACTAGAAAAACTGCCTAGAAAAGAAATTGCAAGCAAAGCATTGATAATTTCTTATGCTATTTTAACAGAAAACATGGGTGATTTAATCGAATTTTCGAATGAATATGCCCCAGAACACTTAATTATAGCATCGGATGATTGGGAAAATATATCGCCCAAAATAATAAATGCAGGTTCTGTTTTCTTAGGAAATCATACCCCAGAAGCTGCCGGAGATTATGCATCTGGTACCAACCATACCTTACCAACATCCGGTTTTGCAAAGGCTTACTCAGGGGTTTCGGTAGATTCTTTTATAAAGAAAATTACCTTTCAGCATATAAGTAAAGAAGGAATAAATAACCTTGGCCCTACGGTAGAAATTTTGGCAAATCTTGAAAATTTACATGGACATAAAAACTCTATAACCGTACGATTAGAAGAATAAAAAATGAGAACTATTCAACAATTAGTTAGAGATAATATTCGAAATCTTTCGCCTTATTCATCAGCCAGAGACGAATTTAAGGGAGAAGCAAGCATTTATTTAGATGCGAATGAAAATAGCTTTGGGTCGCCAATTGCCACTGCATATAACCGATACCCCGACCCAATGCAATGGAAATTGAAAGATAAGATAACGCAAATAAAAGGGGTACCCCCCGATCATATTTTCATCGGAAACGGTAGCGATGAAGCCATCGATTTATTATTTCGTGCATTTTGCCGACCAGGAGTGGATAATGTCATTATACTTCCGCCAACGTATGGCATGTACGAAGTTTCGGCTTCTATAAATGACGTGGAAATAAGGAAAGTAAACCTAACTACCGAATTTCAGCTAGATTTAGATGCGATAGAACAAAACATCGACCCAAATACAAAAATCATTTTTATCTGCTCGCCAAATAATCCAACCGGAAATGCAATTGATAGAGATAGCATTGAGTTTATTTTAAACAATTTTGATGGTATTGTAGTAATTGATGAAGCATACATAAATTATTCTCGTCAGAAATCCTTCATACAAGAATTGACAGAATACCCCAATTTGGTAGTATTACAAACACTATCTAAAGCATGGGGTTTAGCCGCTTTGCGAATAGGAATGGCATTTGGTAGTTTAGATTTGATTAGAGTTTTGAATAAAATTAAACCTCCATACAACATTAATCTGGCATCGCAGCAATTAGCTTTAGAGGCATTGGAGAATATTTCGCAAACCAATGATTGGATAAAAGAAACCGTAGCTGAACGCGAAAAAATGATGCAATCATTGACTTTGTTACCTTTTGTGCAGAGAATATATCCTTCGGATGCAAATTTCCTGCTTGTAAAAGTAGATGATCCCAAAAAAATCTATCAATATTTAACAGAAAAAGGGATAATAGTTAGAGATAGATCATCCATTGCATTGTGCGAAGGATGCTTAAGAATAACCATCGGAACACCTAAAGAAAATCAAATATTAATAGATGAACTTTTGAAGATGTGAAATATGAAATAAAAAGGCAAAAGTTAAAAACAAACTAAACTCATTAAACAAGAATTCATCCTTCGACAAGCTCAGGATGACAACAACCCAAAACTCGAAACCCTTAACTGACAACTGAAATATGAAAAAAGTACTCTTTATAGATCGAGATGGAACCATCATTATAGAACCACCAATTGATTTTCAGATAGATACTCTAGAAAAACTGGAGTTTATTCCGTATGCCATTTCTTCCTTAAAAAAACTCCAAGATTTTGGGTATTTATTGGTTATGGTGAGTAATCAGGATGGTAGAGGAACAGAAACTTTTCCGGAAGAAGATTTCTTGAAACCACATCTAAAAATGATGAAAACCTTAGAAAATGAAGGAATTTCGTTTGAGGAAGTTTTTATTGATAGTTCCCGACCTGAAGATAATAGCCCCAACCGCAAACCAAACACCGGTATGCTAACGCATTATTTAATTGATAACACCATTGATTTACTAAATTCCTATACTATTGGAGATAGAGATACGGATGTACAACTTGCTAAAAATTTAGGTTGTAAAAGTATACGGTTTTCTGATATGGAGGATTCTAATGCAAACTTCACCAGTGCCTCGTGGCAAGATATTACAAGTTATTTAACTCGCAAAACAGACCGATATGTAGAGCTAAAGCGTAAAACTAATGAAACGGATATCGACATAAAACTAAACTTAGATGGGACCGGTAAACATAAAATTGCAACAGGTTTAAACTTTTACGACCACATGCTCGACCAATTGGCTAAGCATTCGGGAATTGACCTTGAGTTAAACATAAAAGGCGATTTAGAAATTGATGAACACCACACCATTGAAGATTCTGCTATTGCTCTGGGGCATGCTTTTAAGAAATCTTTGGGTAATAAAAAAGGAATTGAACGTTATGGTTTTTTATTGCCTATGGATGAAGCGTTGGTACAATGCGCCATCGATTTTTCGGATAGGGCTTATTTTATTTACAAAGGTTCGTTTGATAGAGAATTTGTAGGCGATTTCCCAACGGAAATGTTCGAACACTGGATGAAATCATTTAGTGAACATGCAGGAATGAATTTAAATTTAAATATCCTGGAAGGACAAAACACGCACCATAAAATAGAAGCAAGTTTTAAAGCATTAGCAAAATGCATTAAACAAGCCATTAAAATAACAGGCACAGATTTACCTAGTACAAAGGGGGTTTTGTAATGTTGATAACGTGCTTAACTACCAACAATCAACAACCAAAATGATAGGCATAATTAATTACGGAGCCGGAAATATTTTTTCATTGAGTGCTGCACTTGAAAGGTTGGGTATAGTCTTTAAAATGGTGAATGATGTAAATGATTTTGATTCTTGTACTAAATACATTATACCCGGAGTAGGTCATGCCAAACCAGCCATGCAAAAACTACAAGAAACCGGATTAATACCGCTCATCAAACAAACAAAAAAACCTGTATTGGGCATATGCTTAGGCATGCAACTTTTAACTGCTTTTTCTGAAGAAGGAGAAACTGATTTACTAAATCTGATACCGCTAAAAACCTTACTTTTCGATAAAAAATCTGGAATAAAAATACCTCACATGGGTTGGAATAACATAGAAATAAATAATGATAGTTCCCTTTTTCATAACATACCAGATAAAAGTTATTTCTATTTTGTGCACTCGTACTTTATCGAATATAGTACTAACTTTACCATCACATCTACTTCTTACGGAATACCATTTACTTCGGCAATGCAAAATGAGAATTTTTATGGCGTTCAATTTCACCCCGAAAAATCGGGGAATTGTGGAGAACAGTTATTAATCAATTTCAACAATCTTTAAAAAACATGTACATAATACCCGCAATTGATATATTGGATGGAAAGGTTGTCCGCCTTCGTGAAGGAAACTACGAAGACAAAACCACCTACGATACCAGTTTAGAGGAACTTCTTGAATTATATACTTCAAATGGAACCGATTTCGTGCACATCATAGATTTAAATGGTGCCAAGGGAGATAGTTCCAACCAAAAATATTTAGAATCAGTTTTAAAAAAATCAGATTTAAAAATACAATATGGTGGCGGAGTTAGAACCATTGAAAAGGTAAGAGAACTAATAGATCATGGTTTCCATCGAATAATTGTAGGCACTCAAGCCATTACAGAACCTGATTTTTTGAAAAAATTAAGCCTAGAGATCTGCGGAAAAGACAAATGTTCAGACCAAGTAGTGGTTGCCATAGATGTACTAGACGAAGTAATAAAATACAGTGGCTGGATGGAATCATCGTCAATAAAACTATTAGACTATGTAGATAAATGTACTTCGCTTGGATATTTTAGATTTTTATGTACTGATATAAGCAAAGACGGTAAACTAGGTGGTACAGCTTCTTCATTATACCATAAATTACTTGATCATGCCCCTTTCATAAAATTAATTGCATCGGGTGGTGTATCATCCATGGAAGATGTTAAAGCATTACAAAAAGTAAAAGTAGAATCTTGTGTAATTGGTAAAGCTATTTACGAAAATAAAATTACCATAGAAGAGATAAAAGACTGGAACTTAAAAGCACTGGTAAAATTTTAATATGCTTACCAAACGTATAATCCCTTGTTTGGATGTTAAAGATGGCCGAACAGTAAAAGGGATCAATTTTGTACAGCTTCGTGATGCTGGCGACCCAGTAGAACTTGGTCTGCAATACTCGCAGCAAGGTGCGGATGAATTGGTTTTCTTGGATATTACTGCAACACACGAACGAAGAAAAACCATGGTAGAAATGGTAAAATCGGTAGCTAGGCAAGTAAATATACCTTTTACCATTGGTGGCGGAATTACTGAAATTGCCGATGCCGATGCGCTGTTAAATGCCGGAGCCGACAAAATTTCCATCAATTCTGCTGCGGTACGAAACCCCAATTTAATTGATGACTTAGTTAAAGCATTTGGAAGTCAGTTTGTAGTATTAGCCGTAGATACAAAAAACATCCACCCAAAAAATATAGTGCATTTAAATGGTGGCAGAATAGCTACTGAATTTGAAACCGAAAATTGGATTGTAGAGGCGGTGAATCGTGGAGCAGGCGAAATTTTATTAACGTCGATGGATAAAGATGGCACCAAATCCGGATTTGATTGTGAGTTGTTGGACAAAATAAACCAACTGGTAAATGTACCTCTCATTGCATCCGGAGGAGCGGGAAGTACCGAGCATTTTACAGAAGTTTTCTTAAAAAGCAAGGTAGATGCAGCTTTGGCTGCATCGGTTTTTCACTACGGAGAAATTCTTATTCCTGCATTAAAAACAGAATTAATAAGTAAAGGCATAGCAGTACGAATATGAAAATAGATTTCGCTAAGTCCGGGGGATTAGTTCCGGTTATTATACAGGATGAGCAAAGTTTAGAAGTATTGATGTTGGGATACATGAACGATGAAGCTTGGCAAAAAACCTTGGCAGAAAACAGGGTTACATTTTTCTCTCGCTCCAAAAACAGATTATGGACAAAGGGCGAAGAAAGTGGCAATTTCTTTACCCTTAAATCTTATTTTTTAGATTGCGATAAGGATACCCTTTTATTAAAGGTTTCTCCAGTAGGACCAGCTTGTCACCGAGGGACACGCACTTGTTTTGATACCGAATTGGAACAAAACTTCCTTTTTGAGTTGGAAAGAATCATTCAAAACCGATACGATAATCCAAGCGAAGACTCGTATGTAAATAAACTGCGAAAAAAAGGATTAAATAAAATTGCCCAAAAAGTTGGCGAAGAAGCTACCGAAACCATCATTGCGGCACTAAATGAGTCTAAAGAAAACTTGATTGACGAAAGTTCCGATTTGGTTTTTCACCTATTGGTTTTGTTAAGAGAAAAAGGGCTTAACTTAGCCGATATTGGCAAAAATTTAGAAAAAAGACATCAATAACTCCTAAACAAAAATTCCCTTGATTAGCGTTAAACTTACTGCCTCCTTACCAGGACATCATCACCCAATTTATACGGTAGAAGGCTCCCAGAAAAAGCATATTTTCTTTACCGCTGGCTCCGACCCTGGTGTGGTGGAATGGAGTTTAAAAACCAATGCTTTTGTAAAAGTTTTAATGCGAGTGAAAAGTTCGGTATATGCCATGCATTCACCTACAGGCAAAAATATTTTAGTAGTTGGCGAACGAAGTGGAAGGGTCAGTATTTTTGATTTTGATGAACAAAAAATAGTTGCCGAATTGGCATTTCATACCAAAGCAATTTTCGATATTAAATCCATTAGCAGTAAAAATGAATTACTCATTGCTTCGGAGGATGGTATGGTTTCAGTATGGTCTATGATGGATTATAAGCGTTTATACCATTTTCCTGTTAGCCAAAAAACAGCTAGAGTTATTGCAGTTAATCCACCTCAAAACACCATTGCAGTGGGTTCTAAAGATCAATCTGTTTATATTTTTAATGCCGATGATTTTGCTCCAATTACTACCTTAAAAAGTCATACCCTGCCGGTTTTTTCAGCAGGTTTTAGTTCAAATGGAGCTGTTTTAATTACTGGTTCAAGAGATGCACAATTAAAAGTTTGGGATACCGCCACTTGGCAAGAAATGCAAAACATACCGGCCCATATGCATGCCATTAATCATATTTGTTTTCATCCGGAACTACCCTATTTTGCTACGGCAAGCATGGATAAAAGTATTCGAATTTGGCGGTTAAGCGACTTCAGTTTAGCCAAAATCATAGACCGGACACAGTATTCTACTCATCTCTTATCCATCAATAAATTACATTGGAGTCCGTTCAATAATCATTTAATCTCCATAAGCGACGATAAAATCGTGAATATTTGGGAGGTTGAATTTAGTTAATCGGGTTACGAGTTGCTGGTTGCGGGTTAAGCGAGACAAGAGATCCATGTCGGTGAATAAAAACATCCATCCTAAAAAACCCGCTTAATAATCCGTAATTTATGGCTATAACGCTTTGTTTCTTTATTAAAAATTCCTTGATGGTCCATTTTATCCACACGAACTTTTCCGGAAGCATGCATGATTCGCTCGTTATCTAACAAAATACCTACGTGAATAATGTCGCCATCTTCGTTATCAAAAAAAGCTAGGTCTCCTGATTTACTTTCCTCTAAAAAATCTATCAATTGCCCTTGCTCTACTTGTTGACGTGCATCTCGTTTCAGTTTTTTACCCAATATTTTATAAACTAATTGAGTAAACCCAGAGCAATCAATGCCCAATGGCGATTTACCACCCCACAAGTAGGGAGTATTGATAAAACGATTGGCTATGTTTTCAATATTTTCAATCGGTGTTTGTCCCATTTGCAAACATCTACCCAAAAACAAAAACTTTTGAGTACCAAGAGTAAAGGAGTTGCCATCAAAATTAGGCAAAGTACTGCCAATAGGAATGTGGTGAATGCTTTTGTTGGAATCTTGAATTGGATTTAATAAATCGTAACAAACGAAAGCCAAAGGATTATCTAATTGATTAAATTCCTGGTCTGAGATTTCAGCAAACTGTTTTTTATCCATCCAGCCCTGATATTCATCCGCAGCATTTTGTATAAAAAGCCATTTCTCGCTTTCATCAAGGATGGTAAAGTGATCACCAAACAAAAGTTGCGAGACCATTTCTGATTTATCAGAAGCTTCTGCTCTTATTGGTACTAAAGCTAAATTGCAAATTCCAAAACGTTGGTTCATGCTGCAAATTAGCGGAATAAAATTGAAATAATTAAAGTTAGAATGGATTTAAAACCCCTGCATCGCATCTAGCCTCAATTTTCGTTTTTCTTGGTAGGTACGGTTAAAGTTATACTCATATATTGCCGCTTCCCAATCGCCATAAAATGGATTTGGGAACACAATAAACTTGCTTCCAAATAAATCTTTCAACTGTTCTACTTTTGCATTTCTATCGGTAAGTACCAAGTCAGAAAAGTCATCAAAATCTCCTAAATTATCGCCACATAACAATACAATTTCATGATTTTGGAGGATAGCATTTCTTCTTTCTACCTTGCTTGAGGTACTAGTTCTTGGAATTACGTGGGTAGAATCTGCATACGGGAAGCCCAAATCAGCTAAGTTTTGTATGGTAGCACCCAATTCCGTTTCGCGTCTATTGGTAACGTAAAAAACGTGCACTCCTTTACTAGCTGCATATTGCAAAAACTCTAACGAACCAGGTAAAGCCGGTGCTTTTGCTAAAGCCGTCCAATCTGCCCATCCTTCCGGATATCCTGTACTATTTTTAATAGTCCAAACCTGATGTGCGCTGTTATCCAAGATGGTTTCATCAATATCCACAACCACTGCAGGTTTTTTGGTAGAAGATGGCTTTTGTAAATATTGATCTAACCTTAAGGTAGCCAATTGAAAACCTTGATAATACAATGCCTTAAGTTCGCCTGATGTTTGATACCAAAGCGTTGCACCTTCTTGATGTGCTGGTTTTACAAAATCTGCTTTTTTATGCTCGTGATTGCAAGCAGTTAAAAGGATTAAACAACTTAATAAAAATAGACTTAATCGGTTCATGGGGCTTAAATTTTGGGTTTAAATTACAATTTAAAAATAAACTGCTAAATCGGATATTTAACCTTTAATATAACCAAAAAGCTTCATGTAATTTTATGAATACAATTTTGTATTGATTGGCATTTATATAATACTATCCTTAATTTGCACCAAACTAACTAATTAAAAATGAAAAAATATTTGTTAAACACACTCGTGTTTTTCATTCTGTTTACTGCAGAATCCGTAGCTCAAGAAAAACGAATGGTTACTACAGATGATTACAAACTATGGAGTAGTTTGGGAGTAACCAATTTATCGAACGATGGTAATTGGGTAATGTATGTTATTGCAAGGCAAGAAGATAACGATACCTTGTATGTAAAAAGTGCATCTAATAATACCATTCACGTTTTACCGAATGCTTCGGGAGGTGTTTTTTCAAACGATAATAAATGGTTTGCTTACAGGCAAAATGTTTCATACAAAGAACAAGAAGCAGCACGCGAAGGGAATAAGCCGGTAGAAACTAAACTTGGTATAATTAATTTACAAACCGGTGAAAAAGAAGTGATAGGCAATTTGGCACGTTTTGAGTTTGCTAGAGATGCCAAAACTTTGGCAATTTATTTAGCCAAACCCAGAGATAGCAAAGAAAAAGGAAGTGCTTTATTACTACGTAATTTAACAACTGGCACCACCCGTAACATTGGTAACGTAACGGAGTTTAGTTTAAATAAACCGGGTAATCGGTTATCATATATCACCGATAGTAACCCGTTTAAAACGGTTGAAATGGTAAACCTAACTAACTCTATTACCAATGTAATAGCTAGCGATACCTCCTCATTCAGCAAAATAACTTGGGATAAAGAGGGCACATCTTTCGCCTTTTATCAAGAAAATAAAGACAAAAAACACGTAGAAGAAAATCAAAAAATTCATCATTGTACTGGAGTATTAACCACTCCAATTCTCAAAACTTTTGATCCTGCCAAAACCAGTAATTTCCCCGAAGGGATGAGAATATTCGGTGAATCAAACCTGCAGATATCTGACGATTTACAAACCGTATTTTTTGGTATACAACCCTGGACATTGAAAGACACCACTAAAACGAAATCCAAAACCAATGATAAATTACCAGGCGTAGATATTTGGCATTATGGCGATAAAGAAATTCAACCACGCCAACGAGTAACTATTAATCAAACTAAAAGTCAAAGCCATTTATCTGCTTGGTGGCCAAATCAGAATAAGTACGTTCGTATTTCTAATGATGCACAACCAATTGCAAATCTTACCGGAAATCATAAACATGCGATTGTCTTTAATCCGGATGATTACAAACCGGCTTTTAAAGAAGATTATGCAGATTATTACATTGTAAATACAGCTACTGGTGAAAAAAAATCCATTTTAGAAAGACAGTTAAGCAATTTTAATGCTGCTCGAACTTCGCCAAACGGAAAATTTATTGCTTATTTCAAAAATCAACATTGGTGGGTGTACAACATTGCCTCGGCTACGCATACCAACATCACTCAAAATCTTGGCGTGCAAATGCATAGCGTAACTTATGATGGCCCTGGCACACCACCACCTTATGGTTTAGTTGGTTTTAGTAAAGATGATAAAGAGTTAATCATTAACGATCAATACGATGTTTGGATGATAACCCCAGATGGTAGAACTGCCAAGAAAATGACGAATGGTCGTGCGCAAGAAATAGTACATCGATTACAAAGAGTAGATTTTGAAGATCCATTCATCGACCTAAGTAAAGCTCAATTTTTTAGCCTATATGGCGATAAATCCAAGAAAACAGGTTACGCCAAATGGGATCCCAGAGGAAATATATCTACCTTAATTTTAGACGATATGGCAATAAACCGTATTGTTAAAGCCAGTGATATAGATAGATTTTTATTTGTTCAACAGAAATACGATGTTTCGCCAATTCTGATGCATGCTGGTGCAAATTTAAGTTCACCAAAAATTATTGCTAAAACCAATACACATCAAGAAAACTTCCACTGGGGTAAATCAGAATTAGTTTCTTTTACCAATGCCGATGGAAAATCGATGCAAGGAGCACTATTTTATCCTGCAAATTACGAAGCCGGAAAACAATATCCATTGGTGGTTTACATCTATGAAATTTTATCTAATACCGTGCATTTCTATACCTCTCCCTCTCAAAGACAAGCATACAACACCAGTAATTTAACTGCTGATGGTTATTTTGTTTTCCGCCCGGATATTGTTTATGACATCAACGACCCAGGAGTATCGGCAGTAAAATGCGTGGTACCTGCCGTTGAGCAATTATTAAAAACCGGCATGATTGATAAAGATAGAATGGCGATAATGGGGCATTCGTGGGGAGCTTACCAAACCAGTTTTATCGTTACACAAACCGATATGTTTAAAGGAGCCATTGCAGGTGCTCCTTTAACGGATATGATTAGCATGAGTTTAAATATTTATTGGAATACTGGCACACCAGATCAAAAAATATTTGAGACCAGCCAAGGCAGATTTAGCGGACCATGGTACGAAGAGTACGAAGCACATAAACGTAATTCGCCAATTTATGGAGCACAAAATATCAAAACTCCATTACTAGTTGCGTTCGGAGATAAAGATGGTGCAGTAGATTGGCAACAAGGAATTGCCTTATATGGTACCATGCGCCGCATGGAAAAAGAACATGTAATGTTGGTGTATGAAGGAGAAAACCACGGATTAGCCAAACGAGAAAATCAAATGGACTATTACCAACGTACCAAAGATTGGCTCGACCACTACGTGCTAGGCAAAGAACCGGCAAAATGGATTACCGAAGGAGTAAGCTATTTCGAGAAAATGAAAGC
>JBGTLU010000045.1:0-25626 GCA_041743935.1 Sphingobacteriaceae bacterium
TCATTGGCTTCAAACATTACCGAATTTAATTCATCTACGTTTGAAACAAAATACGTGTTCGGATTTTGTTTGCGACAAACATCGTACAACACTTTTCCGTTGGATGATTTTTTACCAGATACAAACACAATTTTGTCGAATTGTTTTGCAAAAGTTCTTAATTCCTCGTCACGGTTAGAAACTTGCCTGCAAATGGTATCGTTCGCTTTTAAATCATAACCCCGATTAATTAATTCGTTTTTAATTTTATAAAAATTATCGGTGCTTTTGGTGGTTTGGCTGTATAGTGTAATGGAGTTTGGTAATTCCACGCCATCTAGTTCTGCAATATCCTGAAAAACGATGGCTTGGTTAGAAGTTTGCCCTTGAAGACCAATTACTTCTGCGTGGCCGTGTTTACCATAAATTAAAATTTTCTCTTCTTGATCGTGCGAAGATTTGATCCTATTCTGTAATTTAAGTACCACCGGACAAGAAGCATCAATCAATTGTATGTTATTTGCCAAAGCTGTTTTGTACGTTTCGGGGGCTTCGCCATGTGCCCTTATTAAAACTTTATCGTTTTTAATTTCTTTCAAATCATCGTGATTAATGATTTTTAAGCCTTTTTTTCGGAGCCTTTCTACTTCTTCATCGTTATGAACAATATCTCCCAAACAGTATAAATAACCTTGTTCGGCTAAAATTTCCTCGGCCATATCAATGGCATACACTACCCCAAAACAAAATCCGGAATCTTGGTCTACGGTAACTTTTAAATTTAGTTTGGAAGTATTCATTGCCTCAAAATTACGAAAAATGTATAGTTAAACCGATAAAGAATAATAACTGCAAGATATAAAGTAAAAGAGAAAGGTTATTATTTTTAGAAAATGGTAAGGCATAAAAAATAAGCAGTAAACTATAAGAAACTACAAACCATGCTGCATAGTTTTGCCACGGAATTATTCCCCCAGCCCAATGCCAATAATCAAGGGCAGATGCCAATGGTTCGATGAAAAAATCGACCAAAACCATTAAACTTGCTCCAATAAAAGACTTGAAGAACAGGTTTTTTGCACCCATAAATCTTTGCACCACTGTTCCGGCTAGGTAACTCATGTATACCCAGTTTGTCCCAATTAACAAGGGAACAGAAAAAACCTTTAGTCCAAAAGTATCCCCGTATACATAATCGCCAAAAATTAATTTGGTATGCACGCCAATTACTTCTATAAAAAATCCGATTAAAAAAGCTGCTAACAAGTAAATTCCAAAAGCCATGTTCCATTCTTTGTGCACCAAGCCTAAGGCTATCAACATAGAGAATAAATGAACTGGTACTAGAGAGTTAAATAGAGAAAAAGTTTGAGGGATACACAACCCTAAAAATCCGAAGAAATGAAATAGAATAATGAAAGTTATACTTACTTTTTGCTTATCTGTCGTCCTTTCCATACTATCGTGTTGGTCAAGTATTTTTGGATAGAAATTGCTGATATTACAACCAGCATAATCATTTGAAGCGGATGTAAAAGTAAGTTTTGCAAAAAGGATTGATTGCTCAAAGAAGCTACCATAAACCTGATTCCAATGGTTAAACTAATGCTTAAAACTACTAATTGCAAGCTTAAAACATTAAATACTGCCGCATATCCAAAAAATACTAAGAAAATAAACCCCAATAGGGCAAAAAAGTTGTAACTAAATCCGGCTAAAATATTTTTACCAAAACCCTGTACCGATTGCTTGAGCGATTCGTACATCCTGCATGCAATAAAACCATTCCCAAGTAAAACTTCGCCTCGGAAAGTAGTTCTTTTTACTTCTTTCATGATGGCAATATCCTCTACAATTTCTTCTTTTACTTTCTCGTGCCATTGGAAAACATCATACTGCTCTGCTCTAAAAAGCATAAACTGTCCGCAAGCCGCACTTAATGAGGGGTATTTGCTCAATAAAACCAAACGAATGGGTAAAAGAGATATCAAAATCCAATTCATGAGTGGTACCACTATTTTTTCACCCAAAGTAAATGTTTTCTGATCTGGGAAAAGAGATAAAAGAGAGAGCCCGTTAATTCGCATGCGGTGTAAGGCATGGTTTATTAGTCCTTTCCCAATTTCCACGTCGGCATCCAGAAATAAATAAAAATCACCTTTCGCTTTGTTAGCTAATTGATAGCAAGCATAATTTTTTCCCAACCAATCGTGGGGTAATTTTTCGCCTTGTATGAACTTAAATTTTGGTTTATCTTCTATGTATTGTTGTACAATATCGGACGTGCTATCGGTAGAGTTATCGTCTAATACTATCACCTCATAGTTTTCATAATCTTGTTCGTGTATAGAATTTAAGAGTCTAAATATGGAATTTTCCTCGTTTCGAGCTGGTATTAAAATCGACACAAAATCACGATACTTAACTGGTGTTGCCGGAAGTTTTGGATTAGAAATAAAATTAAATACGGTTACAGAAAATCTAACTATTAAAAAAACATACACCAAATAAATAAATATAATCATACCGATTGTTGCACATGTTGTGATTTTACTTCTTGGTAAAATCGGTTATATTGCTGTTCTAAATCTCTTAAATTTGTTTCCTTTTCTAATGTAATGACTTTGAAATATATAAAAGCACTTGGCTTTCGGGAAGCAAAATAATCAATTACTGTAACTTGAAAAATTACTTGAAGTGGATATTGGCTAAACTCTAAAATTTTAGCCATCCCTTTCTCCATTTTTAATTCTGGGATATGATTAGAATAGAGTTTTCCTTGCGGATAAATGAGCACTAGATTATTGGCGTTTTGCAGTAACTCAGAAACATATTGTAAAGAATTTATGGCGGATTTATTCCCCTTTCGTATAGAAAAAGCACCCGCCCACCTAAACAATATATGCTTACGCAAAGTATGCTCTAATACCAATACATGAAACTTTTTTTTAAATATTTTAGCTTGTACGTAATAACTCAAAAAACCATCCCACCAAGAAAAATGATTGGCAATTAATAGAACGGATTGTTCGGTATTAAAAGATATAGGTTTATAAATTACTTTTTTAAAATGCCTATTTACATATCCATTAACTATCCATTTAAAAACAGGATGTAATAGGGCAATGTGTTGAGCTTTTATCACTTTAAATACCTAAACTGATCGGTTATTTTTTGCTTATAGAAAGCGTTATACTCATCAGAAAGTTTTTGAATATCTGTAAAATCTGATAATTCTGATAATTTGGTATAGATAGCCGCACTTGGTTTTAAACTATGAAAATACTCGAAACTTAATACCGTGTGCAGAATTTCTGTTTTTGCTGGATTTACCTCTTTCATCAACCAACTTAATCCTCTACCAAACTTTACAAAATCTGTATATTGTGAGTCAAAACCGGCTTGCGGAAAAATGAGCACCATGTTATTCGGATTTTCTAACAATTCAATAGTATAATCAAAAGATGCTTTTATATCACGTGGTGTGTTTCCGATAGAATACCCACCTACATGTACAAAATATGGATGTTCTTTTAAACCGTTTTCATAAATCATTACGTGGTAATTTTTGGTGGTTTTTGAGATCATCATGTGTCCAATCATAAACGGATCCCAATAACTAAAATGATTGGCAAAAATCAGAGTAGATTTTGATGGATTTACTTCTACCAATTGATAGTCAACTTTTTTAAATGTTCTGCCAAAGCGCCATTTCAGAAACGGTTTAATGAAAGCAAATAACCAATCTTTTCTTTTAGCTTTTTGCATGTTGCTCTATTATTGGATTTAATTTCTGATTAACAATATCATGGCCATCATCCACCAAAATTACCTTGCAAGATGCTAATCCTACAGCAAAATTTTCAACTTTTTTAGCTTTTATCAACTTGTCTTTTTTGCCGGTAATTACTAAAACAGGGGTGTTATTCTCTTTAATTTGCTGATAAAGTAAAGCAACATCAGGCTTTATGGTTTTATAAAAATGCAAAGAGCGGAAAGAAACTAATCTGGTTTGCAAGTTTCTGGTTTCATATTTAGCAGTAAAATGTAATTGCTTATCTATTAATCGCAACCAGTGTGCTGTTTCTATTGCTAGTAGAATTGGTTTTGGTTTGTAAGTTAAATAATGGGTTATTTTTTTTCCGATGATGGTATTGCTCCCAAAAGATTGTAATGTGTTTTTATATAATCCGGCAGGAGAAATTAATATCATTCTCTTTATTATTTGGGGATTTTGTTGATATATGCTTAAACAAAATGATGCTCCCATGGAATAACCAATTAGGCTTAACTCAACGGCATTAAATTGAACTTTGATTAAATCTATCAATTCTATGAGTGCAGAAATGGGCATTCCTTTCAGAATAGTAGCATCACTTTCGTCCAACAACTCAGAATGGCCATGAAAAAACACATCGAAACTTAGTATCGTATACTCATCACCTAATGATTTTTCTAATGGCGCAAATTGTCTGCCGTGCATGCCAAAACCATGGAAAGCAATGGCCAAGTTTTTCCCATTACCATACGTGTAATAATGCCATTTACCTATTGTTGTTTGTATAAAATTCAAAGTAATATAATGATTTAGGCCTAAAAAATCTCGACCATATTGGTTAAACCAATTTATTGGCTACTAGATATTCTGCAATTTGTACTGCATTGGTTGCTGCCCCTTTTCGCAAATTGTCAGAAACAATCCACATGTTTAGGGTATTGGCCTGAGATTCATCCCTACGTAATCTACCAACAAAAACTTCATCACGCTCATGGGCAGTTAATGGCATTGGGTATAAAAACTCAGCAATATTATCTTGCACACTAATTCCCGGAGAATTTGTCAATAGTGTTCGCACATCATCCAAGTCAAAATCCTTGGCAAACTCAACATTTACTGATTCTGAATGCCCACCCATTACCGGAATACGAACCGTAGTTGCCGTAACCCGAATGGAATCATCACCCATAATTTTATTTGTCTCTTTCACCATTTTCATTTCCTCCTTAGTGTACCCATTTTCCATGAAAACATCAATTTGCGGAATAGCATTCATATCAATTTTATACTTATACGCCATCTCTGCATCAATCCCATTTCGTTCATTCATTAATTGATCAACTGCTTTTACACCAGTTCCGGTAACTGATTGGTAGGTAGAAACTACCACTCTTTTTATGCCATATTTTTTATGCAAAGGCTGCAATGCAACTACCATTTGTATGGTAGAGCAATTTGGATTGGCTATGATTTTATCCTCTTTGGTTAAAACATGAGCATTTACTTCTGGCACTACCAATTTTTTTGTTGGATCCATGCGCCAAGCCGAAGAATTGTCAATTACGGTTGTACCAACTGCTGCAAATCGTGGCGCATGTTCTAATGAAGTAGTACCTCCGGCAGAAAACAAGGCAATCTGTGGCCGTGCTGCAATGGCATCATTCATGGATAGTACTTTGTACTTTTTACCCTTAAATGTTATCTCTTTTCCAATGCTTTTATCTGATGCAACAAGCAATAATTCCGTAACCGGAAAATCTCTTTCAGCCAAAATTTCCAACATTTTTGTTCCAACCAAACCGGTAGCTCCAACAACTGCAATCTTCATATTATCTTAATATTTAATTTTTATATTTAGGGTTGATATCTGACAAATATGAGAAAGTTTTTGCTGTTTTTATTGCTCTATGTTCCACTAAACGCATTTACGCAGGTAACAGATGATTTTAGCGATGGAGATTTTACCAATAACCCAACCTGGACGGGCGATGTAAACGAATGGCGTGTAAATGAAGCTTTCCAATTACAGTCTGTTTTATCTGCAACCGGAAAAACAACACGTTTAGTTACACAAAGTAATTTTGCCGGAAATTCGGTTTGGGAATTCTACATAAAACTAAATTTCGATCCATCGGCAGCCAATCAATTACGCATTTATTTGATGTCGGATAATGCCGATTTAGGTGGACCATTAAATGGTTATTTCGTACAAATAGGCGAAGCAGGAAATACCGATTCGTATAATTTATTCAGACAAAGCGGTACAACCGTTACTAGAATTATTGATGGTCCGCAAAAAACCAGACCCGATGTAAATGTAGCAGAAGCCCGAATACGGGTTACTAGAGATAGCAATGGAAATTGGGAACTTTTAACCGACATAAACGGAGGGACTAATTTCGTGAGTGAGGGATTAGTAAACGATAATAGTATACAATCTTCTTCTTTTTTTGGTTTGCGAGCCACCTACACTGCAACCCGTTCCGATCAGTTTTTCTTTGATGATTTATCCATCAATTTTCTGGTAGCAGATACAACACCGCCAACTATTGTAAGTACTACTGCTATAAATCCTACCACTATTGAAGTACTATTTAATGAACCATTAAAACAATCTAATGCAGAAAACACGTCAAATTACGTTATAAACAAAGGAATTGGCTCTCCATCTACAGCTGTATTAGACCAAGCAAGTAAATCTAAAGTTATTCTCACCTTAGCAAATTCACTTCAGGCAGATTCTTATACCATTACAATAAATAACATAGAAGATATTGCAGGCAATGTTATCAACCCAAATAGCACAAGCAATTTCAGTTTTGTACCTCCGTTTACCGCTAAATTCGGAGACGTAAGAATAACCGAAATCTTTGCCGACCCCACACCTAGAGTAGATTTACCCGAAGTAGAGTTTTTAGAAATTTATAATAATACCAACGTTCCTATTAATTTGGGTGGATGGAAATATTCGGACCCATCCGCTACCTATACTTTTCCGGCAAATACCATCATAAATCCCGGAGAGTACATTATCCTTTGTCCAACTAGCGCAGTAGCCCAGTTTGCTCCTTTTGGCCGAACTTTAGGTATATCTCCTTTCCCAACACTAAACAATGCCGGAGATAATTTGAGGTTGGTTGATAATAATAATGTATTGATAGATGCCGTAAACTACACCGATGCATGGTACAAAGACAATGTAAAACGAAATGGTGGATGGAGTTTAGAATTAATAGATTTAAACTCCGTTTGTTCCGGAATCACTAATTGGATAGCTAGTGTTGATCCCTTAGGAGGCACCCCGGGAAAACGAAATTCCGTTTTCAATTTAAATGCAAACGCCGGTCCTTTGCAAGTTTCTGGTGCCGTAGTAACCGGAATCCGAACCTTAGAAATTACGTATAACAAATCCATAGATAGTACTAATGCTGTACAGCCCAACAAATACACGGTAAACAATAATTTTGGCAATCCAGTTTCGGTAGTTGCCATTACACCTGATTTTACCAAAGTTATTTTAACCTTTGCAACCGATTTTGCGAGAGGCGTAAATTATACCGTTACCGTTTCTAACGTAACAGACTGCGCCGGACAATCCATAGGAAATCAAAATACAGCTAATTTTCTTTTGGGACAGATTTTGGCAGTAGGCGACATTCTCATTAGCGAAATTCTATTTAACCCACCTACCGGAGGTGTAGATTTTGTAGAAATTTATAATCACTCCAACAAAATAATAGACCTTAGAGATTTACAAATTGGCAGAATAGCCAATATCCAACAAAGTAATACTATAGAATTAATTAGGGTGATAACTAACACGCCAAGATTTATGCAACCAGGCGAATACATCGTGTTATCTGGCAATCCGGATTTGGTAAAACAATTCTACACCACAACTAATCCGAACGGATTTATACAAGTAGTTGGCACTTTTCCGGGTTTCAATAACGACCAAGGCACTCCAGTAATATTGAGTGGCAATACCGTAATCGATCAATTTTCTTATACCGAAAAAATGCATTTGGCATTATTACGTGATGTAAAAGGAGTATCCTTAGAACGAAGCAGTTTTAAACGTCCGGCAAATGAACCAGGTAATTTCCGCTCGGCAGCTTCTACCGTTGGTTTTGCAACTCCTGGTTATAAAAATTCACAATTTTTGGAAGATGTTGAGTTGGGGTCGGAGGTTACTTTACCGATACAAGTTTTCAGCCCTAATAATGATGGGATAGATGATGTTTTACAAATCAATTTCAAATTTGATCAGCCCGATTTAATTGCCAACGTAACCATACTAAATGATAGAGGAATTGTAGTAAAACGATTAGTTAGAAACCAACCCATCGGTTTAGAAGGTACGTTAATTTGGGATGGCACTACAGATTCTAATTCTGCTGCACTAACTGGCATTCATTTTATTTATTTCGAGATTTTTGGTTTGGATGGCACTGTAAAGAAATTCAGAAAAACTTGTGTGGTTGCGGCTGGTAATTTTTAATCAGAAATAGGCACTAAAGCGAATCGGGGGGATGTTTTACACATCCCCCCGATTCGCTTTTTACCGTGTGATTAGGTTATACTAACTCAAAACGGTCTAAATTCATCACTTTGTTCCAAGTTGCAACAAAGTCTTGCACGAATTTTTCGTTTGAATCAGAGCAGGCATATACTTCTGCAATAGCACGAAGCTCTGTATTGGAACCAAAAATTAAATCTACTCTGGTTCCGGTCCATTTTACTTCACCGGTTTTGCGATCACGTCCTTCAAATACATCTTCTGAGCCCGAAATTCCTTTCCAAGTTGTACCTAAATCCAACAAGTTAACAAAGAAATCGTTGCTTAGGGTTTCGGCACGTTGGGTAAATACCCCGTTTTTAGATCCATCAAAATTTGCGTTTAATACCCTCAATCCTCCAACCAAAACCGTCATTTCTGGAGCGCTAAGCGTTAATAATTGCGCTTTGTCTACCAATAATTCTTCGGCAGAAACGGTGTATTTCTTTTTCAAATAATTTCTGAATCCATCTGCCTGAGGCTCTAAAACTGCAAAAGACTCTACATCTGTTTGCTCTTGGGTAGCATCGGTACGTCCGGGAGTAAATGGAACTTTGGTGTTGAATCCGGCATTACTTGCTGCTTTCTCTATACCTGCACATCCACCCAAAACAATTAAATCTGCTAAAGAAATCTGTTTACCATCACTTTGTTTTGCATTAAATTCCTCTCTAATTTTTTCGAGCGTGCCTAAAACTTTATTTAATCGTGTAGGATTATTTACCTCCCAATTTCTTTGTGGCGCTAAACGGATGCGTGCTCCATTTGCTCCTCCACGCTTATCAGAACCACGGAAAGTGGAAGCAGATGCCCATGCCGTGGAAACTAATTCCGATACGCTTAAACCAGAGGATAATATAGTTGCTTTTAATGCTTCAATGTCGGTAGTATCTACTAATTTATGCGTTACTGCCGGAACAGGATCTTGCCATATTAAGTCTTCGGCAGGAACTTCTGGTCCTAGGTAACGAACTTTAGGTCCCATATCGCGGTGGGTTAATTTAAACCAAGCACGGGCAAAAGCATCGTTAAATTCGGCCGGGTTTTCTAAGAAACGTCTGGATATTTTTTCATAAATAGGATCAACCCTTAAAGACATATCGGTAACCAACATAAACGGTTGGTGAGTTTTTGTTGAATCATGTGCATCTGGCACTAAACCGGCACCTGCATTGCCCACCGGTTTATATTGGTGTGCCCCCGCCGGACTTTTGGTTAATTCCCATTCGTAACCAAATAAATTCTCGAAATAATTATTACTCCATTTGGTTGGCGTGGTAGTCCAGGCACCTTCTAAACCGCTAGTAATGGTATCTCCGGCATTTCCGGTTCCATAGGTGTTTTTCCAACCCATGCTTTGCTCTTCTATGCTGGCTCCAGCTGGTTCAACCCCAACGTATTTACCCGGATCTGCAGCACCATGTGTTTTACCCAAAGTGTGTCCGCCTGCAATTAAGGCAACGGTCTCTTCATCGTTCATAGCCATACGGGCAAACGTTTCGCGGATATCTCGAGCTGCTAATAGCGGATCGGGGTTTCCGTTAGGCCCTTCCGGATTCACGTAAATTAATCCCATTTGTACTGCTGCAAGAGGTTGCTCTAATTCTCTATCAGCAGTGTATCGCTTATCCCCTAACCATTCATTTTCCGAACCCCAATAAATATCTTCTTCGGGTTCCCAAACATCTTCTCTTCCTCCAGCAAAACCAAAAGTTTCAAATCCAGCCGATTCTAAAGCACAATTACCTGCTAAAACCATCAAATCTGCCCACGAAATTTTCTTTCCGTATTTCTTTTTAATAGGCCATAAAAGCAAACGTGCTTTATCTAAGTTAGCATTATCGGGCCAGCTATTAAGCGGCGCAAAACGGTGTGAACCAGAACCTGCACCACCACGTCCATCGGCTATGCGATACGTGCCGGCACTATGCCATGCTAATCGGATGAATAATCCGGCATAAGTTCCGTAATCTGCAGGCCACCAATCTTGCGAAGTGGTTAGCACTTCCATCAAATCTTTCTTTAATGCTGCTAAGTCTAAAGATTTAAATTCCTTGGCATAATCAAAACGATCTCCCATAGGGTTAGAAAGCAATGAATGCTGACGTAAAATATTTAATTTAAGTTGGTTTGGCCACCAGTCTCTGTTTACCGGACCCGAACCTGCTCCATGCTTTGCAGGTGTACCTGTGCTTGCACCATGATTGAATGGGCACTTACTTTCTGCATTTACATTGTAAGATGTTTTGCTTGGATGATTTTGATTTTCCATATAATTCTAATTTATAATTGCTTATGTTTTTTTGTTAATAAACTTCTTATTGAAAACGATTTGTTCAATATTACGATTGTTAGGATAATAAATCAAATTGATTATATTTATAATCTTATAGATTTTTACTATGACAATTACCCAATTAGAATACATCGTAGCTTTAGATACTTACCGACATTTTGTACATGCTGCCGAAAAATGTTTTGTAACACAACCTACCTTAAGTATGCAAATCCAGAAATTGGAAGATGAACTCGGTGTAAAGCTATTCGATAGAACCAAACAACCGGTAATACCGACCGAAATTGGAACAAGTATTTTAGCACAAGCAAGAATAGTATTGAGAGAAACAGAACGAATAAAACAACTTATTGACGATCAGATAGACTCATCGGTGGGTGAACTAAAAATTGGTATTATACCAACATTAGCTCCTTATTTGTTGCCTACCTTGTACACATACATGCGGAGTAAATATCCCGACTTAATTTTAGTAGTAAAAGAAGCCATTACAGAAGATTTAGTACACGAACTTAAAAATAACCGATTGGATTGTGCTATTGTAGTAACTCCACTAAACGAGGCTTCTATTAGAGAAGATGTATTATTCTATGAGGAGTTGTACGTGTATGTTTCGCAAAAAAATGCCTTGGCAAACAAAAAATTTGTATTAGCAAAAGAAATAAATCCGGAGCAATTATGGCTTTTGGAAGAAGGGCATTGTTTTCGTTCGCAAGTTTTAAATCTCTGTGAACTGCGTAAGAATACAGATGTGTATTTTAAATATGAGACCGGGAACTTAGAAACTCTAAGGCGCATGGTGGATAAAAGTGATGGCCTAACTATTTTACCAGAATTGGCGGTGATGGAAATAAATAAAGACCAAATGCCATTTGTGAAGCCTTTTCACGCACCAAGACCGGCAAGAGAAGTGAGCCTTGTTACACACCGTGATCATATCAAAACAAAATTAATTAAGCTACTTAAAGATGAAATATTGAATACCATTCCCAAATCTATGCTTCAATTGAATAATAAAAAGAGAGTAGAAATAAATTAAGTGGAATTTAAATTTGGAACTATTACATAAATAATTAACTTTGTATTTCAAAGTACTTTTTAATCATAATAAATGAACAATCCACAAGAACAGTTAGAAAATCTAAAGGAGATACGTTCTATTTTAGAACGCTCCTCTCGCTTTATATCACTGAGCGGTCTCATTGGAATAGTGGTAGGTATTATCGCAATTTTTGGGGTTATAGGTGCCTACTTATATTTGGGTATAGGTGTTACTCAGCCCGGTTATTATAATTTGGCTTTAACAGAAAATGGTGATTTAAACCGCTCGGTATTTATCTTTTTAGTTTCGATATTTATTCTAGTGTTATTGGTTTCGTTGTTCGCAGCAAGTTTTCTAACCATTAAAAAAGCCAAAGAGCAAAACGAACCCATTTGGGATACAGCTGCAAAACGTTTAGTTATAAATTTGCTGGTACCATTAGCTACAGGAGGTATTTTTTGCATTATATTACTTTATCACGGTTATGTAGCATTAGTTGCGCCAACCACTTTAATTTTTTATGGATTAGGATTAGTAAACGCCAGTAAATACACCATATCAGATATCCGAAATTTAGGTATATGGCAATTATGCATTGGCCTGGTATCTTCCTTCTTTTTAGACTATGGATTACTCTTTTGGGCCTTGGGTTTTGGTTTAATACATATCGTTTACGGTGTTATTCTATATCTTAAATACGACAAGTGAAAAATTACATTGCTGACTTAAATAAGGCTTTTGAAAGTAGAGTACGACTTGGTATTATGTCGGTACTGATGGTAAACAATAGCGTAGATTTTAGTACGTTAAAAGACCTTTTAGAAATTACAGATGGCAACCTTGCAAGTCATATAAATTCTCTTGAAAAAGAAAAATACATACAGATAAAGAAGCAGTTCATGGGCAAAAAACCTAACACATCCTACGCCATTACACAAACTGGCAAAAAAGCCTTCATTGAACATTTAAATGCTCTTGAAAAACTAATTAATAATACAAACTAAATTTTTTTACTTACTTACTTTGTATTTCAAAGTACTTTTAAAAAACAAAACAATGAAAAAGAACGAAAAAACGAACCCTAATCCAGAGGTAAGTGAAATGAAAGATGCCATTTTGCTACAATTACAAGAACCCCAAGCATTGGAAAAATTGTATCAATCCAATAAATCCATTTTTAAAAAATCTTTTCATCTTCTTTATCCCGAAATTAAGGAGAACGCCATTGCTGCATTCTGGCTAGCCCGTATTCAGAATGAAAAAGCGGATATTTCATGGGGGAGTACAAAAGATATCCTATTCCTGGTAATTGCCATTTTTTTGGCTGGATTGCTTGTAAAAATTCCGGAATGGATGGGATTAGAAACTGATTATTTTCTGCAAAGAAACATTGCCTTTGTCATTTTACCTTTTGTGGCGGCATACTTAGCATGGAAAGAGAAAATAAAAACTTCTTATGCATTGGTTGCTGTAGCTCTATTTCTATTTTCTGCTATCTACATTAATTATTTGCCAACCAATGAAAACAGCGACACCCTTTTGTTAGCATGCATACATCTTCCTTTATTTTTATGGGCAATCGCCGGATTTATGTTTGTGGGTAACCAATTCAATGATTACAAAAAGCGTATATCATTTTTACGTTTTAATGGCGATTTGTTAGTTATGATTGCAATTATTGCTGCCTGTGGAGCATTACTAATTGCTGTTACTTTCGGATTATTTGAGCTAATTGAAATTAATATTCAGACGGCATTAAATCACTATATTTTAGTTTGGGGATTACCTGCCATACCTATTGTAGGAACATTTTTAGTAAGAACAAACCCACAACTAGTAAACAAGATATCGCCCATTATTGCCAAAATATTTACGCCTTTGGTATTGGTAACACTAGTTATTTATTTGTTTGCAATTGTTTATACTGGTAAAGATCCATACAACGACCGTAATTTTCTGTTGATTTTTAATGTTTTGCTTATCGGAGTGATGGCAATTATATTGTTCTCAGTGGCAGAAAACAGCAAAAATGTTGCAAATAAAATCGGCACATTGTTACTTTTTTGTCTGGCATTAGTAACTATAATACTTAACGGTATTGCATTATCTGCCATCATTTTCAGAATTACAGAATGGGGAATAACCCCTAATAGATTGGCAGTTTTAGGCGCTAATTTATTGATATTAACTAATTTATTGATAGTGTCATATCAACTTTTAAAATCAATAAAAAATACAAATCGGATAGAAAATGTAGAGAAAAGCATTGCCTCATTTATTCCTTTTTATGTGATATGGGCTGTAGTAGTAACTTTTGTTTTTCCTTTAATATTTAATTTTAGATGAATCACTGCATTCGAATTTTATAAATATTCTAGTCATATACTAGACAAATCATGCAATCAGAAAACCATTACTTTGGTTTAAACGTTAATTATACTATGAACAAACTATTCATCTCCATACTAGTCATTACTCTCGCAGGATTTATTTCTTGTCAGGCACAAACCAAAAAAAACGATGTTAGAAAATTACCACTAACCGCACCTACAGGTAAAGCCGTTGCGGCTTTTGCATCGGGTTGTTTTTGGTGCACAGAACATATTTTCGAGGCCGTTGTTGGTGTAGATTCTGCTGTTTCGGGATATTCTGGTGGGCATACCCCAAATCCGTATTACGAATTGGTTAATACCGAAACCACTGGTCATGCCGAAGCGGTTTTAGTTTATTACGATCCGAAAATAATTAGTTATGATGAATTGGTTAAGATTTTTTTCCTTTCTCACGACCCAACTACCAAAGATCGACAAGGGCCTGACAGAGGCTCCTCATATCGCTCTATTTTGTTTTATAAAAACGAAGCAGAAAAAATCATCGCCAATAAATTATTTAAAGAGTATGATTCTTCAGGTTTATGGAAAGACCCAATTGTTACCGAAGTAAAGCAATTGAAAGAGTTTTATCGCGCGGAAAGTTATCATCAGGATTTTGTGAAACGCAATCCAAATCAGAGTTATGTAAAAGCCGTATCTTACCCAAGATTTAATAACTTTAAGAAAATTTATTCCGGTAAACTACGTGAATAAAAACTTACTGTTAGCATTTCACTCTTATACCTTATCTGATAAATTAAACTGATTAATATGAAATTGTATGCCATTGCACTAGCCTTTATTATTCTAATAACAGCTTGTCAAAAAGAACAAAAAGCGGAATTTACACTAGCAGATATAACCTTTAGCGAAAATAATTTATACCCAGAAGGGGTGAGTTTTTATTCTAAAGAAAATGTTTTTTTAGTGAGTTCTTTACGATTTGGCAAAATTGGCAAAGTAGACTTAGAAGGTAATTACAATGTATTTATTGACGATAATGATTTAATCTCAGCTATTGGTATTTATGCCGATAATGAACGTAATCTGCTTTATGTTGCTAGCTCAGATGTAGGAGTATCGGTAAAAACATCGCCCGAAACACAACAAAAACATGCCAAATTAGGGGTATATGATTTAACTACCGGAGAACGTAAGTTCATTGCAGATTTAGGTGCTTTAAACCCCAATGGCGGCAATTTTGCCAACGATATTGCGGTGGATTCTAAAGGAAACATTTACGTAACAAACAGTTTTTCGCCTATTATTTACAAAGTAACCCAAGCCGGAGAAGCATCCGTTTTTGTTACTAATGATTTATGGATCGGTGAAGGATTTAATTTAAACGGAATTACCTATTTAAATAGTGGACATTTATTAGTTAATCAATCTAGTAACGGTGCCATGTATACGATAGAAATTGCAAATCCAACAAATATTAAAAGATTAAATGTACCGAATGTAGAAGGTGCAGATGGTTTTATAAAGAAAAGTGAAACCGAAATTGCCATTATTTCTTTTAGTCAAAACGAAATATTTTTACTCAAAACTACCGACAATTGGTCTACAGCAACCATTACTGCATCTGAAAGTAGTCTAACCACTTTTCCCACCACCGGTATATATATAAATGGTAGTTTTATGATATTAAATGCAAAATTAGATGAGTTATTTGCCGGTGGCGAGCTAAGTTCTGATTTTGTAATCCAAAAAGTAGATTTTTAGTTTCCTAGTGGTGGTCTTGCTTTTGGCGAGACCACCACTTTATTTTCTATGCCACCAAGCCCAAAGAATCAATAATGGGTGAACTACCACTAACCTAATCCAAGTTGCCCAAAGTAGTACACAAAATCCCTCTACATCGCAACCACTCTGTTGTATGTGATAAATATGTATGGGAATAAAAACCACTAATAAGCTGCTAATTCCATAGCAAGCCCATTTTCTGGTGGCTTTAAAAATCAATAAAAAAGCTAAAAATATTTCTGCAGCCCCACTCAAAATCACCATTAAATTCGTATTGGGAAAATAGGAAGGTATGATGTTTAAATAAAACTCGGGATGGATGAAATGATTAATACCTGCTAAAAAATAGAGGATAATTAATACAAATAGACTTATAGATTTAGCTTTAGACACGTTCTAATGAGTATAATTTATACATTACAACTTCGAAATTAAAAAAGTTATTATCAAAATAATTTAGATTTATAATTATCTTGCTGATGACTAACTCTTACAATCATGAAAAATTTCTGCTTATTGTTTTTATTAATTCCCACTATATTATGTGCACAAAATATTTCTGAACGAACTTTAAAAACAGAAATACAATCGGTGACTGTATTTTTAAACGGGGCTCAAATAACCGAAATGGGAAGCATAAACATTCCTACAGGTAATAGTGTAATACGTATTAAAAATTTATCTACTTTTTTAGATGATAAAAGTTTGCAGGTAAAAGGAGAAGGAGAGTTTACGATACTTTCCGTTAACAACAAATTAAATTTTCTGAGTGAAAACGCAAAAAGTAAAACCGTAGATAGTTTACAAACTCAGTTTAATTTGGCAAGCAATCGCATAGCAAAAGCAGAAGCCAGATTAGAAGTTTTACGAGCAAAAACAGATTTATTGAATGCCAATAGAAACCTTGGTGGGTCAAACGTTAGTACTACCATGGCACAGCTAAAAACGGCCATGGATTTCTTCGATGCTGAAATCACAAAAATAAAAGATGAAGAGTTGAAATTACGAACTGAAATACAAAGAGCAATACAAGAACGTAATCGATTAGATATTCAACTAAAAGACGCAAATAACCAACAACCTAAGCCAAGTAACGAAGTAGAAATTAGAGTAAGTGCTACTAAACCAATTGCTGCAAAGTTTAACATAAGTTATTTAGTTACAAACGCAGGCTGGTATCCTAAATACGATGTAAGGGTAAAAGATGTAAACTCTCCTTTGGAATTATCCTACAAAGCAGAAGTTTACCAAAATACAGGTATAGATTGGAACAATGTAAAATTAAAATTCTCTAATGGCAACCCTTATCAAAGTGGTGTATTGCCAGATTTATCTACCTAGAATCTAAACTATCAACGAAATACTGTTATCAATAAAAACGTATATGGCGTTGCAGCAAATATTGGTTCGGTAAGAGGCAGGGTTGTTTCTAGTATAGATAACCAACCATTACCAGGGGCAAACATCCAAGTAAAAGGGACCAGCATTGGTACAACATCTGATTTAAATGGTAATTACTCACTAACCATCCCAACTTCAGGGACTGTATTGGTTTTCAATTCCATTGGATTTGTTAGCCAAGAAGTACCTATAAGTAAAAGCGAAATCAATGTCCTCATGCGAGAGGATTTTGCAGCACTGAACGAAATTACGATAACCGGATACGGCACACCACAAAAAAGAGATGTCAGCTCTGCTATACAAGGCAGAGTTGCGGGAGTTAATGTAAGTGGGAATACTGGCATAATAGAAAGTTCCATCAATGAAACAGTTGTTATTGAAAACCAAACCACGGTTGAGATTGAAGTGGAACAACCGTATTCTATTAAATCAGATGGTGAAAAACTTTTGGTGGATTTGAAGAAATATCAAATAGATGCATTGTATGAGTATTATGCTGTTCCAAAACTTGATAAAGATGCCTTTTTGGTTGCTAGAATTATTAATTGGGGTCAATACAATTTACTAGAAGGCGAAGCAAATTTATATTTTTAAGATGCCTACGTTGGACGTTCTATTTTGGATGCTCAATCATTTAGCGATACGTTAAACATTTCACTGGGAAGAGATAGAAATATTCAAGTTTCAAGGAATAAAGTTGAAGAATTTAATCGTAAACGCAGCATTGGTGCCAACTTTACAGAGAGCAGAGGTTTTACTATTCAAATAAGAAATAGAAAATCACAAGCCATAAAAATTACGGTAATAGATCAAATTCCAGTTTCGGTTGTAAGCGATATTATCGTCACCCCATCGCAGCTATCTGGTGGTATATTAGATATATCTACGGGAAAAATATCATGGGAATTCATTTTAAATCCACAGGAACAAAGAGATATAGCTTTTCAATATGAAGTTCGTTATCCGCGCCGAGAAAGGGTAATTCTAGAATAATTTTAAAAAAAGGGGCCTCGCAGAAAGCGAGGCCCCTTTTTTAGATTACAACTAGATTATTATTTTAATTCTGCAATCAACTTCTCGTTCAATGCAACGTAATCGGCATTATTTGCTTTGCGAGCTTCAGCAATAGATAAATTTGCCGTTTCAATTGCTCCTTTTTTGTCGTTCATTTTAGCCTGTATTTTAGCTTTTAAATGTATCATCCAAAAAGCAGTTTTATTCATATCTACCGCTTTATTTACCCATTCTAAGGCTTTAGCCATGTCGTTATTGTTTTCGAAATAATAGCTAGCTGCTTGGAAATAAGCATTTGCAGAAACTTGAGGATTTAAGGTTCTATTAATTGAAGCCATTACCCTTGCATCAATATCGGCAGAGATATTTACCGAAACTTTAACATCGGCCCATGAAATATTCAATTTAGCTGTAGTAGCTTGAACATCCGAAAAATCAATGGTAAAGCTTTCTACTTTTTGCCCTAGTTTTTGAACAGGAACTTTAAAACGTACTAAATCTTCTTCGGCTTTATAGTTGTTTCCGCCATCGCCCCAATGGGTGATATTTTTGTGTATGATGATAGTCCAAGAGTCTTTACCCGGAATAGTGTATAATGCATAGGTACCTGCAGGAATTTTATTTCCTTCCAACATGATTTCATCGGTTATTTTAAACTTGGTAGAAGCATTTGCTCCAGTACGCCAGAGTTTATCAAAAGGCACTAAATCGCCAAAAACAACTCGGCCTTTCATTGCAGGGCGAGCATACACTACACTTAATTCGCCTAAAGCAAATTGTTGAATTACAGTAGATTGAGGGCTAGGAGTTGGAGTAGTAATTTGTGCAACTACTGTGGTACAAGCCACCAGCATAATGGCTAAAAGTAAACTGATTTTTGATTTCATGGTTATGAGATTTATTTGTTGAATATGATAATTGTTTAACTGTTGATTTGTTTGTTTGTTTGCTCGAATCGTTGAAATGTTAAATTAAGTAGTTGGTTTATTTTACTTGTAGGTCACCTCCCTTACTTATCACTTTTTACTTAAATCATCGACCTAAAGTCAACGGCCGATAGCTGATCTACCGATTCGTTTACTTTCTTAGCCATATCTTCTTTATAAGCTAAAATTTTATCGCTCATACTTACATCAAACGCACCTAAAATTTGAGCTGCCAAAATGCCGGCATTTGCTGCCCCGTTTAAGGCCACCGTAGCTACAGGCACTCCAGTTGGCATTTGTAAAATAGAAAGAACAGAATCCCATCCATCAATGGAATTTGACGATTTAACCGGAACACCAATAACAGGCAAGGTAGTTAAAGAAGCCACCATCCCCGGTAAATGTGCAGCGCCGCCAGCTCCAGCAATAATCACTTTTAATCCTCTAGAAGCCGCACTCTCTGCGTACTCAAACATTCTTTTTGGGGTTCTGTGCGCAGAAACAACCGTAAGTTCGTATTCAATCCCAAATTGGTCTAATAAATCGGCAGCAGCTGACATGATTTTTAAATCTGATTTACTGCCCATGATGATTCCTACTTGTGGTTTATTCATGCTTGTATTTTTAATTTAGATTGAACAAATTTCGCTTTATCTATTGCCTTTTCCAACTCTGAATCCAAAATGGTTACATGCCCCATTTTGCGATGAGGTTTAGTAATGGCTTTACTATACAGATGCACATGTACCTGAGAATCGGCAGTAATGGCATCCAAGCCAATGTATTTAGCTGGTCCGGTATATCCTACATCACCCAATATATTTATCATAACTGCTGCTTGTAATAGTTTGGTATCACCAAGTGGTAAATTTAATATAGCACGCAGATGTTGTTCGTATTGCGAGGTTACACAAGCTTCGATGGTATGATGACCGCTATTATGCGGACGTGGTGCCAACTCATTTACTAGAATTTCACCTGATTTTGTAAGAAACATTTCTACCGCCAACAATCCCACCATCTGCAATTTATCCATTACTCTCATGGCAATTTCTTTGGCATTTTGCTCTTGTTCTGGAGTGATTTTAGCCGGACTGAAAAGTAATTCTACCAAATTTAACGTGGGGCTGAATTCCATTTCAACTACATCATAAGCTGTAATATCCCCTTTAGCATTTCGGGCTACGATTACAGCTAACTCTTTTTCAAAATCTATTCTTTCCTCCAAAATACTTGGCTCAGAAAATCCTTTTGCAATATCTTCTGCCGAATTTATTTTGAAAACACCCTTGCCATCATAACCCGCTTTTCTTAGTTTTTGTATGGCCGGAAAGCTATCGGTATATTTTTCTAATTCTTCTTTTTGGTGGATGAATACAAAGGGTGCAGTAGGTATGGCGTTTTGCACAAAAAACTGCTTTTGCAAACCTTTATCCTGTATTAATTCAATTATTTCTGGCTGCGGATAAACGGCTACTCCTTCGGTTGCCAGTTGTTTAAGTGCCGCAACGTTCACATTTTCAATTTCTATGGTAACAACATCCATGTTTTTGCCAAACTGATAAACGCTATCGTAATCCTGAAAACTACCAACCGAAAAATGTTTACAATAATTACTGCATGATGCGTTTGGATCGGGGTCTAAAACATGTAGTTCAATGCCAAAATCCATGGCAGATTGGATGAGCATTTTTCCTAATTGGCCACCGCCTAAAACCCCTAATTTGAAAGCTGCCGAATCGAATTTTTTCACTAAAAGCTGATTATTTGGCCAAAGGTACGTTTTTAGGCTTAGTTTAATTGAGGGTCTTCCGGAAAATTGACCATCATGGCATAATTGGCTCCTAAACTTTTAACAACACTCGCCCACAGGGATTTTTCTTCGTCCCGAAATAAAATTTCTGGTTTAGTATTTACAATTATCCATGCTTTTTCTTCCAGCTCGCCTTCTAGTTGTCCTTCGCTCCATCCGGAGTAGCCCATGAAAAACTTTATTGCATCCGTTTTTAGCTGATTAGTTTGCAAAAGCACCTTGATGGTTTCAAAATTTCCACCCCAATATACACCATCTGCAACTTCCATGGCGCCTTCTAAATCTCCTAAAGTATGAATAAAGTGGAGGGTGTTATTCTCTACCGGACCTCCTATAAAAACCGGGAAATCGGATTCTACATCTTCCAATAAATCTCCCAAAATCAAATTTGATTTTTGATTTAAAACAAAACCCACCGAGCCAATTTCATTGTGTTCGGTCAAATAAATTACCGAGCGCTTAAAGTTAGGATCGCGCATGAATGGCTCCGATAATAAAAAATTGCCGCTCTTTATAATTTTGCTAATCATATCTACAAATATAAACTAACTAATAAAAATTATATTTAAACCATAAAAATCAATTCTTAAGTTTGTTTTGTTATATGATTGTGAAAATAGACAACGACTTCATACAAAACCTTAGGCAGGACTATAAATCGAAAAGTTTATCCGAATCGGATATCGACCAAAATCCTATCCAACAATTTAAAATTTGGTTCGAAGAAGCATTACAAGCTAAGCTTAACGAGCCTAATGCCATGACTTTAGCCACTGCTGATAAGAACGGGAAACCTTCTGCTCGCATTGTTTTATTAAAGGGATTGGAAGAGAATGGATTTATTTTTTATACCAATTATTGGAGCAGGAAAGGAGCAAATATTGCAGAAAATCCGCATGCGGCTTTGGTGTTTTTTTGGGGAGATTTAGAGAGACAAGTGAGGGTAGAAGGCGAAATTTCAAAGATTTCGGGCGAGTTATCTAGCGCCTATTTTAATAGTAGACCCCTTGGAAGTAAAATTGGAGCGACAATATCGCCGCAAAGTAAAGTTATAGCCTCGAGAGAGGAATTAGAACTAGCCTGTAAAGCACTGGAAGAAAAACATAAAGATGGAATCATACCACGCCCCGAAAACTGGGGAGGATATATACTTAAACCCAATTACATAGAGTTTTGGCAAGGAAGATCCAGTAGGTTACATGACCGTTTACGCTTTAAATTAGAAAATAACGTTTGGACTTTGGAACGATTAGCACCATGAAAACGGCAGTAGAAATAAAAGAATTAATCATCCAAAAATTTGGCGAAGATGCAGTTGTTACCTTTGTTGAAACTGGTTTGCAACCAAGTATTCAAATCAGATCAGACTTAATTGAACCTGTATGTTTAGAGTTGAGAGATAACGAAACCACTTGGTTCGATTTTTTAAGTAGCATTTCTGGGGTAGATTCAGGCGAAGATTGGTTCGAAGTGGTGTACCACCTTTCTTCCATCCCCCATAAAAATCAACTTAGCTTAAAAATAAAAGTTAATGTAGATAGGAATTCTGATAATTTACCTATAATCCCTTCAATTACCGCTGTTTGGAAAAGTGCCAACTGGCACGAACGGGAAGTATTTGATTTATTTGGGATTAGGTTCGAAAATCATCCGGATTTACGCAGAATTTTACTGCCCGATGATTGGATTGGTTATCCATTAAGAAAAGATTATAAAACAGCCGAAGAATACAAAGGAATTAAGATTGATTTTTAATGTGATATATTAGATTGAAGAGCCAAGGAAAAAGTGATAAGTGGCTAGTTGTTAGAAATAACTAAACTTTATAAACGTCCTAAACAAATCAATAAATCAACCTTTCAACAGAAACAAGTAAAAAGTAAACAACTAAACTCGCGACTAAACCTTCTAAACAATTCAACGAATCAACAGTTCAACAATTAAACAAACAAACGATACAACAACCAACATGACCCTCTATCAGGAATTAAAATCGAACATAAAATCGCATGAGATGGTAATAAACATGGGGCCACAACACCCATCCACTCACGGGGTTCTACGTTTAGAATTAATAACCGATGGAGAAATTATTAAAGAATGTATCCCGCACATTGGCTATTTGCACCGTTGTTTCGAAAAACATGCAGAAGCACTTAGTTATCCGCAAATCATCCCATACACTGATAGATTAGATTATTTAGCCTCCATGAACAACAATCATATTTATGTAATGGGGGTAGAGAAAATGATGGGGATTGACAAAGGAATTCCCAAACGGGTAGAATACATCCGAGTGTTGGTGAGTGAATTAAATCGTATCGCATCGCATTTATTAGCCATCGGCACGTATGGGATTGACATCGGAACTTTTACTCCATTTTTATGGTGTTTTAGAGACAGAGAACACATTATGAACATGTTGGAATGGGCTTCTGGCGCTCGTATGTTGTATAATTATATTTGGGTGGGTGGTTTGTTTTATGACATACCTATTGGTTTTGAAGACAGATGCAAAGAATTTGTCTCGTACTTACGACCAAAAATGGTGGAACTAAACACCGTTCTTACAGACAATGCCATTTTTGTAAATCGTACCGCTAATGTTGGCATACTACCCATGGAAGTTGCCATTAATTATGGCTGCTCAGGACCAATGCTTAGAGGCTCGGGCATAAAATGGGATTTGCGCAGAGTGGATAATTATTCGGTATATCCAGAATTGGATTTCGAAATTCCGGTAGGCAAAGGCGAAGCCGGAACCGTAGGCGATTGTTGGGACCGTTTTAAGGTTCGTACAGAAGAAATTGAACAATCCTTACGAATTATAGAACAATGTGCCGAACGTTTATCTAAAGAATTAAAACGAACCCCTGAGTTCGACCCAAGAGCAAAACTTCCGCGAAAATGTACTCCAAAAGCACAAGAATTTTATTTTAGAGGTGAAAGTCCAAAAGGAGAGCTCGGCTTTTATTTTATTGCAGATGGCAAAACCGATAAACCATTGCGGTGTAAAGTTAGGGCGCCAAGTTTTTCTAATTTATCCGTTATTTCAGAAATATCACGCGGGGCATTAATGGCTGACATGGTAGCTATCATTGGTTCCATTGATATTGTTTTGGGCGAGGTGGATAGATAATGATTAGAAATTATCATCCACTAATTGCATCTCAAAAAGTGTAGTAATGTTTTCTTTCAGAACTTGTTTTACTTCCTCAAAATTGGGGGCATAACCCAATTCCCTCTGCATGGAGGTTACGTCTTTATCATCTATCCCGCAAGGAACAATATTTTTAAAATAACTTAAATCAGTATTTACATTAAAAGCAAAGCCATGCATGGTAACCCAACGGCTACAGCGCACACCTAAAGCACAAATTTTTCTGGCTTTGTCCGTATCGGTATCTAACCAAACTCCGGTATATCCAGGGTATCTTCCGGCTTCTATTCCATATTGTTTTAGGGTGAGGATTACTGCCTCTTCGAGGGTGCGCAAATACCGATGAATATCCGTGAAAAAATGATCTAAATCTAAAATAGGGTAGCCAACTATTTGTCCCGGACCATGATAAGTAATATCCCCTCCACGATTAATCCTATAATAGGTAGCTTGTTTTTCTGTTAATCCGGCTTCATCCAGTAATAAATGATCTGGCTTACCACTTTTACCTAAAGTATATACATGCGGATGCTCACAAAAAATCAAGGTACTTTCTGTTTGCAGCACATTATCAGGATTTTGCATATTGTGCGATTTAATCGCAAGTGTAGCTGCAAAAAGCTCTTCCTGTTTATCCCAAGCAGCTTTATAATCTATCAATCCCCAGTCCTGAAACGTTGTTTTTGGCATGTTAAAATTCCATTAAATATGCTTTAATAAATTCATCTAAATGTCCGTCCATTACCGCTTGCACATTAGAAGTTTCCACCCCGGTACGAACATCTTTTACCAGTTTATAAGGATGAAAAACATAATTACGAATCTGAGAACCCCATTCTATTTTCTTTTTATTCCCTTCCACAATGGCTTTTGCTTCGTTTCGTTTTCTAATCTCTAACTCATACAACTGCGATTTTAACATTTTCAGCGCTTTTTCTTTGTTTTGATTTTGCGAGCGTTCTTGTTGGCACTCAATGATTATACCTGATGGTGCGTGTTTTAAACGTACTGCAGTTTCTACTTTGTTCACATTTTGTCCGCCTTTTCCTCCGGCTCTAAACGTATCCCAACTCACGTCTGCTAAATTTATTTCAATATGGATGGTATCATCCACCAAAGGATACACATAAACCGAAGCAAAGGAAGTATGCCGCTTAGCATTTGAATCAAAAGGTGAAATGCGCACCAAACGATGCACTCCGTTTTCTCCTTTCAGATAACCGTATGAAAAATCACCTTCTATTTCTAAAGAACAAGATTTTATTCCGGCTACATCTCCTTGTTGTAAATCCAATTCTTTAACCGAATATCCACTTTTCTCTGCCCACATGATATACATGCGCATAAGCATTTCTGCCCAATCGCAACTTTCTGTACCTCCTGCACCAGCATTTATATTTAAAACGGCACTTAGTTGGTCTTCTTCATTCCTAAGCATGTTTTTAAACTCCAGAGATTCTACTAACAAAATGGTGCCAACTAACTGAGCTTTCATTTCCTCTTCGCTCACCTCATCGGCACAATAAAAATCCCAAAGCACA
>JBGTLU010000046.1:0-9887 GCA_041743935.1 Sphingobacteriaceae bacterium
ACATCCGGATTTATCTTTTTAACCAAGTTATAAAAACTAGTTTTATCCTCATTATCCATGCGCACATTAGAAACCATAAGGGTAAAACTATTATCGCCACGTGGGGTATTGCTTTTTTTGGCTTGTGTTTTATAAAGCGGAGTATACACCGTTATAAACTGTGCTTGATACACTATTGCAACAGCCAAAATCAACATTATTGGCACTTTATATTGCCATTTAAAATCTAAAAAAGCATATACCATGAGGAGGGTTACTAAAGTCATAGCAGCTATCTGTATCCTCGGAAAATCAAATATTCTTATCCACCAAGTTGTAGTGTTGATTAATGGTAGAGCAGTGGTTAGTAAAACAACCGTGCATAGAATTAAGGTAAATATTCGCATAGTAAAAAAATAAAAATGCAATAGGTTGCTTAATTTCTTCAGGTTGGAAAGAACTACATACTATAACTTAAATAAACGCATTCTATGTTTTACAAAGCGAATTATAATTCGGGTTTTTGGCATTCATAATTTAAAAGTACTCGTTGGAATTAGTATCTGGTTTTTAATACGATGTCGCCAAGGTCTTTAATTTCATCTTGCGAAGTATAAAACACTTTTCCTTTTTTAGATAATACTTCCCAAGCAATATTGCTTGTAATGTCGTCTATTGCTTCGGGTATATTGGTATCCTCTATGCGTTTAAACGTTCGGTCATCCGTCATGATTACGGGCTGCGAAAAATCTTGGTGAACCATTAATAATTCTCCGCGTCCGTCTATAGCTGCTTGATAAATTTCTTGTAAATCTGTTAGCACATTTCCTTGTCCTACGGCTTCTTTTATCTCTTCAACGGCCTCGGTTCTTCTATCTTTCTGAATGGATTCTATAATCTGCCAAGATTGTTTTGCAATTTGATGAGGAGCAGAATGGTTATAATCTATCGCATCATACCCAAGATAAATAGAAGGTATATCTGCAACTTGTTGCAAGCGACTATAATTATCTTCGGTACAAATAACCACGCAATTAAGCCCATTTTCGTGATGCACTTTTACCAATGCTTTGTCTACATTATTTAAAAATTCTCGCACCAAATCATCTACATGTTTAGGGTCACTTCCTTTTTCAGAATTGGTTATGTAATGTTGGTTTTCCGAGAACGGGAAATCATCGTTTTCTATTTCCTGTATGATTTCTTCATTCAACACTTCATAAACGTTTACTCCGCTTTGAGATAAAAGCATGAGCATGTAATTCTCGCTTCGGGTATAGGTTTTTATGATGGAACGTAAAGCAAACCGATCAGAAATATGCACTCCTTCGTTGCTGGTGCTCCAAGTGGATTTTATTATTTCTTTGGTATCGTTAGATAGGAAAATATGCAAACTATCGAGGTTGTAATTTATATCTATTTCGGAGGATATACTTTGTATTTTTTCTAAAAGCGATTCCGCAGGTCTTTTGCCATATTCGGCAATTACTCTTTCTTCTGCTTCGCTCAAAAAATTCTTAAGCATAATTTCATCTTGCAAATTATCCGGATGAGTACGGTGTGTATTGATGGAAATGCTTACACATGGTTCATTGGTTTCGTTGGCTAATTTTTGTAATTGTTCTTTTAATGTCATGGTAATTTTTTAAATGGATTAATTCCCTACTCTTTTGAATTTTCGGATTACTTCCCTTTAAAATGTTTGGTCATTGAGATGGTAGAATGCTTCCCGATAGTTATCGGGAGTAATGCATGGCGTATTTTAATACCCTTTTGGCTCTGATGCCACACGATTAACGTACTAAGCTGCTAAGCGACTCTATTTGCCATACTTGGCTATAGTGAGCAAAAAACAGCTTTCTATAACGGCCCGTACACTATGTGTAATGTTTTCTTGCAAAGCAATCATTTGTCCGGCGTGTAGGGTGCTGCTTTGCGCATCTGTACTGAATTCAATTTTTCCATATAAAACCTGAACACTCAGTAAGCCATTTGCTTTATGTGGTTTCATTTCGGCATTTGGGTGCAATGCAATCAACACCATGGTGATTGATTCTGACTTAAAAATGGTAATGGAATTACGGTCGCTGGTTTCCCAAGTGCTCTCGTTTTTTATTTGCTCCATGAATTTATTCAAATCCATTTCTACTAATGGGGCGTTTAACACGCGCTCCCCTTCCGGACGTAAGGCTGTGGCTTCATTCGATTTGTTTCCCGTGGTATTTTCTGTACCATTCGTTTCTAATTTTTCGATCATTTTAGAAGTTTCTGCATTTGAATAAATGCCGTATGCATTTACTAAAGTGCCTTTCATTGCATGTATTTTAGAGGAAATGGCATATAAAATAGATTGGCAATCGGGGTCAGAAGATCCTTCGAAACGATACACTTTGTCTATTTGGAAATCTTTTGGAGATAATGACACCTTCGTTTTATTGCAGACAAAACATTCGTCTTTTATATTAAAATCTTGTGTGTAACCGTCTGCAATTAAACCATTGATGGTTTCAGATAACGTTCCATAGCTTTCTTTTAAAATAGTATCGTTCATTTTAGATAGAGGGTAAAGGGATGATCAATTCATGCTGACGGCTGCCATCCTTAGCACTTGCTTCAAATAAAACGAGGGTTAATGTCGAGTTTTCTCGCTCTTTTTTTACCACGATGGTGCATTCAAAATTTCCCCATTCCGGTGCGCCGGCATCTGTCATCTGAAAGCCTTCTTTAATCTCATTGTGACCATCTTCCACAATCCAATTAAAACTTGCCTCAAAGATTTGGCCTTGCCCACGGATTACATAAGTATCTTGACTCACTCTTTCTGCCGTTACATTTCTGAAACGTTGATTAGCATAGGTTTTTAAAGGTGCCGCCTTTGGGACCAAAGCGCTATCGGAGATGGTATTTAAACTATCCGTATTGGTGGTGGTTTTGTTTTCTTGCGGACTAGTACATGCAGCCAACAGGAATAACGAGATAAATAATGCATTTTTCATGTGTGTATTTTTTTTTAGTATAAGGTAGATACAGTGCTGTAGAAAATAGCAGATGTATTGCCAATATAACCAATTTTAATGCTATACCCTAATCACTATCGTAAAGATGTAGACAATAGTTGTGATTTTGTAAGTGGTTTTGCAGACGAAAGCGGGTTATTCCATAGAGTTGCGTTCTTTGGATTTTTGATATCTACCTAAAGCAATAAGCCCAAGAATGGGGCCAATGGCAAGTACCACATAAATGTAGGTTGGATTTATTTTGTCGGAAAGAAAATGTAGGAGTTGAATGCTGACTATGGTAATGGAAAAGCCTATGCAATTCACAATGGTGAGGGCAGATCCTCTGGATTCTTCGGGTGCGTTTTTTGCCACTAAAGTGGAGAATAAAGGAGAATCGGCGACGACGGTAAACCCCCAAATAAACAGAAATAGAAGGAATAGAAAGTAGGAACCCGTAAACAGAAAAATAGGAGAGAGAAGACAGCACAAACCGGATATAAGTAAAGAGATAAACGCTATTCTTTTTGCTCCAAAACGGTTGGACAACATTCCGCTTGTAACACAAGCTAATCCGCCCGAAGCAATGATAAGAAAGGATAAAAGCGGAACATTTAGCGAAATTTCGGGGTAACGATTTACATAAGATATTAGCATTAACGGGACAAAGGCCCAAAAGGCATAGAGCTCCCACATGTGTCCGAAATAGCCGAAGGAAACCGAGCGAAAATTTTTGTTTTTAAAGCCACTCAAAAAGGCGGTAAGTTTTATTTTTTGTCCGGGTTTTCGGTAAGGGCCATTCGGCACAAATAATAGAATGATACTTCCGCCTACAAAAGAAAGTGCAGTGGTGATGTATAAAACATATTTCCAAGGGAAATCAGCAATAAAATCTTTTAATAAATGAGGGAATGCCGTGCCAAGCACTAATGCACCAACCAAAAATCCTAAGGATTTGCCTAAACCTGCCTGGTAATAATCAGAAACTATTTTCATCCCAACGGGATAAATTCCGGCAAGAAAAAAGCCAGTTAAGAACCTAAATAAAAGTATTTCAGTAGGGCTAATGTTAGGTATACTCATCCCCAAATTAAAAAGCCCGGCAAGAATAGAACTTACAAAAAATACCAAGGACGGTGAAAAACGATCGGCAATGGTGAACATAGCAAAGACCAAGGTGCCAGCAATAAAACCAAACTGAACGGCACTGGTGAGGTGTGCTATAAATGCATACTCGAGATTTAGATCTTTTGCTATATCGGTAAGGATAGCGTTTCCGGCAAACCAAAGGGAAGTACAAAAAAACTGAGAAACTACCAGAATGAACAAAATGGGTCTCATGTACAAAAAAATAATAGCTTGTTTTTGTGGAAAGCAAATGGCAAAAGTAACAAATTAGGTTTGTGCTCCCGATAGCTATTGGGATAATTTGCAAAACCAATGTTTGATAAACTACAAAACTGTCTGTGGAGAAAGAAACCCCAGCCTATTTCAAATACGTTGTTATTTACAGTGCAGCTGTTCGTCTGAGGCACAATTGAAGTTCACGCACACTTTGTCAAAGCAATTTACATGGATTGCTTCATACTAGTACGTCTGCACTAACACTTTTTTGTGTCGTTGGCATGGAGAGTTGCAATAAATAAATTGTCCTTGTAAATGGGTAAGTTATCGGAGTGATGTACCTTATTATAGCTTTAGCAAAAAATTTTCTCTTTTCATATCCCCCTTTTGGTATTGATAGGCAGTTAATACTGTTTTTTCTAAAACTTGTTTTAGGGTATTGAAATCTGACGGCTTAGTTATGTATACGTTTGCCCCATTTAAGAAAGTTTCTTCGATGTCCTTTTGATTGTCAGATGTAGAATAAATAACTACGGAAATATTTTTTAGTATTTCATTGCTTCGTATTTCTTTTAAACATTGCAGCCCGTTTTTAATCGGCATGTTTAGATCAAGGAAAAGAAGTTGGGGTAAAAGAGCACCTTTTTCATTAAGCCATTTCATTAATTCTATTCCGTTGTTTACTGTTTGAACAATGGTATTTATTTTTAATTCTGAAAATGCGTCAGTGAAAAGAATGCGGTCTACTTCATCATTATCTGCAAGAAGTATAAAGAGTGGGTTGTTTTCCATTTTCATGTAGGTATGTAAATATCAAATGTAGTTCCTATATTTAGTTTGCTTGTTGCGGTGATGATGCCGTTGTGATTGTCAACTATTTTTTTAACGATAGCAAGCCCGATTCCGGTGCCTGCATATTCATCTTTGGTATGTAGTTTTTGGAACACCTCAAATATTTTTTCAGCAAATTCTTTTTCAAAACCAATGCCGTTGTCAGAAATACTAATGTGGCAGTATTCTTTATGTGGTGTAAGGTTTACTACATTTATTTTGCTGTATGTTATATTTACGCTACTAATTTTTATATGCGGTGGTATTTTCGGATTTGAAAATTTGAGTGCGTTGCTAATGAGGTTGTGCATCAACTGACGAAACTGAAAGGGAATAACTTTTACATCGCAAATTTCTTTTACTTCTATCACTGCATTCTTTTCTGCAATAGCATCTTTAAGTTCTTTTTTTACTTCTTCAATAATTACATTGAAGTCTATGCTTTCAAATTTTCTATCTGCCATACTTAAACGGGAGAAGGCAAGTAAATCCTGAATGAGTGTTTGCATCCTTTCGGCTGCATTCTGAATCAGGTGGAAATAATTCTTTCCACTATCAGATAGGTTTTGATTTTCTTTTTCTAATATTCTCCCTGCAATGGTGCGTATTTTTCGCAATGGCTCTTGTAAATCGTGACTGGAAACATAGTTGAATGCCTCCAGCTCTTTGTTCATTCTTACCAGCTCTTCGTTAGCTTGCTTCAATTCAGAAGTTCTGTTAACAACTGCTATTTCGAGCATTTCCTTTTGTTGTCTCTGCTCCTGTATTTCCGTTTTGGAGCCTATCCATTGTATGATATTATCTTGCTCATCTTTTAAAGGGACTGCCATAGTAAGGTGCCAAAAATATTTTCCATCCTTACGGAGAAACCTGCTTTCTGATTGGTATTTGTTTCCAGTGTTGACAGATTTATTCCATTTAATTTCGTCTTGCTCCCAATCATCAGGATGAATCATCTGTTTCCATCCATCGCCTTTTAATTCTTCTAAAGTCTTTCCAGCAAAGTCGAGCAATGTTTTATTAAAATAAAGTTTGTTGCCATTAGCATCGGCAGTCCAGACTTTTTGCGGCATTAATTCAGCGAGTTCTTTGAATTTTCTTTCGCTTTCCTCAATTTTTTTTCGGTTAAGCACCTGTTCTGTTACATCAATCGCCATGTCCATAATACCATAGACTTCGCCATCAGCATTGCGTAAGGGTTTATAAGTAAAATCAAAATAATAAGTACTCAACACTCCATCTATCATTAATTCGGCAGGCATATTTGAGGCGTGATACGTTTTGCCAGAGGCAAACACATCATCTAATATTTGAAGAAAGGGCTGCCCTTTTAATTCCGGAAGAACTTCTGCCAATGGTTTTCCGATTACATTTTCTCCTTTACCCCAATAACCTATCATTATATTATTGGCTATTTCTATTTTCATGTTCCTGCCGGTAAACAAGCAAGTAGCCACCGGTGCTTCTTCTATCAGCGAACGAAATTTTGTTTCGCCTTCTTCTGCTTTTTTTCGGGCAAGCACAATTTCTGTTACGTCATAGGCAATAGTGATGACCCCTGAAATTGTTCCATCGGCTTCATGGTCAGGTTGATAAATGACATTAAAATATCGCTCTTTCATTTTATCCTGATGCTGTAATCGCGCAAGAATTTCGTTAGCGTAAACAGGAATGCCTGAAGTATAAACTTGATCAAGCATCGCAGGAAATGGCTGGTCTTTGATTTCCGGTAATACTTCCAAAATCGTTTTTCCTTCTATATCTTTACCTTTCCCCCAAAAATCCTTTATCAAATCATTGGCAAGGGTAATGACCATATCTTTTCCATTCAAGACACAAAAAGCAAATGGCGATTCCATGAGCATGGTGTAGTAACGCTTATTGGTTTCTTCCACCAGCTTCAATGCTTTTTGCTCTGCCTCGTGCTGTGCTGCTAATGCTTTTTTTACCATTACTTGAGCGGTTACTTCGTAAGCAATCACCGTAACGCCTGAAATAGTTTCGTCTGCTTCCAGATAGGGCTGGTAAACAAAATTAAAATATACATCTTCCAGTTTTCCATTGCGCAAAATCGGAGCAAGTAGCTCATCTCCGTGAAAGGGAGTACCGGTGGTGTAAACCTTGTCAATCAAGTCTGGGAAAGAGGAATCTTTAAGTTCAGGTATCACATCAAATAATGGCTTTCCTTCTAAGTCCTGGCCTTTCCCCCAAAATGTTTTAATACTATCATTGGCAAGTGTAATCACCATATTTTTACCTTTTAAAACGGCAAAACCAAAAGGCGATTTCATAAGCATCAAGTTATACCGCTTTTCGCTATCTTCAATTTTTCTTCTTGCAGTTGTTTGTTCGGTAACATCTGAAATGGCGAGCAGAATTAGTTCTTCATTATTTATTTTCTGAATAATTCTTCTTGCATTGAGCAACATTGTTTTTTCCCCAATTAGCGGGAAGGTGTGTGTAATTTCAAAATCGTGGAAGTGTGTGTTTTTTGGAAGCAGCTCTTCCAATAGTTCGCGCAGGCGCGGAATATTCCATTGCCTGTCTCCTAAATCATACAACAAGATTCCTTCTGTATCTTCTTCTTTAGCATGAAATGTTTTATAGAATGTTTTATTGGCAGATTTTACACGAAGATTTTTATCCAGTACAAGCATGGGCTCGTGTATGGTGGCAAATAGAGCTTCGGAATAACCATAAGCTTCGTTGAGCAGTTCGTTGCGTGTTTGCAGTTCCTGATTGGTGGTGATGAGTTCTTCGTTGGTTGATTCTATTTCTTCTTTTGAAGTTTCCAGCTCTTCATTCACGGTTTGCAACTCTTCGTTGCTCGATACTACTTCTTCATGCGCACTTTGCAATTCTTCAGAAAATACTTCCTGCTCTTGTGCAATTGTAAGTGCATCAGCGTGTGCTGCTGCTAATTCCTCTTCCAATTTTTTTATTCTGCGGTCTTTTGCAAGCGAATTATTATTTCCGCCTTTAACTTGTTTCGAAAAAATTTCTGTTTGTTCCTGTTCGGTGAAAAGAATTAAAAGCAGTGGTTCATCCGATTCTATTTCAAGCGGAACAATTTCTATACTTATACTTCTTACTTCTGAGTTTATTTTTATTTCAATGCCGCTTTTGCGAAAGCGTTGTTTTGATTTGATGACTTTTGAAATGGCATTACGCAATTCAAAAGCAATTTCCGGTCGCGCCATTTTTAAAATATTAAAAGTGGCTTTTCCTTTTGGATGTGTGAGAAATAAATCAGTTATACCGCGAAACTGCACAATTTCCATTTGGTAATTAATGACAACGCTTGCAGGCATAAATTCAGAAACAAGCACGGCATCAATGGCGTTGTCAAGTCTGTTGTGATTCACGGCCCCGAGAGCTATCGAGGTTCGTTTTGTTTTGGGTTTATTCGTTATCGTGCTATTATTTTCGGTACTGCTTCGTTGCGCATAGCGTGGTAATAGTGCAGGAAGTGTGCGGGTGCCTGAATTTGCTTTGCGAGAAAATACCTTATACTTTTTATTGAAGTCTGTAAAAAGATTTGCAGAATGACTGATGTTTTCTGATTTGCCAAGCATCAAAAAGCCATCCTCATTTAAGGCATAATGAAACGTATTGACGGCTTTTTTTTGAGCCAGATTATCAAAATAAATAAAGAGGTTGCGGCAACTGATAAAATCGAGGCGCGAAAAAGGAGGGTCGCGTAAAATATTATGCGGAGCAAATACGCATATATCCCGCAAGACTTTGTTTACTCGGAAACCACCATCTGCTTTGATAAAGAAACGCTGGGTGCGATTTGGCGAAACGGTTTCCAAATCTTGCTTGGTGTAAATGCCAATACGCGCTTTGCTTATTGCTTGTTCACTAAGGTCTGTTGCAAAAATTTGAACAGGAATTTCAGTTGGTTTGCTTTCCTGAATTTCGAGCAACATCATGGCAATGGAATATGCTTCTTCGCCTGTGGCACAAGCGGGAACCCATATACGCAAAGTCTCTCCTGTTTTTTTTCTATTGAACAGCTTTGGGAAAAGGGTTTCTTTTAAATATTTGTGTATGTCGGTATCGCGAAAAAAACTGGTTACGTTTATCAATAGATCCTGGTAAAGAATATCTATTTCTTCCTTTTTTTGCGAAAGCAGTTCTGCATATTCTTTGAGGATCGTCATTTTATACAACAACATTCTGCGAATGATGCGCCTCTTGATGGTGTTCATTTTATACACACTAAAATCAACACCCGTGGTTTTGTGTAAATGGTTTAGAATCGTTTTTAAATCGGGATCGCTGTTTTCAATTAAATCTTCTTCACCGTTTTTTACGCCAACTGTTTTTATAAGCGGGTGTTTACTTAGCCGTCCTAATTCCAGCGCAATGTCTTTTGGCGACAAAATAAAATCTACCGCACCTGCCGCAATTGCAGAGTGAGGCATACTATTAAATTTTGCAGTATCGTCCTGCGCAAAAGTTAACCCGCCTTCCTGCTTGATGGCTTTCATTCCCAATGTTCCATCACTTGCGCTACCGCTAAGAATAATACCGATAACTCTTTCTTTTTGTGCTGCGGCAAGTGATGAGAATAGAATGTCAATGGAAATGGCTGTACCGGTTTCTGAACGCGGAATTAATTTTATGTGCCCGTCTGTTACTTCAATGCCTTTGTTGTATGGAATAACAAAAACATTATCAGGCTGTATTAAATCCATGTCGTCAATTTCCTGGACCTTCATTTGTGTTTTC
>JBGTLU010000047.1:0-19297 GCA_041743935.1 Sphingobacteriaceae bacterium
GGCAAAACCGATGCAGGGTACAAAGCTTTGATACCATTTGCAAAAGCAAGGGCTTGGCTCACGTTATTTTGCCGAATAAGCTCTTCGGCTGGTAAAAGTGCTTTCCGCACTTCTTCGTCATCTGGTCTGGCGTAATCTGCATAGGTTAGTTGGGTATGCCCATTGCCCCAATGCCAATGCGTTAGATAATGCAAAGGGTTTATTTTCAGTGCTAAAGTCCATTGTGCAGCCATGTCCATTAATTGGGTAGCATCTACCCTTCGCCAAATGGCATAGCCATAACTAAAACGGGCATCGGCATTAAAGGGATCTAACTCCAGTGATTTTAGCAAAGGTTCTTCGGCTTTTTCGGGTTTCTGATCCCAAAACCAAGCATCGGCTTCTAATAAATAACCCAAGGAATTAGCCGGGTCTGCTTCTTTTATTTTTTGAGCAATCGCTATTACTGTAGAATATTCTTTTTGCAGGAGTTTAATTTTTCCGAGTTGATAAAGCAAAGGAATATTATTTGGAGCCGAATTTAGAGCGCCGTTACACACGCTTTCGGCTTCGGTTAAGCGCCAAGCTTGAGTTAATAAATCGGCCTGCAGGGCGACTGCCTTATTATTTCTGCGATTTCTCCGAATCAATTCATATACAATACTTTCCGCTTTTTTAAACTCGTTCATTACGATAAGGTATTCTGCTTCTACCGTAAGTAGAGCATCCGTTTTACGGGTACTGGATAGAAGTTGGTTGAGCTCATTCCATAAGCCAAGTTTTAGAAATTGGGCGGCTCTTTCTTCGGGCTTAGCGTCGCTGTTTGCCAACCAACGTAGTTGTTCGGCCACCAATTTTTCTTGCGCTAATTTGGTATCATCTGGGGAGATGGTTTGGGCGAAGCCAACATTAGCGCAAACAAGAAATAAAAGGCAAAAGATTAGCGTTTTCATTTCACTAAAATAAACAAATAGCAAGAGTCTGCAATCAACAATTGCAGTTGAATGATGTTAACTTATAAAAACACAAAATGAAACTAAACCCACTTAGCCCTGAAGAAGAGTACGTAATCCTGCAAAAAGGCACCGAGCGACCATTTACTGGGGAATTAACCAATAATAAAAAGCCTGGGCTTTATCTGTGCCGGCAATGCGATGCTCCTTTGTACACTTCCGAAAGTAAATTCGATTCTTTCTGTGGTTGGCCAAGTTTTGATGATGAAATTGCCGATGCTGTAGAACGCATTCCGGATGCTGATGGCAGACGAATAGAAATTATTTGTGCCCAATGCAAAGGGCATTTAGGGCATGTGTTTATCGGCGAAGGGTTTACACCAAAGAATACTCGTCATTGTGTAAATTCTATTTCGATGAAGTTTGTGGAGAGGGGTGGTGAATAAGTATCAATTTAGCTTTTCATTTTCATTAATAATCTTTTCTTCTTGTTTTCTTAAATCTTTACTTCCTGCTCTCATTCGGGTATTATTTAAGCTACCCATCCTGTATGAAAGTCCAAAACGAACAATTCTTATTTGTTCAGAACGGGTTATAAGCTGATTAAAGTTTACATCATTGATATCGGAAGTTGCGGTTTTATTTTTACGAAATGGACTTTCGAAGGATAAAGAACAGCCCAATTTACGGTTAAAAAAACTACCCGATGCCGAAATATTTAGTTGACTAGATTGCCTAATTATTCCTTGATTTATGTAATTAGGTAAATTAATAATTGCAAGTAAATTAGTAGAATATTGTGCGTTTACCCTGTAAGACAGAAATGAGAAAAATTGAAAATTAACCCTGTTGATGGTATTTATCTGTTTATAATCGGTCAATGTTGCAAAACCCTTAATATCAGCAGTAATTTTTGAGCTTATTCTGTAATTTATACCGAGATTAAAAATGTAGCTTACCGTTGAAGGGATGTTTTTTAGTGATATTATTGTGGTATCGCCACTATTTATTGCAATAGGTTCAATTTTGTTTTTAGTAAATCGAATACTCGGCCCAAAATTTATAAATCCCTTTTTAAATGACTGAAAATCAAGTGAAATATTTTGAAATGTTTCGGGTAAAAGACTAGGATTACCTCGTATTATGTACAATTGATTAGTTGTATTTGTGAAACCGTTTAATTGCTCAAAAGTGGCTCTTGAAATGCCATTACTATAAAACAAGTTCAATCCAGCAAAATCACCTATACCTCGACTAATATTAAAAGTAGCATTAGTTTTTTGTAGTTTTTGAATATTGTTTTGATTTGGTGTTAAAGGAAAAATTGAATTTGTTCGCTCAAAATCTTGTGTTCCTGTTATTCTAATAGTCCATTTATTAATTGCTCTAAATGCAGAAGCATAATAACGAACTATATTTTGGCGATACTCAAAAACATCTACAAATTGCGGGGTTGGTTGAGGGCTATTACCGGTAACAAGAAAAAATGATTTTTCACTGTTGCTTTGATTAAAAATACCAGTTAAACCGTTTTCAATTTCTGTTTTGCCCAAACGTGAAGATATGTCTGCCTGCAATGTATGGAAGTTGATTTTTTGATTATTTATCTGTTTATTATCATCAAATTGATAGGAAACCTGGTTGGTATAAGAAGTTTGATTATCAAAGTTGTTATTAGTTGTGCCACCGGCATACTGTAAAACAAAAACATTGCTTCGTTTTTTTCGAAAATTGCGCTCATAGGTTAGTTTCCAGGATAATGCTTGGCTAAAAGTTGAAAAATCAGTTGTGCTGATAAATGAGTTAACAGAATTTGCATCCCTGAATGACTGTTTGTTCTTGATGCCCTGTGATTTATTATTATCGCTGAAGGATAAACTCATTAGAAATAGACTCAAGGAATCGAGGTTATAACTTAAATTTAATGAAGATCGAGTTCCATTACCCCTATTTTTTATGTTATCTGAGTTCTCAGATCGGAAGGAATCATTAATGCCATTAGTGACAGAAATTTGAGATGAATTGGATATAGGCAGTTCGTTCCAACCCAACGTGTGAGTGAGTGCTAATTTCCTGTTTTTAAAAATTAAACTGTTGTTTATACCATACCCACTTAAAGTATTGATATTGCCCGATATGGTATTGCTGATCCCGTTTATACCTTGATCTTTGGTTACAATGTTTATTAAACCGGTAATGTTTTGGTTCAAATATCTAGCAGGCACTTCCATAAGAACCTCAACGCGAACAATTTTATCTGCCCCGATAGAAGCTAAGGCTTGATTAAGACTTTGTGAAAACACAGCCGTTTGCCTTCCATTTAACAAAATCCTAAAATTTTCGCCGCCCTTATATTGTACATTGTTGTTTTGATCTAAAGAAAGTAAAGGCACTTTGGGCATGATATCTAACATGTTGGAGGTTTTTACATCCGGATCGTTTGTTACCAAATACACCAACTTACTTCCCTCTCTTTTTAGCAGTAAAGGCTTTTCTTTTATCTGTACTTCCGTAAGCAGATTTAAAGCAGGGTCTAGAACTATTTCTCCAAGATTTAAAGTATCAGCATTAAATTTAAAATTACTTGTGTCAAGTATGGTTTTGGTTTTATACCCCACTCGTTGAAATCGGATACTTTCTATTTGTGAATTAGTAATGGACAACTCAAAAAAACCCTGCTCATTACTGAAGCCCGCTGTTTGTCCCCCTGTAGTTTTTATAAGAATAGTAGTAAACTCCACGCCCACCTTTGTGACACTATCTGTTATACTGCCTTTTACCACTTTAGCCAAATTAGATTGGGCAAAAACAGAGAAATAACAACTATATAGTATTAAAAAGAAATAAAATACAAATTTCATTTGCAAATATTCTTTTTTTTTTTTTTAATTGCAAAACCTATAAACAGGTTTAATTAAATTTTTTTTAACCTCTTAATCAAAATTTTATGAAAAAGTTTAAAAATTTAGTTTTTGCGATGTCATTATTAATCACATCGGCATTCTTGGCGTCGTTCACTATGGACGATTTGCCACCTGATCCTACTTTAGGTCCACCGGAATATTGTAATGATATCGGTAAAACCTACAATGCAGTTTGGAGACAAACGGTTTACAATGATTGTACTAGTACATGCCAATCTGGAGGTAATAAATACTGTTACATGTACGCAGATACTCGTAAACCATAATTATTAAAAAACTATATCGTATAAGCAGAATTCTGCTTATAAGATATATTAAATATAATAAACTATGAAAATTGTACTAAGCTTACTTTTACTGACAATTATTTATTCATGTAATAAGACAACTAATAACATAAAACCATCAATGGGTGATGCCAAGCATGAGGTAAATATTCTTAAAAAGGTAAGTGAAAAAGATTATACTTCATCTTATGAAAATATATTTGATGTAGAAGATATAATTATACTTGAAACTAATAGACAGTCTTTAGTGCGACATGTCAGTAAAATTTTATTTAATGAAAAGTATATTTATATTCTTGATAAGCAAGCTAAACAACTATTATGTTTCGGTGATAACGGCAAATTTATCAATAAGATAGTTTTTAATAACAGTGACAACAAATTAAGTATGAGCAGTGTTACCGATTTTACAATTATAGGTAATAATAACCTGCTTTTATATAACGTAAATGACGGCAAATTACTTTACGTTGACGAACTACTTAACGCAATTGAAGCTAAACAACTGGATTGGTTTTTTAACGAGCTTTCTTTTAATCGCAAAACAAATAATTTATTATTGGACATAGCCTATTATGAAAATAAACCATCCATAAATCATCAGTTGATATTAACTGACACTAATTTTTTGGTAAAATCACGTTTTTATTATGTTGACCAACAATTTTCCTTTTTTATGAACAGTGCAGATTGTAACGGCAAGTTACAGTATTCTTCACAAACAGATATAGTTAGTTACATGCCTTATTTTGATAATTATTTGTATGAAATACATAATAATGAACTTATACCTATAGTTAAGTATGATTTTGGAGATAAATTATTAGATTTAGACAAGATGGTTGATGGAGGTCGCGACTATGAAAAATTATCTGATATTAATGAAAAGGGATTTTTTCACAGCATTGCATATGCCAATGCAACAAACTATACTTTGCTATCCTTCAGTTATTTGAATGAAATTTATCACCACATATTTAATAAATTAACAGAAAAATCCTTATTAGTGAAAACACCATCAGACCCTACTTGTGGCTGTGGTAGTACAATAAATTTTAAAGGATTTTATAGTGATAATCTTATAATGACTATGAAGCCTGAAAACTTAAGCTTTGTGTTGAATCAAACAGGTATAAATGTTACTGATAGTGAAATATTAGATAGAGTAAATGGTTTAACCTCCGTAGATAATCCCCTTATATTCCTATTAAAACCCAAACGCTAATTCAACTTAAATGGAGCAATGAGCATAAACTCTGGAATGGAAACACTGAATTGCTTTCCGTCCATTAGGCGTTGCATTTGGTAAGTTCCTTTCATGCTGCCTATGTCGGTTTTTAGGTTACAGCCCGAAACGTATTCGTGGCTTTCGCCGGGTTCAATTATGGGTTGTATGCCAACTACTCCTTCGCCTTCTACTTCGCGGTGGCTACCATTGCTATCAAAAATATGCCAATGGCGGCGCAACAGTTGGAGAGAATAATCGCTTAGGTTTTCAATCACAATACGGTAAGCAAACATGTAATGCTCGTTAGCCGGATTAGAATATTCCGGTTGGTAAACGGTTTCTACCATTACTTTTACACCATCTGTGATTTTGGCTATCATAACTTTTGCCAATATAAGGTTATTGAAAATAATTAAACGAAGGAAAAATAGAAATGTTTTAAAAAATTGCAGTCGGTTCTGTTTGGCTATACCGATGTTCTATTTCTGACAATACTTCTTCAATTGCCGATAAATCGTACAAAGTAACGAGTTGCATGCGATATTCTTTGCTATTTTCCAGGCCTTTAAAATAGTTGGCATAATGCCTGCGCATTTCTACAATCCCGAGTTTTTCGCCTTTCCAGGCAATGGATTTTTGCAAATGAACCCTGCAAACAGCTACCCGCTCGGCAATACTTGCCGGGGCTAAGTACTCTCCGGTTTGTACAAAATGTTTGATTTCTCTAAATATCCAAGGGTTGCCAATGGCTGCTCTGCCTATCATGATGCCATCTACTTCAAATTCTCGGTACCAATCCAACGCTTTCTGTGGGCTGTCTACATCGCCATTACCAAAAATAGGGATGCGGATTCTGGGATTTCTTTTTATCTGGCGGATGAGTGTCCAATCGGCACTGCCTTTATACATTTGTGAACGTGTACGTCCGTGAATGGTTAAGGCTTTTATGCCAACATCCTGCAAACGCTCGGCAACTTCGTACACATTTTTGGTGGTATCGTCCCAACCTAAGCGGGTTTTAACGGTTACCGGCAAATGCGTAGCTCGCACTACGGCATCGGTCATTCGCACCATTTTATCTATGTCTTGCAACAAGCTGGCACCGGCTCCTTTGCAGGCTACATTTTTCACAGGGCAACCGTAATTAATATCAATTAAATCGGGTTTAACTTGTGTTGCAATTTGAGTGGCTTCATACATGGAATCAATATCGCTTCCAAAAATCTGTATGCCAATTGGGCGTTCGTACTCGAAAATATCTAGCTTTTGTTTGCTTTTGGCGGCATCTCGGATTAATCCTTCGGATGAAATAAACTCGGTGTACATTAAATCAACCCCGTTTTGCTTGCAAACAAAACGAAATGGCGGGTCGCTTACATCCTCCATGGGAGCAAGCAACAAAGGGAATTCACCTAAATCAATATTTCCTATCTTCGCCATGTAAAAAACGTTACGTTTTTTCGTAATGTGCACAAAGATACTAAAATGGGATTAAATGGTATTTTAACCGGTAAGAGCACGGGTTTAAAGATTTTGTTCTTAATACTACTATGTTTCAGTAGTTTGTGTGTATCGTTTTTTATTGGAGCGGTAACTGTAAATTGGTTTTTCGACTATTCCTTTTTTTCTTCGGGTGGAGATTTGGGTTTAGATAATCCGGCAAATGCACCCGCAGTAAAATACCTGCAATTGGTGCAATCTATAGGTTTATTTATTCTTCCTGCGCTGTTATTTCCCTATTTTATGGGAGAAAAAACCAAAGAATATCTGGCAATAACCAAGTATAAAAATGTGCTATTGTTGGCTGTGGTTGTAGCTATCGTCATTAATATTTCGCCTATTATCGAGTATTTGGGTCATCTGAATGAACAAATAAAATTCCCTGCGTATTTATCGGGATTAGAGCAGAGCATGCGTGCTGCAGAAGATCAAGCAATTAAGATTACTAAATTATTTTTGGTGATGCCCAATTTGGGAACGATGTTTATCAACTTATTTATCATTGCTGCCTTACCTGCTATTGGCGAAGAGTTGTTGTTTAGAGGGGTGCTTCAGAAACTATTCATCGACCTAACTAAAAATAAACATTGGGCAATTTGGATTACCGCTTTCTTGTTTAGTGCCTTGCACATGCAGTTTTTTGGGTTTTTTCCGCGAATGCTTTTAGGAGCATTGATGGGCTATTTATTTGTTTACAGCGGTAGTATTTGGGTGCCTATTTTTGCTCATTTTGTAAACAATGCGTTGGTAGTTATTGGTTCGTATTTATTTCAAAGAGGAATACTTACAACCGATATTTTAAACGACGAAACACTTTTTACCACTGGCGAACTAATTTTAAGCCTGGCGGTTTGCACTTTATTATTTTACTACTTTTACAAAAGAAGCGTTGCTACTAATACGGTACTTAACTGATGGAAAAAAACTGGGTAAAAGTGTACACCACACAACGGCCAATTGAAGCCGAAATCATCATGCAACTTCTCCGCGATCATGAGGTAGAAGTTGTGAAAATGAACAAGCAAGACAGTATGTACCAAGTATTTGGAGAAGTGGAGTTATATGTTCATCAAAGTAAATTCGATGAAGCCATCGAAATAATCATCAATACCGACATCGAAAATCCATGAGTAATTTTTGGCAAAGGGCTATTACGGCAGTACTATTTGTTATCATTTTACTTTGTGCTGTATTGTTTGACGATAGGGCTTTTATCGGATTGTTTTTCGGGATTTCCGTTTTTTGTTTGCTAGAATTTTATGGTTTGGTAGAGCGCGGAGGATATCAACCCAATTTATTTTTTGGGATGGGCGCCGGCATATTTATTTACACACTGGTTACTTTTTATCTCTACGAACGTTTATCGCCAGCTTATTTTACCCTCATCATCCCACTAACGAGTTTGCTCTTTGTTGCAGAATTATATCGTAAAAAAGACAAGCCCTTTTCTAACATTGGCTTAAGCTTTTTGGGATTAATTTATATCATTGCTCCCTTTTGTTTGTTTGTTTCAACCGGTTTTATTTTTGGCAATTTTTATAGCTATGTTTTTCCATTAGGTATACTTTTACTTATATGGGCTAATGATACCGGAGCCTATGTTTTCGGGATGCTTTTTGGGAAAAGACGATTGTTTGAGCGTATTTCTCCAAAAAAATCATGGGAAGGTTTTTTTGGTGGGATGTTCATAGCCCTAAATGTATCGGTACTATTGTACCGATATTTAGGTCAAATTAATTTAGTAGAATGGTTGGGACTTGCCGCCATCGTAGTGGTGGTTGGCACCTTGGGAGATTTGGCAGAATCCTTATTTAAACGAAGCATAGATGCTAAAGATTCGGGAGATTTTTTACCCGGGCACGGAGGACTTTTAGATAGGTTTGATAGTCTTTTATTCGCATCCCCTTTTATATTTGCATACCTAATTTTAATTCAACTCTAATGAAAATACACCGCGAAGGCTATGTGAGTTTAGCCATTGTACTTATTGTTTCTGCTGCCATCATCTGGGTTGCCAGAAGTTTTAGTTCCAATAATTATGTATTAATTTTTGCGTATGCATTGGCCTCGTTTTTATTTTTAATCATTCTGCAATTTTTTCGTAATCCCATTATACGAATTAAGAAAAGCGAAAGTACCATATTAGCACCTGCCGATGGAAAAGTAGTGGTGATAGAAGAAGTGGAAGAAACGGAGTACTTTAAAGACAAGCGCTTACAGGTTTCCGTCTTTATGTCGCCAATTAATGTGCACGTAAACCGCAATCCCATTGGCGGATTGGTTACCTATGCTAAATACCACCCCGGTTTATATTTAGTTGCATGGCATCCGAAATCATCCACAGAAAACGAACGAACTACTTTTGTGATACAGCACCAAAACGGTACTGAAATCCTTTTCAGACAAATTGCTGGAGCGCTAGCCCGCCGAATAAAGTGGTACATAAAAGAAGGACAAATGGTAGAGCAAGGATCAGAAATGGGTTTTATTAAATTTGGTTCTCGGGTAGATTTATTTTTCCCTATTGATACTAAGCTAAACGTTAAACTAGGGCAAGTGGTAAAAGGCGGAAGAACAGTGCTGGCGGAGATATAATAACTATCGGAATTATTTCGGTTAATTCATCATACTTTAACATTTGGTGAAGATTTACTAAGCTATCACTTTATGTTTGTTCAACTCTTTGACAGATTCTGAAACGAGTTCAGAATGACTAAAGATTGTTTCAGTCATGCCGTTTTGATAGCTATCGGAATTATTTAAGCATCAGTGAATTTCAATTCGGTTAATCATCCCACTTTATCATTTAGTGAAGACTTACTTAGTTATCACATTATGCTTGTTTAACTCTTTGATAGATTCTGAAACGAGTTCAGAATGACTAAAGATTGTTTCAGTCATGCCGTGCCGAACTTGTTTCGGCATATACGATAAGGTTAGTGAATTTCAATTCGATTAATCATCCCACTTTATCATTTAGCGAAGACTTACTTAGTTATCACTTTATGCTTGTTTAACTCTTTGATAGATTCTGAAACGAGTTCAGAATGACAAAAGATTGTTTCAGTCATGCCGAACTTGTTTCGGCATCTCTCAGTGGTATTAATAAATTTCCTCTTCCAAATTTTTTAAATCTGGATTTACAGACTTTATCAAATTAAACTTCCATTCTCGATGCCAATTTTTCAATTGCTTCTCTCTATCAATGGCATCCACTATATTTTCAAAATACTCGTAATAGATTAAATATTTTGTTTTGTATTTTTTAGTGAATACGGAACCTTCACCCGATTTATGTTCGTAAAGACGTTGCTTTAAATCGTGAGTTACGCCAATGTATAAAACAGTGCGGTATTTGTTAGAAAGAATGTAAATAAAACCATCCTTCATTCATCTAAATTAATAAAAAACCATTTTTAGAAAAAAGCCCCTGATAGATTCTGAAACGAATTCAGAATGACTCTAATTTGTTTCCGTTATCCTGAACAAAAACTAAGTGTTTATTCAGGATCTCTTATGAGAATTCACCTAGGTTAAAAAGCCCATACCACTGAAAGATGCTGAACAAATACTTTGCATTTATCAGCATGACACCAAACTTAACTATACAAGTAATTCATACTACCCCCTCCTTGTCCCCTCATACAATTCATACTCCATTAAACGGCAATCTATCTTCCCATTAAAAAACGGTATTTTTCTCTTTGCCGATAAGCCAATTTTTTTGGATAAACTAGGGCTACCGGTAAAAACATAGCCTTTATATCCGCCACATTTTTGTTTGTAAAAATCGCCGATGGCTTTGTAAATGGGTTCCAGTTCTTCGTACTCTCCTAAGCGTTCGCCATACTCCGGATTGATGATGATAACCCCTTTATTATTTTCGGGTATTTCAGTTTCTCTGAAATCACACACCGCAAATTCAATGTATTTTTCTACCCCTGCCTTTTTAGCGTTTTCTTGGGCAGCATAAATGGCATTCGCATTTTTATCTGTGGCTATTATTTTGGGTAGATTTTTTGTTTGGATTGCGCCTAAGGCTTTTTCGGCCTCATGTTCATACCATTCGTTCTGATACCCCTCAATGTGCATGAAAGCAAAATTACTTCTCAGTAATCCAGGGGCTTTATTCATGGCTTTTAGAGCTGCCTCAATGGCAAGAGTGCCACTACCACACATCGGGTTGATGAAGGTGCTTTTGCCGTCCCATTCGGTGGCTGAAATACATGCTGCTGCCAAAGATTCTTGCATGGGTGCAGAGCCGGGCATTTTTCGGTAACCGTGTTTGGTTAACGTTTCGCCCGATGTATCTAAATAAACAGTAGCCAAATTATCCACCCAATGTAAATGAATTACCATTTTATCGCGTTCGGGTCCGGAATCAGGGCGTTCGCCGGTTTTATCTCTAATTCTATCTACAATGGCATCTTTGCATTTTAAATTAGCAAAAAGTGGAGTATCCATGGTAGGATTATTTACAGTAGAGGTGATGCTGATGTATCCATCGGAAGCTACCCAATTCTCCCAAGGCAATCGGTTTATTCCTTTATATAAGCCGTCTGCATCGGCAGCTTTAATATCACCCAAAGAAAATAAAACTTGGTTGGCGGTTCTTAAATTTAAATTCAAGCGAATGCAATCTATTAACGTAGCTTCCAGACTTACACCAGTTGCCCAAACTTCGTACGGAGTAAACCCGAGGGTTACTACTTCGTCGTGTAAATAGGCAGATAAATGTTTTGCACAGGTGATTACTGTTTTATTTTTAGTTTGAAATATGGACATGAAGTATTAAATGCTAATTTTGTTGCAACAGAAAGCAAGTATATGGAAATTAAAGCTAAGGTAGTGGAAGTTGGTCCGATTATTCAGGTAACCGACTCGTTTAAAAAGAGAGAATTAATTGTAGAATATGCCGAAAATCCGCAGTACCCGGATTTTATCAAGTTTGAGGCAATTCAGGATAAATGTAATCTATTAGATAAATGCAAGGTTGGCGACGAGGTAGAAGTTTTCTTTAATTTAAGAGGAAGAAAATGGACCGATAAGACCGGAAAAGACAGTTACTTTAACACTTTGCAGGTTTGGAGAATTAATGTGTTGGATGGCAATAGCAATTCGTATCAAGCACAAGAAAATACTCCAGAAATGGCTCCTCCAATTGATTTAACAGCCGATCAGGGCGATGATTTGCCGTTTTAGTAAATAGGTTTTCAAAAGCATAGTATGCGGAGAATAGTGAAATTATTCTCCGCATTTTTTTTGATAATACTGGTGAGTGCGTAACCCGTCTCTTACCTGGCGCATATATGTCGCGCGTTCTTAACTACCAAACTGCAAACAATAATCTATTCCATTACCGATTAATTCTTTCGAATTTTTAAAATAAAATTTACAGCGACACGCTTTGGCGTTTAGTAATTTTATTTTTGTGTCTGTGATTGGAAATAAAAAAATAGTTGAAGTTGTAATTCCAGAACTTAATAGTAAGAATTAATCATGTCTAAACGAGGCTATATATCACGCTACCTGCTTATTATCAAAAAGTTGAAAGCAAAACCTTATTCCTCTTTTGAGGAGTTACAAGCCTATATTGGAAACAACTTGGATTATCTGCAAATGCAAGATGATACGTTACATATTGGTTTTTCAAAACGTACACTTCAGCGAGATATAAGGGAAATCAGAAATAATTTTGGAATCGACATTGAATATTCAAAATCGAGTAAAGGCTATTTTATCAGCCAGAATGAAAGGGAGAACATGAATTTTCAAAGAAGAATAGAGGCATTTGACATCTTTAATTCTTTAAGCCCCGCACAAGATTTAGATCAATTTGTTCATCTGGAAAAACGCAGACCCCAAGGAACAGAGAATTTAAATGGGTTACTTCATGCCATCAAAAACAGATTCCAAATTAAATTCACGTATCAGAAATTTTGGGAAGAAGAATCAAACCAGCGCTTGGTAGAACCTTATGCTTTGAAGGAATTTAAAAACCGTTGGTATATTATTGCTAATGACAGTAAAGACAATAATATTAAAACTTATGCTCTAGACCGTTTGACCAATCTTGAAATAACTAACCAAACTTTTATATACCCCAAAAATTACAATGTAGCACAAAATTACCGCTACTGTTTTGGTATTATATCTTCAAATGACGCAGAACCGCAAGACATTATTTTATCATTTGAACCATACCAAGGTAAGTATATCAAGACTTTACCATTACATGATACTCAGCAGGTTTTAGTGGATAATGACGAGGAACTTAAAATCAAACTAAAACTATGCATAACGCATGACCTTGTTATGGAACTACTTTCTTTTGGTGTTAATCTTAGAGTCATTGAACCTAAATCTCTTGTTGATCAAATAAAAGAAGCACATGAAAAAGCATACAGACAATATTAATAAGCATTGCAATCTAAAACTATAGGATATGAAACAAGAAATTTCGAACATGTGGACGGGTTACTGCCCCGAAAGTTTACTAAAAGGTAAGAGAGTTCGTATGAGATTAAATCAACACGACTTTTTTGAGAGTGAAGAAACAGGACTTCAGATTTGTGTTTTTCCGGGAGTTCATGCTGTTATTTTAAAATTCAGAGGAAAAGGAAAATTCAGGACCACACCAAACTATGCTGACGAAATAGAAAACGGTGAAATTCTAAGTCCACAAGAATCTAATATGCCTCCCTTTACTGAAGGAGGAATTTTTATTGAGAGCGATGAAATTGAAAAATACATTGATGCAATTAAATAGTATAGATAACATTAACCCACCCCAATGACTTTTAAAGAATTTATAGAACGGTATGATAAGGAGAAGTCTGTTGTTTTGCTAGAAGGCAAAAGAGAAGTTTCGGAAACCGACAAAGAAAAGCTAAGGGAGTTAGGTAGATTATTAAGCTAACAGTTCAGAAAAGATGACAAGAAATAGAGAATATGCATGGTTTATACTTTCTAATGCGCCGGGTTTTGGTGCAAAGAGTATATATTACATTTACCATACACTGTTGGCAAACCAATTAACAATCAGTGATTTATTGAATTTTAAGCTGAACGATCTGCAAAAACATTTCCCAACTATTGGAAAAGGTAAATTTTCGCGTGCAGATTTCTCTTGTTTTGCAGAACTAACAGCTAACGATAATCTAAACAAGCAATTTGAGAAACTCGAAGCAGACGGAATATCCATTATTGGTTTAGATGACGAAAGATATCCAAATACGGTATTCCAAAACATGGGGGATAATGCTCCGCCAATTTTATACTGCAAAGGAAATTTAGCCTTACTTAATCAAAAAAGTATTGCCATAGTTGGAGTAAGAGATGCTGATGATTTCGATTCGTTAATCACCAAAAAAGTTGCCCAAAAATTTGCGGAGAATGGGATAAATGTAACATCGGGCTATGCAAATGGGGTTGACACAGCAGCACACGTGGGTGCACTTGAAGCACAAAATACAACCACCTTGGTTTTGAGTTATGGCATGAATCACATGACTATTAAAAAAGAAATGGATGAGTTAAATTGGCAAAAAAACGCTTTGTTCGTCTCTCAATTTGTTCCCAATAAAAAATTTACGGGCCAACAAGCTGCTATTAGAAACATCTTGATTTGTGCACTTTCTGAAGCCGTAGTGGTGATTAAATCTGGTCCGGAAAAAGATAACTCAGGAAAAATGAGTGGAACGTTTAATTGCGGAAAATCTGCATTAAAAATGGGTATTCCTGTCTTTGTTTTAAGTCCATATACTTTAAAATCCCCAGCCCAAGGAAACGCTGATTTAATAAAACTTGGCGGTATTGAGTTTAACAATGAAATGGAAATCTTACAACGTATTGAAAAACATCCACCTAAAAAATTAACTTTATTCTCATGAACGAAATCAAATGCCCAAGTTGCCAAAAGACTTTTAAAGTAGATGAAGCTGGTTTTGCAGACATTCTAAAACAGGTTAGAGACCATAAGTTTGAAGAAGAACTATCGAATCGATTACTGCTTGCTGACAAAGAAAAAGCCAATGCGGTAGAATTAGCTAAAGCAAATGTCAGAAATACGTTGCAAGAAGAAATTGCAAAAAAAGACAGAGAACTAACCGAGCTTAAAGCGCAAAGTGAGGTGGCATTGTCTCAAAAATTAAATGCTAAAGAAGCGGAAATAGCGCAATTAAAAGCAAAAATAGACAATGTGGAGGTGGAGAAAAAATTAGCGGTGAATGAGGCTGTTCAGAAAGTGGAAAAACAACGAGACACTTTGGCAAACGAATTAAACACCAAAGAGTTAGAAAAACAAAATCTAGAAAACTCTTTAAAGCAACGGTTTTCACAAGAATTGCAAAATAAGGATGCAATTATAAAGTATAAGGAAGATGAAATTGCTCGGTTTAGAGACATGAAGCTGAAACTTTCTACTAAAATGCTTGGCGAAAGTTTGGAACAACATTGCGAGATTGAATTTAATAAACTTCGTTCAACAGCATTTCAAAAGTCCTATTTCGAAAAAGATAACGATTCGAAAACAGGAAGTAAAGGAGATTTTGTTTTTAAAGAGCACGATGCCGAGGGAAATGAAATCATTTCTATCATGTTTGAAATGAAAAATGAGGGCGATGAAACGGCATCCAAAAAGAAAAATGAAGACTTTTTAAAAGAATTAGATAAAGATAGAAGAGAAAAGAAGTGCGAATATGCAGTTCTGGTAACTCTTTTAGAAGCAGAAAATGAGCTTTATAATGCCGGAATCGTGGATGTTTCTCATAAATATGAAAAAATGTATGTGGTGCGTCCGCAGTTTTTCATTCCTATTATAACGCTACTTCGCAATGCCGCCATGAATTCCATTCAGTATAAATCTGAACTTGCTTTGATAAAAAGTCAGAATATTGATATTACCAACTTTGAGGAGAACATGAATAAGTTCAAAGATGGATTTGCAAGAAATTACGATTTAGCTAGTCGAAAATTTAAAGAGGCAATAGAAGGAATAGATAAAACCATAAAGGAATTGCAAAAAACCAGAGATGCATTAACTTCCTCAGAAAATAACCTCCGACTTGCAAATGAGAAAACAGAAGATTTAACCATCAAGAAATTGACTCGGGGAAATCCAACCATGACAGCAAAATTTGAGGAATTGAAAAAAGGGACAGAATCTTAGTAAAAGCCAATGGCACTTAACTTAAAAACAATGTTAATAATAATTAGAGTTAAATGGGCACTGCGAAAAGCGGTGCACTTTTTATTTATTAATGTTTTACTTGCGCTAGGCCTAATGTTCGTTTTACATATGGTAGATGTGCATTTATTTGAAACGCCAAACCCTACGAATCCTTTTTTGCTACCCTTCGACCATTTTATCTGGATATTCTTAATGTGTGTTTATATATGCTTACCTATTTACATATTCTATAGACTATTAAAATATTCTATAAACTATTAACATATTGAAAACAAGTTAGCGCATGTATTCACGCGCTAACTTGTTTTATACGTTTCTCGCATGTGTGCTACAGAAGCAGTGATTAATTCTTTAAGAACTGCTTGGTTTACATCCTCTAGTTTTTGGATATAAAGACAAGATTTTCCGGTTTTATGTTTCCCTAGTTTTTGCAACAATGCATCGTAACTACTAAAACCAGCCATGATGTACAAAGTGATGTTTTGTTTACGAGGTGAAAAGCCCGTTATAAAAAATTCGCCCGAGTGGCTACTTGCATATTTGTATTGATATTTGCCAAAACCAATCATGCTAGCCCCCCATATTTGAGGCGATTCTCCAGTGATTTCGGTCATCATTTGGTTTATTTTAATGCAATCGGCTTTTATTCCCTCTTTTTCTATGCGACTTAAAAATTCCTCGATTTTTTCGTCACCGGCCTTGGTTTTTAGCTCATACATAAGCAAACTATCTTAATTCTCGTTTTAGAATTTTACCCGTAGCACTCATGGGTAAGGATGGCATGAACGCCACTTTTCGTGGGTATTTATAGGAAGCAATTCGTTCTTTGGTCCAGTTAATTAACTCTTCATCTGTTACGTTCTGGTTTTCTTTTAATACCACACAAGCTTTAATTTCTTCCCCAAACTGCTCATCCGGTACTCCAATTACAGCCACCAATGAAACGGCAGGGTGTTGAATAATTAACTCTTCTACTTCGCGAGGATACACATTTAAACCACCTCGTATAATCATGTCTTTGGTGCGGTCTATGATAAAATAAAAACCATCTTCGTCTCTTTTGGCAATATCTCCGGAGTGTAGCCATCCGTTTTTTAATGTTTCGGCAGTTTCTTGAGGTTTTTTGTAATAGCCTTTCATCACGTTATGCCCTTTGTAGCAAAGCTCACCGGGTTCGTTAGTTGCAACTTCGTTCCCATCCGTATCTACCAATTTAACTTCAACCCCCCAAACAGGAGTACCCACTGAACCTGGCTTGCGGCCTACATCTATCTGATTAAAAGAAACCACCGGAGAACCTTCTGACATGCCATAGCCTTCCAGAATTGGTACTTTATATATCTTCTCAAAATCTTCTAAAACTTTAACTGGCAATGAGGCGCCGCCTGATGCACAAAGCTTTAAGTTTTTAGCTACTCGTTCTATCAAGGCATTATCCTCTTTATAATTTACTAAGCCCCAATACATGGTAGGTACACCAGCAAAAATGGTTACTTTGTTTTTATCCATTTGCTGTAAAACCGAAGCCGCTTCAAACCTAGGTACCAACACTGCCGAAGCACCTTTATACAATCCAGCATTCATCATGGCCGACATGGCAAAAATGTGAAAGAGTGGCAACACGATTAACAAGGTATCGGAATTTTCAATCCGAATTAAATCAGATAAAACCATGGCATTGAGCAGTAAATTACTGTGTGTAAGTTCGGCTCCTTTTGGTTTTCCGGTGGTTCCGGAGGTGTACACAATAATAGCGGTATCATCTGGCGAAGCCTGAAAAGTATCAAAAACTGCCGCTTGAGTTCCCACTAGTTGACCAAAAGTTGTGGTATTTTCTATGGGCGATGGATCAGTAGGTTGTGGCGTAATGACAAAGAAATGCTCGCAACTAGCTACATTTTTAAATGCTTCGTGTCCCATTTGAGCCATAGGTAACTCTGCGGTTCCTACAAAACAGAAATAAGCTTTTGCATCACTATCTTGTAAATGGTATTTTATTTCGTCTGTTTTTAATAAAACAGATAACGGCACTACCGCAGCACCGGTTTTTAAAATCCCGAAATAGATAGCCGGAAAATAAGGCAAATTCAAACAACTAAGTGCCACTTTATCGCCGGGTTTTATGCCTTTTTGTATTAGTCCGTTTGCAACCCGATTGGCTAAATCGTTTACTTGTTTGAAGGATAAGGAAGTATCCATAAAAACATAAGCTGCTTTTTCTGGATATTTTCTGGCACTACTCTCTAATAGGGTGGATAAGTTTAGCATAACAGGATTTACATTAAATATAAACCCTTAAAGTAGGAATTTTAATTGAAAAGTAATTTTTGTACCGATTAGATTTTTTTACCCATCCGCACCAAAATATCTGATCCATCTGCTACCAATACGGAGTTTGGATTTGCATCGGCCAAAAACGAAAAGTTTGCACCATATAAATCCTTGAAATCTACATCTAAAGAATACCCAGTAACCGGAAAAGCGTTCCATCTTGGGTGTTCCACTCCATATTCAGAAGTTTTGGCATCAGTTAATTTGGTGTATCCCCAGTAATGTTCGGTAATGAATTCCTCAATACTATTCTCCACAATTTGGCCGGATTGGCTATCACATTCAACAGAAAAACGGTTCCAATCTGATTTTTTCCAAGTGTACTCCACCGTTAATTTTTCTGGAGTGTGTTGGATATTATTTCTTACCGGCATGGTTTCATAGTGCTCGCCATAAAATGTATTTGCTACAAAAGTTATTGCAGGTTTAGGCACAATCTCACTGATAAAGACAGTACCTCGTTTCCAAACATTATCCTCTTTATATCGAACATAGAAACGCAAATTAACTTCCGTAAAATCTGAATGAAACGGAACACGAATGCCTAATACTTTCGTATCGTAAAACCGAAACCCAACCAAACTCACATAACAGTTACCTTCAAAAAAATCGAGTTCCGTTTTGTAGGGCACATAAGGTTTTAAAATCTCAGGGTCGATGGCATAATTTGCCATAGCCAAGTAATTCCAATTAGCGGTAAGAAAAGTTTTAGGCATGCTGAATTAACATATTAGAGTGATGGATGTTTAATTTAATTCTGCCAATAAATTTTCTATATCTAATCTTTCAGTAATCATAGCTAATTCACCGGATGGGGAATAAGGCCATTGTACTTTGGGTTTATCCCAATATAATTCCACACCATTTTGGTCGGGGTCGTTTAGGTAAATTGCTTCGGAAACACC
>JBGTLU010000048.1:0-8749 GCA_041743935.1 Sphingobacteriaceae bacterium
TGGCCCGGCAATAGAAAACGGTTTTTATTACGATGTGGATTTTGGGGATAGAAGTTTTTCTGCTGATGAGTTTAAGAAAGTAGAAGATAAAATGCTGGAGCTAGCTCGGCAAAAATCAGACTACGTTCGTAAATCGGTTTCAAAACAAGATGCCATAGATTATTTCACTAAAAAAGGGGATGAATATAAATTGGATTTAATTTCTGGTTTGGAAGACGGACAAATTACTTTTTATACCCAAGGAAATTTTACCGATTTATGCCGAGGCCCGCACATCCCAAGTACTGCAACTATAAAAGCGGTTAAATTATTGAGTGTTGCAGGTGCTTATTGGAGAGGGGATGAAAAAAATAAACAACTTACCCGTATTTATGGCATAACTTTCCCAAAGCAAAGTGAGTTAACAGAATATCTACATTTATTAGAAGAAGCAAAAAAACGCGACCACCGAAAACTGGGTAAAGAACTGGAATTATTTGCTTTTTCAGAAAAAGTAGGGGCTGGTTTACCATTGTGGTTGCCAAAAGGAGCAATGCTTAGAGAGCGTTTACAAAACTTCTTACAAAAAGCACAATTAAAACAAGGTTACGAGCCGGTAATTACTCCACATATTGGTCACAAAGATTTGTACGTAACCTCCGGGCATTACGACAAATATGGGGCAGACTCCTTTCAACCAATAAAAACTCCGCAAGTAGGCGAAGAATTTTTCTTGAAGCCTATGAATTGTCCACATCATTGCGAAATCTATAAAACCAAACCACGTTCTTACCGAGATTTACCCGTTCGGTTTGCTGAATTTGGTACGGTTTACCGTTATGAGCAAAGTGGCGAATTACATGGATTAACACGTGTTAGAGGATTTACTCAGGATGATGCCCACCTTTTTTGTAGACCAGACCAAGTAAAGGAAGAATTCATGAAGGTGATAGACTTAGTTCTACACGTTTTCAAATCTTTAGATTTTCAGAATTACACCGCGCAAATTTCCCTCCGCGACCCCGAAAATAAAACCAAATACATTGGTAGCGATGAGAACTGGGAAAAAGCCGAAAAAGCCATTGTAGAAGCAGCCCAAGAAAAAGGATTATCTACCGTAGTAGAACTTGGCGAAGCTGCATTTTACGGCCCTAAATTAGATTTTATGGTGAAAGATGCTTTAGGTAGAAAATGGCAATTGGGAACCATACAAGTAGATTATAATTTACCCGAGCGCTTCGAATTAGAATATACCGGCAGTGATAACCAAAAACACCGTCCAGTGATGATACACCGTGCACCATTTGGTTCTATGGAGCGATTTGTTGCCGTATTAATAGAGCATTGTGCCGGAGAGTTCCCATTATGGCTTACCCCAGAGCAATGCATCATCCTTCCAATTAGCGAACGCTTCAATGATTATGCAAAAAAAGTTTTAGAATCGTTTAATTATTCCGATATTCGCGGGCTAATTGATTTGAGAGACGAGAAGATTGGTCGTAAAATCCGCGATGCCGAAGTGAAGAAAATTCCTTTCATGGTTATCATCGGAGAAAAAGAACAAGAATCAGGAACTTTATCAATAAGAAAACATGGCGAAGGCGATTTAGGGTCGATGACCGTAGAACAATTTGCCGAATTTATATTACAAGAATCAAAAATAAATAAGGAGGAAAAACTATAGCACAGCAAAGATTCGTGCCTAGGGGTAGATTTCAACCTCAAAGGCGACAAAACGAACACCGTATCAACGATGAAATTAGAGTAACGGAAGTTCGTTTAGTAGGCGAAAACATTGAAATTGGGGTGTATCCCATATCAAAAGCATTAGAAATTGCTGATGAACAAGGGTTGGATTTAGTGGAGATTTCTCCCAATGCCACTCCTCCTGTCTGCAAAGTAATAGACTACAATAAGTTTATTTATGAGCAGAAAAAGAAGATGAAAGAAATTAAGGCCAATGCCGCGAAAACCGTAGTTAAGGAAATTCGCTTTGGCCCTAATACAGATGATCACGATTTTGAATTTAAGCTTAAACATGCTTCTAAATTTTTAGAAGCAAATGAAAAAGTAAGAGCATACGTTCACTTTAAAGGTCGTGCAATAGTTTACAAAGAGCAAGGCGAAATTTTATTATTACGTTTTGCACAAGCATTAGAAGAGGTGGGTAAAGTAGAACAATTACCAAAATTAGAAGGTAAACGAATGTTCTTAATCATCTCTCCTAAAGCTAAAAAATAAAGAATTTATACAGTATCATTTATACATATAATTTAATAGAAGAATGCCCAAGATGAAAACTAATTCCAGTGCTAAAAAAAGATTTAGCTTAACTGGAACCGGTAAAATCAAGCGTAAAAAGGCTTACAAAAGCCACATTTTGACCAAAAAAACAACCAAGCAAAAACGTAATTTAACTAATACGGGTTTGGTTCATGAGGCGGATGAGGCTAACGTAAAGTTTATGCTTACAATTGGTAAGTAATTGCCAGATTTTACAAACATTAATTAACAAATTGTTCCACCAGGTACATGGTTTAAAGATTCAAAAGAATGAACACCTAGTACCAAAAAACGTAAAGAAATGCCAAGATCGGTTAACGTTGTAGCGGCTCGTCGTCGCAGAAAAAAAGTCCTAAAAGCCGCAAGAGGTTATTGGGGATCCAGAAGCAAGGTTTTTACCATTGCTAAAAACACATTAGAAAAAGGTTTACAGTATGCTTACCGCGATAGGAAAGTAAAGAAACGTGAATTTCGCGCTTTGTGGATTCAACGTATTAATGCTGCTGCTCGCATACATGGTATGTCGTACTCTGCTTTCATGGGAAAAATTCATGCACAAAACGTTGGTTTAAATCGTAAAGTTTTAGCCGACTTAGCCATGAACAATCCGGAAGCGTTTAAAGCAGTGATAGAATCTGTAAAGTAAATTCTCACCGCATAAAAATTAAAAATCCCGGCAAAATATTGTCGGGATTTTTTTGTGAGTTTATTGAATTATAGAGTTATACATATCTCTGCATTTTTTGTAAGATTGTGTAAACCTATTTTAAGACGAGAAAATAAAAAGGCACACGCGACACACGTGCGCCAGCAAGGGGAAAGTACGGATGACCTAAGCTCTTGCTTCCGCACAACATCCGCGCTAGGAAGGGGGGGTAAAAACATCTACCCATTCTTCAGTAGCGAAAGTCACAAAATATGGTTTTTCCTGATCTCTTATTTTATACTTTTCGCTCATTACTTGAGAAAATTAAGCAAATATCTGTTAACTTACATTATACAATTGGAATCAAAATCCGATAATTGGATTGATTAATTTAAAACTCCAGAAAGCACGGATGACCTTGACTATTGCTTACGCACAACATCCGCGCTAGGAAAGGATTGTTTAATTTAAAACGCTACCAGAAAGCACGGATGACCTTGACTCTTGCTTACGCACAACATCCCCCATCTCGCGCGGATGTTGTGTGAAGATATGTGCGTGTGGTCATCCGTGTGGTTCATTAATCCATAAACGTTATTTCTAATAATCCTTCTATACCGGCATAATCCTGATTATACTTATACAAAATCTATTTCCAGTAATCGCCTAAATAATTTACAAGCATTCCAGATTTAATAATCATAAAGTTAAAGTAATGAAAAATTTTTACATAGGAATGTCAATGTCTTTTTGTAAAAATTGGTAAAAGAGAAGAAAGCGTTTAAAGCAGTGATAGAATCTGTAAAGTAAATTCTCACAGCATAAAAATTAAAAATCCCGGCATAATATTGTCGGGATTTTTTTGTGAGTTTAATGCATTATATAGTTACTCATATAAATCAATATTCAGTTTTTTGGCACGTAGTTTCCATTTTTCTTTTGCCATGTGCTGCATATCTACCTGACTATCTTTCTCATCCACAATTTCTAAACCTAGAATAGTCTCGATGATGTCTTCCATCGTGATGATACCTTCTAAACCACCATATTCATCAAGGATAATAGCAATATGCTCTTTTTTAGAGATTAACAAATCAAATATGCTCGGAATGTTAAAGTTTTCGTGAGCAATCGTAATATCACGTTTTAAATCTTTCAGCGGAATTTTGTAATTATCATTCGCTATATTTTCTAGTATTTCTGATTTTAAAACATAGCCAGTTACATCATCTATGCTTTTACTGTAAACCGGTATTCTAGAAAATTTAAGGTTCTCTTTTTTATTGAAAAAATCCAACAAAGTTTCATCTTCCTGAGCAGATAGCACCACAGTTCTAGGCGTTAAAATCTGATTTACTTTTATGGATTTTAACCGAAGTAAGTTGTGAATTATCTTACTTTCATTTTCTTCAAAAACGCCTTCTTTAGTACCAAGTTTGGTTAATGCGCTTAAATCTTCTCTACTAACTGCGTTATGGTTTACTTTTTTACCGGCAATTAATTTAGTAAGTAGTTCAGAAATTAAAACTAGGGGATAGGTAATAAAAATCATTATGGTAATGATACCAGAAGAATATAAGGCTAACCTTCTCCAATAAAGTGCACCAATGGTTTTTGGTAAAATCTCAGATAAGAAAAGGATAAGAATGGTAAGAACTGCGGATATTAACCCGAAATAAGCTTCGCCCCAAATGGCTACTGCTTGGGCTCCAACCCCGGCAGCACCAACCGTGTGCGCAATGGTGTTTAAGGTTAAAATGGCAGACAACGGTCTGTCGATATTTTCTTTGTGCTTAGCTAATTTCTTTGCTGATATTTTACCCTCTGATTGCTTAGTATGTATAAATGAAGCAGAAACCGATAATATAACGGCTTCCATAACAGAACATAAAAAAGATACTGAAAGTGCTAAAAAAAGGTAGAGTAGTAGTAATTCCATTTAAAATTATTGAGCAAATATAGAAATATAAAATAACTTACTTCAAAACCAATTGTATGGTATTTCTGCTACGTTGCTCTAATAACACCTCTTTGTTTAGCGTTATTTTGTCAATGGTTTCTTGGTTGTAATGTCGTATGGTGATGAGCTCTAAGTCTTCATTATATAAAACTTTAAACTCATTTTTTAATATATTTAATAGATTCTTGGTTTTCATTTTATCATCATCAATACACACTGAAAAAGAGAGAGCAGAAAGCTGCATGACATTTATTTTGATTTGATTTTCCGCAAAAATACCGAATAGAACACTTAAATTATCTTCGGCAATAAATGCAAAATCATGGGTAGAAATTGAAAGTAAAAGTTGATTTTTCTTTACAATAATTGCCGGGATTTGAGTATCAAATACACTTAAGCTACTAATTTCTGTGCCTTTTTCTGCTGGCTGTAAAAATGGTTTTACGAGTAATTTTATCCCTGCGTTTTGTAATGGTTTAATGGTTTTCGGGTGGATGACAGTGGCACCATAATATGTCATTTCTATGGCTTCTGAATAGGGAATATGTTCGTATTTGGATGTAATATCAAACAATTTTGGGTCGGCATTTAAAACACCGGGTACATCTTTCCAGATGGTTAGGGATTTTGCTTGTAATGCCGAAGCAAAAATGGCGGCCGTATAATCTGAGCCTTCTCTGCCTAAGGTTGTGGTAAAGTTTTCGGAAGTGCCACCAATAAAACCCTGAGTTAATACTATAGACTTTTTTAAAATAGATGGAATTTCATTTCTGATTAAATCATAGCTTAATTCTTGGTTTAACTTTCCTTCTCGGTACGTATTATCTGTTTGAATGTAAGTTCGGGCATCAACCCAGCTTGTTTTTAGTCCTATATGGTTTAAATAATTCGCAATTATTTTGGTAGAAATAAGCTCACCTACCGATACAATTTGATCGTATATAAAATCGTATGTGTCTTGTGGTTCCTCCTCCAAAATCCAATCGATTTCTACAAAGGAATTCGAAATATCTTCCAAGATATATTCGGGTGTTTGTTTATCAAATAAATCTTCAATAATTCCGAAATGATAGCTTTTTATTCTCTCAAAAATAGATTCGGTATTATCTCTGTTTATGTAAGCTTTGGTTAGATTTTCTAATGTATTGGTGGTTTTTCCCATGGCAGAAACTACCACTAAAAGTGGTTCTCCAGCTACTAAGCCTACTATGTTTGCAAGATTTTTAACTCCTTCGGCATCTTTAACCGAAGCGCCTCCAAATTTATATACTATCATTTTCTGCAATCCAATTTTCTATTTGATCCTTGCTTAAGGAGCCATTTATCCATTCAGCATCTAAGTTTGCGTTATATTTTCGGTAAAAATTTAGCGCCGGTTCGTTCCAGTCGAGAACTTGCCAAGTCATTCCTTTAAAGTTCATTCGTTTGCATTCTCGTATCAACTCATCAAATAATAGTTTACCTAATCCTTTGCCTCGCATGGCTTCTGTCACCACAATATCTTCTAGATATAATCTGCATCCTTTCCAGGTAGAATATCGCACATAATAAAGAGCAAAACCTTCTATTTTATCATTCACTTCTATTACAAATGCTTTCCAAACTGGTTGTTCTTCAAAACCTGCTGTAATAAATTCTTCTAATGTAACCGTAACTTCCTGTGGAGCCCGTTCATATTCCGCCAATTCTTTTATTAGTTCCAATATTCTAGGGCAATCTTCTTTTGTAGCTATACGAATGGCTGGCATTTTTTATTTAGTAGTTAGATTAGATTGTATAGATATAAGTATTGATTTATTAGTATTAAGTAATTCGAAATGTATAATTCATAATTTAAATTTTAGCTTTTCAAGCTGTCGCCTTTCTTTTCCCAAAAATAACAGAACCCAAACGTACCATGGTACTTCCTTGTTCAATTGCTAATTTATAATCGGCAGACATGCCCATGGAAATTTCTTTAAAAGATTCATCTTTTCTAAAAAACGACTGTTTTATTCCCTTGAAAAACGTGTTTAGTTCGTAAAACTCTTCTTTGATTTTATCGGTATTTTTTGTGTTGGTAGCAATGCCCATTAAACCTACAATTCTTACGTTTTTTAGAGTACTAAACTCTTCGGATCTTAAAATTTCAATCACTTCGTCAAAACCTAAACCAAATTTGGTGTCTTCATCTGCAATATCAACCTGAATTAAACAATCTATTACCCTTTTATTTTTAGCTGCTTGCTTATTTATTTCTTTCAATAACTTGAGGCTATCCACCGAATGTATGAGACTAACAAAAGGAGCAATGTATTTTACCTTATTGCTTTGTAAATGGCCAATCATGTGCCACTCTATATCTTGTGGAAGCATATTTTGTTTTGACACCATTTCTTGGACGATATTTTCTCCGAATATTCTTTGTCCGGCATCGTAGGCTTGCATTAACTCTTCTGGTGATTTAGTTTTACTTACAGCAATTAATTTTACGTGTACTTTGTCTAATTGCTCTTTAAATTCTTTTATATTCTTTGAGATACTCATTTATAGCTAATTTTATGCAGTATTTTGACAAATATAATGAAGAACATAAGTGCTTGTATTGTTTTACTGATTTTATCCTTTTCGTGTACCCAGAAAGTTCCTAAAGGAGTTATATCCGAAAACCAAATGATTGATATTTTGGTTGATATTCATCTAGCAGATGCCTATATATCACAAAAGTTCAGAGGCGATTCCATGTATACAGAAGCACAACAGTTGACAATAAAATTATTAAATCAAAGAGGATTAGACACCACTGCATTTTTCAATAGTTTGGAGTATTATACATCTCGTCCGGTTCAGTTAGATAAAATGTATGAAATTGTCATCGAAAAATTATCTGAAGCTCAAACCAAAAATCTATCTACTCCTCAAATACTCGAAGAAGAATAATGCTATATCCGTTTAGCGTAGTAGATAAACTCGGTTTTACCGAAATTAAAGAATTACTTAGAGCAGAGTGCATTAGCCCAATGGGGAAAGCATTGGTTGATAAGATTCAATTCATTACAAAATTTGAATTACTAGATAAACTATTAAAACAAACAGCAGAGTTTAAAGATTTATTACAAAACGATAGTCCGTTTCCGGCATCTAATTATCTCGATTTTTCTTACCATATCCATAAAATGAAACCGGAAGGTTCTTTTCTGACCGAAGAAGAGCTGCACCAGTTAGCATTGGTATTAGCTACAGTTTTCCAAACCGTTAAGTATTTTAAAGAACGAGAAAATAGATATTCAAATTTGCAATTGTTGTTAGATGGATTGGTAATAGAAGAGCAAATTTTAAAAGAAATTGATAAAGTTTTAGATCCGAAAGGGAGAATACGTACAAATGCTTCGAAAACTTTGCAGGATTTGTCGACAAAAATTGCAGCTGCCGAGAAAGAATCCGGAAACCGAATGGACGCTTTGTTTAAACAAGCACAAAAGGAAGGATGGACGGGTGATGGCAGTTTAACTATAAGAGAGGGAAGGGTAGTAGTTCCTATTTTAGCAGAACATAAAAGAAAATTTAAGGGTTACATCCACGATGAATCTTCTACCGGCCAAACGGTTTTTATTGAACCAGCAGAAGTATTTGAGTTAAATAATAAAATCCGTGATTTAGAATTTGAAAAACGCAGAGAAATTATTCGAATTTTAGTAGGAATTACTGCTCAAATACGACCGTATTCTACTTTACTGCAAAGTTATCATGGCTTACTTACCAAATTAGATTTTATTCGAGCAAAAGCAAAATTAGCTTTAAAGTTAGATGCTCAACTTCCAATATTAAAAAATGAACCCAGCATAAAATTATACAATGCTAAGCATCCGCTTCTATATATTAGTCATCAACAAAGTGGCTTA
>JBGTLU010000049.1:0-34570 GCA_041743935.1 Sphingobacteriaceae bacterium
TAATGTCACATTTAAAAGTTGGCGATAAAGCCCCACAATTTTCCGGAGTTGATCAAAATGGTAATCCGGTGAAACTCGAAAATTATGAAGGAAAAAAAGTAATCCTTTATTTTTATCCTAAAGATAATACTCCAGGATGTACTACCGAAGCCTGTAATTTTAAAGACAACTATGCATCTTTAACCAAAAATGGATATGAAGTAATTGGAGTAAGCATCGATCCCGAAAAATCTCATCAAAACTTTATCAATAAATTTCAATTACCATTCACCTTAATTGCCGATACCGATAAAAAAATGGTGGAAGATTATGGTGTATGGGTAGAAAAAAGCATGTATGGTAAAAAATACATGGGTACTGCACGGGTTACTTTTGTTATTGATGAAAATGGAATTATTATCCAAATCATTGATAAAGTAGACAACAAAAATGCTACTAAACAAGTACTGGATTTAGTAGGTTAAAATAATCATAAAAGAAGGGGGCAGCCATTTGGCTGCCCCCTTCTTTTATATAATAGTTTTATATCAATACTTAATTAGTAGGACCATTATCTATTACAGCTTCGATTACGTTTTGTATTTCAACTGGTAGATTACTAAATATATTGTAACCTGTAGCCGCCTCAATGTTATCTACACTAGTTCTATAAGTACCCCAGCTTGAACTAACTGAGTTTAAATTAGGCACTAAAACTGCAATCACTCTGGTAGAAGTAGTAATTCTTGCTAAGTCTCCATCTCCTTGCGGAATAACTAGCATCACTTTCCAGATATGGCTCGGAACGGTTACTCTTCCTGCATCAATAGTATGTGTAGTTCCACCATTACTTCCTGTGCCACCTGAACCATAATTTCCCATAAGAATATATACTTCATTTCCTTGACTTACCAAAGTACGTGCATAGCTTTCCATATTGGCCCAAGTCTGTTGATTATGAACAGGTGCTTGAGGAATCATATTGGTCATTAAAAACGTAGCTGAATTTGCTGTAACAGTGCTTGTTCTGTCTGCAGAAGGAGCATTGTGTCCTCTATCAAAACCAGAACCCGAGTAACTGGTAGAACCAACTCTATACCAAGTAGAAGGTAAGGTCTGATCGGCTCTAAAATCGTCTTGACGCGGAGTAGAGCCAAGCCATTCGGGTCCTAAATACCAGCTTACCCAGTTTGGCGTTCCTCTGTCTCTGTGATACGAAAGAACGTATTCTGGTTTGTTCATTAAATAGTTAGAAAAGTTACTTACATCTGTAGTAGCATTGCTCGGATTACCCAACATTAAATGCGAATTATCTGTTGGATCTGGAGTGCCTCCTCCGCCTCCGCCGCCACCGCCACCGGAAGTGCCAGTAGTCATTATCTGTATATCATCAAGATTAATGCGGTTAGTGCCACCACTTACTTTTCTAATTTCGAAACGTACAGCAGAGGTATAGTTTAATGTAAAAGATACGGTTTGTAAACTAGTAGATGAAGTTGTAATGGTTGATCCTACTTTACTGTAAGAAGTACCTCCATTGGTTGATGCCCATAATTCCCAAGTAGAATTTGCATCTGTACCGTATTTTGCATGGCTAACTGAAAATGAGGAAGCCCCATTAGGAATATCAAATCGCATAGATAAAATTCCTAAATCTCTAACTCTTACAGATTTAGTTCCGGTTTTTGCATCGCTGGTAGAAGTGCCAAGCAATGCCTCATTCAAATTCCAAACACCCGAACCTAGTGATACGTCTGCAGCTGCATAAGATGTTTTACTTCCGCTGTCAAAGGTTTCAGGAAAACCATTGGCAACAACTTGCTGTGCAACAGACTCCTCAACTATAATATCATCAATGTTAATTCTGCTAGTGCCACCTGAAACTTTACGAATCTCTAAGCGCACATTTCCAACAAGATCAACTGTAAAATTAACCGTTTGCAAAGTGGTGGAAGAGGTAGTAATGGTAGATCCTACTTTAGTGTAACTACCACCTCCATTGGTTGATGCCCATAATTCCCATGAAGAATTTGCATCTGTACCATATTTTGCATGTTTTACAGAAATATTAGAAGCTCCACCAGTTGCATCAAATTGCATGGTTAATTTTCCAACACCTCTAATTCTTGCAGATTTAGCTCCAGTTTTACGATCACTGGTGGAAGTACCTAATAATGCATCATTAAAAGTCCACACGCCTGAGGATAAGGTTACGTTTGCAGTGGTGTAAGATGTTTTTGTTCCAGTTTCAAACGTTTCGGTCAGGCTAGCTGCCGTGGTGTTTGTGCCACCTTTCTTAAAAAATTCTGAAGTTGGATTATTAAAATCCTTGTCTAGAATAGGTTCTTTCTTACACGATACAACGGCTAATGCAATGAATGCTGCGTATATCAAGAATTTTACTTGTTTCATACAGTTTAATTGTGGTTGTTGTTTTTATAATTGCTATAATCGGACAAAATTTCAATTCGCACATTAGTATATTATGAACACCATGTTAATAAATAAGGTGGTATTTTCAGAGTTATACTTAGAACTTAAATATTAGTTACAAATGTTGATCAATCCTTTCCATTTAGCTGTTCCGGTAAATGATTTAACCGAAACTCGTGCTTTTTACAGAGATATTTTAGGTTGCCCCGAAGGAAGAAGTAGTGATCATTGGGTAGATTTTAATTTATTCGGACATCAATTCGTAATTCATTTAAATCCAACTCCAAAAGCTAAATTAGCTCACAATCCGGTGGATGGCCACGATGTGCCTATTCCGCATTTTGGGGTAGTATTAGATTGGGATGTTTGGGAAAAGCTTGCTGAAAAACTGAGAAATCATGGTGTTGAGTTTATTATAGAGCCATACATTCGCTTTAAAGGTGAGGTAGGAGAACAAGCAACCATGTTTTTTTTAGATCCCTCAGGAAATGCATTGGAGTTTAAATCGTTTAAAGATTTTTCTCAAATTTTTGCAAAATAATTGTTGGATAATAAAAAGCTAATCCTACTCCCTTATCTTCACGGCATGAAAAATTTCACGATTCGTATTCTAATTACTTTCCTTTTTATTGGCTATAGCTTTAGCTCATTAGCTCAAAAAACTGTTCTTCCAAACGGATATCAATTTCCAAATAAAGAAACATTCAAAGTTTTAAATTGGAATGTAGAACACTTTGTGGATTTACATAACGACCCTTACATAAACAATTCTAGAGAAGATAAGCCCGATGTAACACTATATCACCAAAAAGTATGTTTATTTCTACAAGCAATTAGAATTGCTGATGCCGACATCGTGGTTCTTCAAGAATTTGAAAGCGCTAAGTTTCTAGAAAAACTAGCGAATGACTCTTTGAAGAACATGGGGTACATGTTTTTCGCAGATGCTCCTAGCCGCACATGGTACATGAACGTAGTGGTAATGAGCAAACTTCCTCTTGGGGTTATGTACGCTTATCATCCTGTTTACACACCAGTAGAAGGGATTATGGATGAGAATGGCAAAATAGAAACACAAAATAATATCAATTCCAGAATGTGGAGTATTGATGTTATAGCATCTCCACTTTACCAGTTTAATTTAACGGGTTTACATTTAAAAGCTGGTAGAACCGATAGAGATGTTGCCATGAGAAAAGGTCAAATTAATTTCCTAAAAACACAATTCGGAAATTTTTTAAAGTTAAACCGTAAAGCAAATATGTTGGTTGTTGGCGATTTAAATTCATTGGCAGATAGCGAGGAAATGACTTTATTTAAGTCTAAACCTTTTCCTCTGATAGATCCTTTAAAACCCGACCAACACACACATACTGCAGATAATTTACAACGTAGGTTAGACTATATTTTAATGAATGCCAACATGCAGAAGGAAATGATTCCAGGAAGTGTTAAGCCAGTATTTTTATTAAGTATTGAAAACATGCGCACCATAAGTGACCATTTACCTGTAATAGGCGAATTCTATAATCGGAACAAGTAATCCCCATTTTGTTTAAAACTCATGGAGTGGTTAATGGATAATTGCTTTAATTTAGTATCCTAAATTAATTTCTATCCTTACACGTTAACACATTCTAAATCAATGAGTAAATCGATTCCAGAATTAGAAAAAATAGCTTCTCAAGTCCGTAGAGACATAGTGAGAATGGTACACGCAGTAAATTCTGGTCACCCAGGAGGTTCACTAGGTTGTACCGAATTTTTTGTGGGCTTGTATTTTTCTGTCTTAACCCATAACCCATCTTTTAATATGGATGGAAAGGATGAAGATTTATTTTTCTTATCAAACGGGCACATATCTCCGGTTTTTTATAGTGTTTTGGCACACTCAGGTTATTTTGCAAAAGATGAATTAGCCACCTTCCGAAAATTAAATTCCAGATTGCAAGGACATCCAACCACACATGAGCATCTTCCGGGCGTAAGAATAGCATCTGGTTCTCTAGGGCAAGGATTATCTGTTGGGATAGGAGCTGCGCTAACTAAAAAACTAAATGGCGATAAAAGTATAGTATACACATTACATGGCGATGGCGAATTACAAGAAGGGCAAATATGGGAAGCAGCCATGTATGCTGCACATAATCAGGTAGATAATTTAATTGCAACTGTTGATTTAAATGGCCAGCAAATAGATGGGTCTACTAAAAATGTATTATCACTTGGTAATTTAAAGGCTAAATGGGAAGCATTTGGTTGGCAAGTTTTAGATGAAGATAAAGGAAACGACATGCAATCTGTTGTAAATGTCCTTCAAAAAGCAAAAACTCTAACCGGAAATGGGAAACCAATTTTGATATTATTAAAAACAGATATGGGTGCCGGTGTTGATTTTATGATGGGTTCGCATAAATGGCATGGAGTTGCCCCAAATGACGAGCAACTAGCACAAGCACTAGCACAATTAGAAGAAACATTAGGGGATTATTAGGAAATAAGAACTAGGAAGTAAGAAGTAGAAATTAGGTAGTCTCCTTATACCTCTCAATAAGCAATTTAACAATTTACCGATTCAACAAATATTACATAATGGCAAATTTTACCTATACCGAAAAAAAAGATACCCGCTCAGGATTTGGTGCCGGTTTATCAGAGCTTGGCAGATCTAACCCCGATGTAGTGGCACTTTGTGCTGATTTAACGGGGTCATTAAAAATGGATGCTTTTCAGAAAGAGTTTCCCGATCGGTTTTTTCAGATAGGTATAGCCGAAGCAAACATGATTGGCATTGCAGCCGGAATGACCATTGGTGGTAAAATTCCATTTACTGGTACTTTCGCAAATTTCTCCACTGGTAGAGTATACGACCAAATCCGCCAATCGGTAGCTTATTCAGGCAAAAATGTAAAAATTTGTGCTTCACATGCAGGTGTTACCTTGGGCGAAGATGGTGCCACTCACCAAATTTTAGAAGATATAGGATTGATGAAAATGTTACCCGGAATGGTAGTAATAAACCCTTGCGATTACAATCAAACTAAAGCAGCAACCATAGCAATTGCCGAATATTTTGGCCCAGTTTATCTACGGTTTGGCAGACCGGCATGGCCAATCTTTATGCCCGAAGGTAATTTTCAGATTGGCAAGGCCATCCACCTAAAAGAAGGAAAAGATGTAAGCATTTTTGCAACCGGCCATTTGGTTTGGAAAGCAATAGAAGCTATTGAACCCCTAAAAGCCTTAGGCATCGATGCCGAAGTAATAAATATTCATACCATTAAACCTTTAGATGAAGAAGCGGTCTTAGATTCGGTTGCAAAAACACGCTGTGTGGTAACTGCAGAAGAACATAATATTCATGGAGGTTTGGGCGATAGTATTGCGCAATTATTAGCCAGAAAAAACCCAACTCCAATGGAATTTGTGGCAGTTAACGACACCTTTGGCGAGAGTGCAACTCCAGACCAGTTAATGAAAAAATACGGTTTAGAGAGTTCGAATATTATGAAAGCTGTACAGGCGGTATTGAAAAGGAAATAATACCAAATCTACCTAAAGCATATTCGAATATAAATTTATGTGGATATTTGATTATGCCCCAATTAGAAGATTCAGAAATTTTAGTTCTTTTTCGTGAAAATAACACTCGCTCAGAGGCATTTAATCTTCTAGTAAAAAAACACCAACAACGAGTTTATTGGCACATCCGCCGTATGGTAATTAACCACGACGATGCGGATGATTTAGTGCAAGATGTATTTATAAAAGTTTGGAAAAACTTAGATAAATTCAGGGAAGATGCTCAACTCTTTACTTGGATTTATCGCATAGCTACAAATGAATGCATTACGTTTCTAAATCGGAAAAAGATGAAGAATAACGTAAGTTTGGGAGAAGAATCTGAATATTTGGTAGAACATCTGCAAAGCGATTCCTATTTAACTGCAAATACTATTCAGCTAAAGCTTCAAAAAGCGTTGTTGGCCTTGCCAGATAAACAGCGTTTGGTTTTTAATATGAAATATTTTGATAATTTAAAGTATGAAGAAATTTCGGATATGCTTGGTACCAGTGTAGGAGCTCTAAAAGCATCTTATCATTTGGCAGTTAAGAAAATTGAAAAATATTTTGAAGAGCAGGATTAAACTATTTTCATAAACCATTGTCAATACATAAGATGACGAACATTAAAAAACATATTGAATTTTCAAGCAAAGAATTAGCAGAAGGAATTGAAACTCCTTTTACTGTTCCTGTTGGATATTTCGAGACGTTATTGGCAAAAATAGAGGATAATGTAAGTGAAGAGGCTCCTGAAATTGAGGGAATTAATAATTCGTCTGTTTTTAAAGTTCCAGAAGATTATTTTGATCATCTAACCATTGAAATAGAAAGCAAAACATCCAAAAAAAGCAATAACACAGGATTTAAAAAACAAATTAATTATTTAAAATTAATTGCAGCCTGTGTGGTCTTACTCATTGCAACCGGCAGTATATATTATTTCAGCACGACATCAAACCCTACCCAAACCGATAAGTATGTAGAAGATTATTTTGATTATGCTGAAGTAGATGAATTTTCATTAATGGAAGCGATTCATCAACAAGAATTAGACATAATAGAAGATTCAGCAAGTATAAAACAAATTGAAAACTACCTACTAAACAACTCAGATTACCATCAAATTTTATTAAACTTATGAAAAAAATATTTGCAATAACAGTTGTTTTAACCAGTATTTGTTTACTGGTTAATGCACAACCAATGAAAGGAAGAGCAACAGATATTGAAGCTCAAAAAATTGGTTTTATAACTCAAAGAGTTGGCATAACAGCCGACGATGCAAAAGTATTTTGGCCGGTTTACAATGAGTATCAAACAGAATTAAGAAAAATTCAATCGGCCAGAAGAACACAATTTACAGCCATGCCACGTGGAAATGAGATGAATGAAAAGGATGTAGAAAACTTCATTGAGAAAGAATTTGAACGCAAACAGCAAATATTAAACTTGGAGAAACGTTACCATGAACGCTTTAAAAGCATACTTCCAATTCAGAAAATTGCTAAATTATACATTGCAGAAGAGTTATTTAAAGCAGAATTAGTGCGACGTATCCGAGATTTTAGACCCCCAAATCAATAATTTTTCATGAATAAATAAGTAAATAAAAAGGAGACTATTTAGTCTCCTTTTTATTTTTAAAATACATTGTTATGCAATTATCAAATAAACTTATAGCCAATTTCTTCTTTTAAACCATAAATAAATAACCAGCGTTACGGCAATCATGGCAAACCAAATTGCCGGATAACCCAAAGGATAAGTTAGTTCTGGCATAACCTCGAAATTCATTCCGTAAATACCTACTATAAAGGTTAATGGCATAAAAAACACCGAAAAAATGGTGAGTACTCGAATTACTTCATTGGTTTTTTGTGATGAAATGGATAAATATAAATTCATCAATTGTGTGGCATTTTCTGTAACACTTAAAAAGGCAGTTTCGTGTTTAACGTAAATATCTCTTAAATCTTGAGCTAGAGTAGGCTCAACTTTTTCGGCAACTTTAAACAATACATCTTTAGTAAGTTGCGTCATTTTTAAGCAGATTGCAGATTTTCTTTTTAATAAATATATATTTCGTTGGATGGGAGGCAAGGTATGTCTGGTAAACATTTTTGCTTCTAGAGCATCTAAGTCTTGAGAGAATTTAAGTATTGGTTCGTCATAAGATTGCATAGCAAACTCTATGATTCTAGCAACCATTTCGTAATTAGTCTTACATTTTCCGGTATCAAAATATTTCAATTTAACATCGTTCAAAAACGCTTGCTCACTTCTGTGAATGGTAATTAGAGTTTTGTTGGAATTAAAAATAACCAGTTTACGGGTTAAGCTATGTGTAGAAGTAGCTTCTGTTTTTGCCTTACTGTCATAAACTCTTAGTACAATAAATGAGGTTTCGTCTATTTGTTCAAATTTTGGTAGATGTTCGGGTTCTAAGCAATCTTTTACAGAAGCCGGATGTAAATTATATTCTTTAGCTATATGAGCCAATTCTTCTTCCGAAGGATTTTCGACATCTATCCAATCAAAATTCTTATTTAACTTTTCTGATATTTTCTCAATCATGTTTAAAAGTATAAAAATACTTCTAATACTAGGCTATTACTTATCACTCCGAACAATTAGCTATTTTTGGCACAATGATTACACACCGCCAACTTTTCTTGCAGCACAATGCCCAAACTACTGATTTTCCGCTTTTATTGGAGTTTGAACGAGCATCCGGAATTTATATGTATGATAAAAACGGAAAAGCTTATATCGATTTAATATCGGGAATTGGGGTAAGTAATGTAGGGCACTGTCATCCAAAAGTGGTTGCAGCCATCCAAAAACAAGCTGAAACCTACATGCATTTAATGGTATATGGAGAGTATGTGCAAACGCCACAAGTAAAATATGCCGAGGCTTTAGCTAATCATTTGCCTAATAGTTTAAGTTCTGTGTATTTTACCAACAGCGGCTCAGAAGCTATAGAGGGAGCCATGAAATTGGCCAAACGGTTTACCGGAAGAAGAGAAATTATAGCCTGTAAAAATTCTTACCATGGCAGTTCGCAGGGTGCTTTAAGCATTATGGGGAATGAAGAGTACAAATATGCTTATCGTCCGTTATTGCCGGCTATACAATTTATGGCATTTAATTCGGCACAAGATTTAAATAGAATTACATCTAAAACTGCTGCTGTTGTTATAGAAACCATACAAGGTGAAGCGGGTATTATTGTGCCAGATGAAGATTATTTGCAAGCATTACGAGAAAAATGTACTCAAACCGGCACCTTATTAATTTTGGATGAGATTCAATGTGGATTTGGTAGAACTGGTAAATTGTTCGCTTTTGAGCATTTTGGTATTTTACCAGATATATTGGTAGTTGCAAAAGGGATGGGTGGCGGAATGCCAATAGGGGCTTTTATTTCTTCTTTAGAAATAATGAATAGCTTAAAAAACAACCCAATTTTGGGACATATTACCACCTTTGGAGGACATCCGGTATGTTGTGCGGCTGGTTTAGCTGCATTTAATGTTTTGTTGGATGATAATTTAATACTCGCAGTAGAAGCAAAAAGTAATTTATTCAAAAAACTGTTAGTTCATCCAAAAATAAAAGCAATCAGGGGCAAAGGTTTCATGCTAGCAGTTGAGTTTGATAGTTTTGAAACCAATAAAGCAATCATTGATGCTTGTATTGAAAAGGGAGTAGTTACCGATTGGTTTTTGCACAACACCAACTCTATGCGTATAGCACCGCCATTAATAATTACAGAAGAAGAAATCAGAAAATCGTGTGAAATAATTTTAAGTTGTATAGATTAATTCATTCTGTTTCTTTTAACCAAATAAGCGTACAAAACAGGATAGAACCCTTTGTTGATGTCCGCATCAATTAAATCAATTTTATATTGTGCGCATCGCAGATTCAGTTCTTTTTTAAATGCATCCATGTTTCGGAGATAAGTTTCTCTTACTTCATTGGGATGTAATTTTAATTGTTCGCCGGTTTCGTTATCAATAAATAGGTATGGTCGGTTTTCAAATTCAAAATCTAGTTCTAATTTTTTATCAAAAACATTAAAAATTACTACCTCGTGTTTGTTGTGTTTTAAGTGTTGTAAAGCACTAAAAATCTCGTTTGTGGCACCAATATTTTCTAACATATCACTAAAAATGATAACCAATGATCGTTTATGAATACCTTCGGCAATTTGGTGCAGTGCAGCAGCAACCGATGTATTTTTACCTTCAACCGGTTCGTTCATTTTTTTGCTTAACTCATGAAATATATATTTTTGGTGAGCAGTAGTACTTTTTGCTGGTGTATTAATCTCTAACGTTTCGGCAAAAATACTCAAGCCAAAAGCATCTCGTTGACGTTTCAATAAATTAATAATGGAAGCAATAGCCAAAGAAGAAAAGGTTAATTTATTGTTTTTCTCTGTTGGGTAATACATTGAAGAAGAAACATCTAACACCAACTGACAACGTAAATTGGTTTCTTCTTCGTATCGTTTTACAAATAATTTATCCGTTTTACCAAATAATTTCCAGTCGATGTTTTTTACACTTTCACCAGTATTGTACAAACGGTGATCAGCAAATTCAACAGAAAATCCATGAAATGGACTTTTGTGTAAACCAGTGATAAAACCTTCTACTACTTGGTTTGCTAATAAATCTAAATTTAATTGTCGAATGTCTTCTCTACTTTCTAACGCTTGCATGTTTTAAATATACATGGAAATTGCTTTGCCTCGAATTTATTTATACGGAATGTAATAAAGCCATATAAATAATAATTGGAAACCAATTACAATACACTGTTGTAAAATAATTTAAACCAAACGCCCAATTGTTATCTTTGTATTCTATCTAAAAAATTCTAAAAAAATAGTACATCAGATAAGAATTAAACATGAGCCTTATTATTACCATCGACCAAGAAATTAAGCAAGCTTTTTTAGCTAAAAACCAAGACCGTTTACGAGGTTTACGTGCAATAAAAGCAGCTTTATTAGTTGCAAAAACCGAAAAAGGAGCAGGCGAGATAAATGAAGAAATTGAACTTAAGATTTTACAACGTTTAGCTAAACAACGCAAAGAATCTGCAGATATTTATATCACGCAAAACAGAGAAGATTTGGCCAAAGACGAATTAGCAGAATTGGTGGTAATTGAAGAGTTTCTTCCTAAACAAATTACTGACGAAGAATTACAAACTATTATTAAGAATATTATACTTAAAGTTGGCGCTAAAGAAGCAAAAGACATGGGTAAAGTAATGGGTGTAGCTACCAAAGAATTGGCTGGTAAAGCAGATGGCAAAAAAATATCAGACACGGTAAAGCAATTACTCAGTTGATTTTATTATTTGATAATTACGATTCATTTACTTACAATCTTTTAGATTATTTAAAACAACTAAAAGCCAACGTTTTAGTAATTAGAAATGATGAAAAAAGTCTGGAAGAAATTACTCAATTAAATGTAGAGGGCATTGTTATTTCACCCGGTCCAGAAACACCTTCCAAAGCGGGAATTTTACCCGAATTAATTAAATACTATTATAATAAAGTGCCAATTTTAGGTATTTGTCTTGGTCATCAGGCAATTGGAGAATATTTTGGAGCGAGATTAGTAAAAGCAGATAAACCTATGCATGGCAAAGTATCTGTTGTTATGCATAATAATCATATAATGTTTAGCCATATTCCACTATATTTCGAGGCAATGCGTTACCATTCATTACAACTAATAAATCTGCCTAAAGAACTAAATTGCACGGCAGAAACCGAACAAAAGGAAGTAATGGCATTTGCGCATTTTACATTACCAATTTGGGGAATTCAGTTTCACCCGGAATCTGTATTAACTCCACATGGTTTACAAATGATTAAAAATTGGTATGATTTAGTATATCCATCAGATAAAAATTAAAAAATTTCTAAACATTTAATTTTCGGATTAAAAACTATATTTGACCAATCTGATTATGAACATAACAATAAAAGAAGAAAAAGACTTCCAATATGTAGAACAAGGTGAAGGCCATGTTTTATTGTTATTACACGGATTATTTGGCGCTCTAAGTAATTGGGAAAGTGTAATAAATAAATTTTCTGCAAATTATAAAGTTATAATTCCATTAATGCCAGTTTATGGTATGCCCTTGTTAAAAACCAATGTAGATAGTTTAGCAAAACATATACATAAGTTCGTGGAATTTAAGGGTTTAAAGGATTTTACTTTATTAGGAAATTCACTTGGTGGACATGTTGCCCTAGTTTATACCCTAGAGCATGCACAAAGAGTTCATTCCATGGTGCTTACCGGAAGTTCTGGCTTGTATGAGAATTCCATGGGTGGATCCTTCCCAAAACGCGAAAACTACGACTACATTAGAGAGAAAGTAGAATATACATTTTATGACCCAAAAACGGCTAGTAAAGAATTAGTTGACGAGGTGTTTGAAATTGTAAACGATAGAAATAAAGTTCTTAGAATTCTTGCCATGGCTAAATCAGCTATGAGACATAATTTAAGAAAAGAAATTCCGGAAATTTCCATTCCTGTATCCTTAATTTGGGGAAAACAAGACACCGTTACCCCTCCGGAGGTAGCCGAAGAATTCCATCAATTATTTACCAATTCTTATTTAAATTGGATTGATAAATGTGGTCATGCTCCTATGATGGAACGACCTGAAGAGTTTAATACAATTTTGGAGCAATTTTTGAAGCAAATAGATAAATAAGGAATCTTCTAGCTCAGATTTCCGTATATTATCCAAAATGCTTTAATCATGCTTGCAATAGATCTCGTCCAAAATTTTATCCCACCGCTTCGCACTTCCGATACGGCCCAACAAGCATTGGACAGAATGTTTGAATTTAAAATTTCACATTTGCCAATTGTAAACGAAGCAGATTTTTTAGGTTTAATTAGCGAGTCGGATATTTTAGGAGTGAAAGACTTAGAACAACCAATCGGAAATTATACATTATCACTTTACTATCAGTCTGTATATGACACACAGCACATTTATGAAGTAATGCGTGTAATAAATGAACAAAGCCTTTCTGCAGTACCGGTTATAAATAAGCAAAATCATTTTATTGGGATAATTACCATGAAAAATCTGGTAAATTATTTCGCAAAATTAACCGGAGTGGATAATCCTGGAGGTATAATCATAGTAGAGTTAATATCCAGAGACTACTCTCTTTCTGAAATTGCTAAATATGTTGAAGAAGAAGACACCAGAATTCTAAGTTCCTATGTTCAATCATTTGATGAGTCTACTAAAATGGAACTCACTTTAAAATTAAATAAAACCGATTTAGGTCCCGTTATTACAGCTTTCCAGCGCCGAGGATTGATTATCAAAGGAACCTTTTCCCAAAATTCTCGCAGCGATGACTCTATGGATCGCTATGATCAATTCATGCAATATTTGAATATTTAAGATTTTTCATACCTAAATATTAATCCTACTTTTGGGTCAATATGAAAATAGCCATTTACGGCCGACCGTTCAACATACAGTCTATTGCTTATGCCCAGCAACTGATAGATACTTTACTAAAGAAAGAAGTAGAAGTTATTGTACATCAAGATTTTTATAAATTCTTAAAAAATAATGCAGTTAAGCTAACCAATATATCTACATTTTCTAGCCATGCAGAATTAGTAAATACAACAAATTACCTACTAAGTTTGGGTGGCGATGGAACTCTTTTAGATACCGTAACTTTAGTTAGGGATTCTAATATCCCCATACTAGGTATAAATTTTGGACGATTAGGATTTTTAGCTACAGTAAACAAACTAGATATAGATAAAGCAATAGATAGCCTACTTAAAGGCTATTACACACTAGATACACGTGCTTTAATCCGTTTAGAATCTAATATCAATATTTTTGGAGACGTTAATTATGGTTTAAACGAAGTAACCATACATAAACAAGATGCATCTCCCATGATTATAATTCATGCGTATTTAAATGGAGATTTTTTGAACTCCTATTGGGCAGACGGATTAATTGTTTCTACGCCAACCGGTTCTACCGCTTATTCATTAAGTTGTGGCGGACCCATTATCTTTCCTCGTTCAGGTAATTTTGTTATCACACCTATTTGTGCACATAATTTAAATGTGCGTCCTGTCGTACTTTCAGATTCTAATGTAATCACCTTTGAGATAGAGAGTAGAGCCTCTCAGTTTTTAGTTACTATAGACTCTAGAACGGTAACGGTAGATAATGATATACAAATTGCCGTACGTCGCGAAAACTTTCAATTAAATTTAGTGCGATTAAATAATGAAAACTATCTCGAAACGTTAAGACAAAAATTAATGTGGGGACTAGATTCTAGGAACTAATATAAACATCTTTGAAACGCTTAAGCTTAGCCATACTTTTCTGTTTTATCTACCATCTATCTTATGCTCAAAAGTATGAGATAGGATTTGCAATTGGACTATCTGGCTACAAAGGAGATTTAGAACCAACTGCTAATTTCGGCATCAATAAACCTGCTTTTGGTATTATTCTCCGCAAAAACTTTGATCCCAGAAATACCATACGGCTTTCCTTTAATAGTGGTACACTAAGTGGCAGCGATTTAAATGCTAAAGATGAGTTACAAAAACTCAGGGGAGCAGAATTTAGCTCTTCTATCAATGAAATTGCTCTAACTTATGAGTTTAATTTCATGAGTTTTAATCCACAAATTAAGGGCGAGATATTTTCCCCCTATCTATTTACAGGTTTAACTGCATTCGATTTTAACCCCAAAAACAACGGACAAGAACTCCAACAACTTGGTAACAATAGTAGTACCCCTGATGGTAATACCGTAGTAAAATACAGGCAACGTAATTTGGCTATACCACTTGGTGCTGGTATAAAATGGAATATATATAAACGTTTTAATGTGAATGCAGAATTTGGATACAGATATACATTAACGGATTATTTAGATGATGTAGGTGGATATTATGCTAAGAATGACCCACAAAACGGATTTACAAAAGGCATGCAACGAGGAGATTTAAGAAGGAACGATTCTTATATGTTTGGGTTAATAGGCATTACATATACTTTTGTATCTTCGCGCTGCCCAACATTTTACTAATTACGTGCTGCGAGTATGAGCTTTAGGGAAAACATCGATTTAACCAAATTACCAAAACATGTTGCCATTATCATGGATGGAAATGGTCGTTGGGCAAAATCACAAGGAAAATTAAGAGTATTTGGTCATGAGAGTGGCGTTAAAGCAGTACGCGATACCGTAGAAGGTGCAGCAGAAGTTGGCATACAATATCTAACGCTTTATGCGTTTTCTACTGAGAATTGGAACCGACCAAAATTTGAAGTAAATGCGTTAATGGAATTGTTAGTTTCTACCATAAGTAAAGAAACTAAAACCTTAATGGATAATGATATCAGTTTAAACGCATTTGGAGATTTACAATCATTACCAAAAAAATGCTTTATTGAATTAAATGAAGCGATAAAAAAAACAGAAAATAATAAAAGAATGACTTTGAATTTGGCATTGAGTTATAGTGCCAGATGGGAAATTTTGCAAGTAACCAAACAAATTGCTGCTCTTGCTGCAAGTAAAGAAATAGTTGCTGAACAGATTGATGAGGCGCTAATTAATTCGTTACTTTGCACCGCTAAAATGCCAGAGCCCGAATTATTAATAAGAACAAGTGGTGAATACCGCATTAGTAATTTCTTGTTATGGCAAATTGCCTACAGTGAATTGTATTTTACCGAAAAATTTTGGCCTGATTTCAGGCGTGAAGATTTATTTGAAGCATTAGTTAATTACCAAACCCGCGAACGTAGGTTTGGATTAACCAGTGAACAGATTTAACGATATAGAATTATAATTTTTGATGAAAAAACTAAGTTTCTTACTATTTACAGTCCTTCTTGGACTAACTACTTCTGCACAAACTGTAGATATAAGCTATCTTCAACCTAAAGATTATTTAATTGGGGGCATTACGGTATCTGGTACAGAAACGTTGGATAACACGGTGTTAATTACCATATCTAAACTTAGAGTAGGAGACAGGATAAGAATACCTGGTGAAAAAATTACACAAGCAATAAAAGATTTATGGGCACAAGGCTTATTTGATGATGTACAAATAAATACTGTAAATATTCAAGGAGATACAATTTTCCTAGATTTATACTTAGCAGAGCGTCCCCGATTATCCAAAATACAAATTAAGGGTTTAAAAAAAGGAGAAACTAGCACTCTTAATAATAAAATTAACACCCAAACCACCGGAAAAATTGTAAATGAAAATTTAATTTCTACCACTCGCAGATTAATTGCAAATCACTTTGCCGATAAAGGTTTTTATGATACTAAAATGGATATAGTTGCAATTAATGATACTTCTTCATTTAACAGAAAACAATTAATTGCAACTGTAGATAGAGGAAGAAAAGTGAAAGTGCAGCAAATACAAATTTCTGGTAACGATGAACTTTCTGATAAGACCGTGAAGAAGTTCATGAAAAACACCAAAGAGCGTAAATTCTATAAAATATTTGGTGCCAAGAGATTTAAGCCTTCCAAATTTGATGAGGATTTAGCCAATATAGTTTCTAAATACAACGAAGCCGGATACAGAGATGCTAAAGTGGTGATGGACACTTTTTACCGTAATGATGAGAAAACGGTTAAAGTAGATTTAAAGGTGGATGAAGGCAATAAGTACTATTTTGGTAACATTAATTGGGTAGGAAACTCAAGATATCCGGATAGTTTACTCAACTTATTAATTCAAATAAAAAAAGGAGATGTTTTTGATCCAGTTCGTTTAGATAGTAGAGTTTCTAGTAGTAAAACAGAAGACGATATTTCATCCGTATACCTGAATAATGGTTATTTGTTTTTTAGAATAGATCCGGTAGAAGTAAGAGTTTACAATGATACCGTTGATTTAGAGATGAGAATTTTTGAAGGCGAGCAAGCAACCATCAACAAAGTAACCATAAAAGGCAACGAAAGAACCAATGATAGGGTAGTTCTCAGGGAAATAAGAACAAAACCTGGTGATAAGTTTAATAAATCATTAATTATAAGAACCATCCGAGAGATAGCTCAACTTGGTTACTTTAATGAACAGGCAACAGGAGTAAACCCAAAACCAAACCCAAATGATGGCACGGTGGATATTGAATATACCGTTGAAGAAAAACCATCTGATCAGATTGAACTTTCTGGAGGATTTGGCGGTGGTAGAATCATTGGTACATTAGGTTTATCCTTCAATAATTTCTCTATTCGTAAACTATTTTCTAAAAATTGGGGAGGCGCTTTGCCTACCGGAGATGGTCAGAAATTATCAGTTAGAGTTCAAACCAACGGTAAATTTTTCCAGAACTATAATTTTTCGTTCACAGAACCTTGGCTAGGCGGAAATAAGCCAAGATTTTTCACCGTAAATTTATTTACATCTGGTCAGTCCAATGCTTTGGATGTTAACAATCCTAACTTTTTTAAATTAAACACAACTGGTGTTACGGTTAGTTTAGGACAGAGACTTAAAGTGCCCGATGACTTTTTTCAATATAGTGGTTCGTTGAATTTACAGAAATTCAAATTGCAAAACTTTCCAGGGTTTGTATTCCCAACAGGAACTTCTTACACCATAAGTTTGTCGCAAGTACTATCCAGAAACTCAGTAGATGCACCAATTTTTCCAAAATCGGGTTCGAATATACAGTTAAGTGTACAAGCAACTCCGCCATATTCATTATTCAGTAAAAAAGATTTTAACGATCCTAATTTATCTCCACAAGATAAATTCAGATTTAATGAGTTTCATAAATGGAAATTTGATGCATCTTGGTTTATTAACGTAGGTGGTGATTTCGTTTTAAATGCAAAAACACAATTTGGCTTTTTAGGATTATATAACCGTGATTTAGGCTTAACTCAATTCGAAAGATTCCGTTTAGGTGGAGATGGTCTTGCAGGTTTCGACTTTTTACAAGGCTCTGAAGTAGTTGGTTTGCGCGGATATGCAAACAACAGCGTAGTACCAGATGGAACTAATGATACCCAAACTGGTAACCCTATTTACTCTAAATATGTACTAGAATTAAGACACCCAATTACCCTAAGTGATCAAGCAAGTGTATTCGGATTAATATTTGCCGAAGGTGGAAATACCTGGAATAGATTCACAGAATTCTCTCCATTTAACGTAAAACGCTCTGTTGGTGTAGGTGTTCGCATATTTTTACCAATTTTTGGTTTACTTGGTTTAGATTATGGCTATGGTTTTGATAGGATACCCGGAAATCCGGATGCTAATAAAGGTCAGTTCCATTTTTCAATCAGTCAATCATTAGGAGGATTTTAATTATGAAGAAAATTATTTTAACCTGTCTTTTTGTACTTACAATTACTACTTCTGCTTTAGCTCAAAAATTCGCTTACATAGATTCAGAATATATTCTTAAACATGTACCTGAATATACTTCTGCCCAAAAGCAAATAGATGCATTGTCTGCCCAATGGCAACAAGAGGTAGATGCCAAATTTGCCGAAGTAGATAGATTGTTTAAATCCTTTCAGGCCGAAGAGGTATTGTTATCTAACGATGCAAGAAGAAAGAGACAAGAAGAAATCATCATCAAAGAAAAAGAAGCCAAAGATTTTCAAAGAGAAAAATTTGGTTTTGAAGGAGAGTTATTTCAACGCAGAAAAACGTTATTAAAATCTGTACAAGATAAAGTGGCCAAAGCGGTTGAACAAGTAGCTCAAGAAGGTTTATATGATATTATTTTTGATAAATCAACCGATTTAATCATGCTTTACTCTAGTCCACGAATGGATAAAAGTAACGATGTACTTAATAAACTTGGTTTAAAACCAGGTGTATTTGCACAGTAAAAACTAAAACAACATAAAAACAACAAATAAAAACAAATGAGAAAGTTAATTAAAGTAGCGTTATTGGTTATAGTGGTGGCTTTTACGTCAGCAAACGCGCAAGCACAAATAAAAATCGGCTACTTAAACACCGATAGTGTTTTTTCACTAATGCCAGAGAAATTAAAAGCGGATGAGTTTTTAAAAGAATATGGCGAACAACTAAACAAGCAAATTGAAGCTTTACAAACCGAATTACGTACTAAACAAACGGAATACGAAGCAAATTTCAATACTTGGACAGATGCAGTGAAAGAAGCTAAAGAAAAAGAGTTAATTGACATTGACAAAAGAGTACGTGAAAAAGCGGTTGAATTACAACGTGATTTTCAGAACAAACAAAACGAAAGATACTCACCGGTTATTAAAAAATTAAATGATGCCATCCAAGCAGTAGCAAAAGAAGGTAAATTCAGCTATATTTTCGATACATCTGTTGGAGAATACATTTTATATAAGCCTGCAGGCGATGACATTTTCAACTTAGTAAAAGTTAAATTAGCTTTAAAATAGTTCAATAATTAATCAAATTATTTTCGAAATTGCGTCCTTGATATTATCAAGGACGCAATTTTTTTATGAGTGATAACAGACCCATTGGTATTTTTGATTCAGGTATTGGTGGACTAACCGTGGCCGGTGCCATTCAGAAATTATTACCCAATGAACAACTAATTTATTTTGGGGATACCGCACACATGCCTTACGGCGATAAATCACCAGAGGCAATCAAATATTTTTCCATTAAAATTGGGCAGTTTTTAGTAGATGCCAATTGTAAAGCAATTGTTATTGCTTGTAACACGGCCTCTTCACTCGGATATAAAGACTTGCGAGAATTAATAAATCCTACAATACCCATTATAAATGTTATTGATCCGGTAGTTGATAACGTAGTTAAGCAAAACAACATTAATAGGGTAGGTGTAATTGGTACAAAGGGCACGATTAAATCAGACGTATATGCCAAAAAATTTAAGGAAGCCAAGCCAGAATTAGAAGTTGCATCTTTAGCAACTCCTTTGTTAGCACCCATGGTAGAAGAAGGTTATTTTAATAATTCAATCAGTAAAACAATTATCAACTCCTATTTAGAAAAAGCAAAACTCAAGAAAATTGATAGCTTAATTTTGGCTTGCACGCATTACCCATTAATTAAACCAGAGATAGAATCTTATTATAAAAAGCCTATTTATATTATTGATTCGGCAGAAATAGTTGCCCAATACACGCAATCTGCCTTAAAGAAATTAAACCTTTTGAACACAGGTCAACGTGGTAAACATCATTTCTATGTTTCGGATTTAACTCAATCTTTCCAGCAAAGTACTAGCCTGTTTTTTAAAGAAAAAATTCATTTAGAATTAAGAAATATCTGGACTTAGTGGATAAACTCCAGAACATTCCTTCGATTATTTCACTAAGTTTGCAATAGAGCCTATTTATTAGATTTTTCGGTGATGTTTATATTTATAGCGGTTGGAATTTTAACTTTTGTAGTATTATACAGCCTTGCTGCCATTTATGCCGAACGTAAAGTTTCTGCATTTATACAGGATAGAGTAGGGCCCATGGAAACCGGAAAATACGGTTTACTCCAGTCGTTCGCAGATATTCTAAAATTACTTCAGAAAGAATCCATTATACCAGCAGCTGCAGATAAGGCATTGTTTATTCTAGCTCCAGCCATCATATTTATCTCGGTTTTTATAGGCTTTGCCAGTATACCCATAACTAATGGCGTAATTGGAGCAGGAATTAATGTTGGAGTTTTTTATGTTATCGCTGTAATTACCATCGAAGTAGTTGGTATACTAATGCTTGGTTGGGCATCAAACAATAAATACGCTTTAATGGGCTCAGTACGTTCAGTTGCGCAAATTGTAAGTTATTCTATTCCTGCAGGAGTAGCAGTAATATCAGTTGTAATGATAAGCGGAAGTTTAGATTTGCAAGTTATTAGTGCTAATCAAGGTATATTTTCTTCTGAGAAAATATTTCTTTTGGGATTTTGGGACGTGAGTAACATTGGAGGTTTTCTGGCTTGGAATATCTTTCAGGCACCGCATTTACTTTTGGCATTTATCATATATTTTATAGCAAGTTTAGCGGAATGTAATCGGGCTCCCTTTGATTTGCCCGAGGCAGAATCTGAATTAGTTGGAGGATTTCATGTAGAATATGGCGGCATCCGATTCGGAATAGTTATGTTGGCAGAATACGCCATGATGCTTTTGGTATCTGTAATTGCTGTCATTTTATTTTTAGGTGCTTGGAATACACCATTTCCTAATATTGGCACTTTTACACTAGCAAATTGGACTACCGGAACTTTTTGGGGCATATTTTGGTTGCTTGCCAAGGCCTTTTTCTTAATTTTCATCCAAATGTGGATTCGCTGGACTTTGCCACGTTTTAGGGTAGATCAATTAATGGCTTTTGGTTGGAAAGTGTTAATTCCGTTAGCATTTTTGTGTTTAATTATTTCTGGTATTTGGAAATTAGTAATAATGAATTAAGTTTTGAAAAAAGGAATCATACATACCATAAACTCTATTTTAGAAGGACTTTCTACCACCTTGAAACATTTTTTTGCTGGTAAAAAATACCGGAATGCCAATGGAGGTGTAGCCAAATCCAATTATTTTGAAAACCACGAAGGTTTAGTAACCATACAATATCCAAAACAAAAAATACCCGTACCAGAAGTAGGAAGGTACCAATTGCACGTTGAAATGGACGACTGCATTGTATGTGATCTATGTGCCAAAATTTGTCCGGTAGATTGCATTGCTATTGATTCGATAAAAGCAACCGAAGATATTGGAATAACATCGGATGGTACTAAAAAACGATTGCATGCCACAAAGTTTGAAATTGATATGGCAAAATGCATGTATTGTGGTTTATGTACAGTCGTTTGTCCAACCGAATGCATCATCATGACCAATGAATATGATAGAAGTGTTCCGCATGTTGCTCAATTAAATTATGTTTTTGCCGAGATGCCTCCAGAAGAGATAGAAGCAAAACGGATTGCATTACTACAATTTGAAGAAGAAAAGCGCAAAGCAAAAGGACTTTGATGAAATCAAAATTATATAAAATATAACATCACCCAATTAAAAGAATTAAAATTAACGATACAATAAATTATAAAAGTGCCTATACTGATATTCTATTTATTTGCCTTTCTTTTACTTTCCTCGGCTTTATATGTGGTAATTACCAGAAACATTGCAAGGGCAATTTTTGCCTTTTTTGGTACCCTATTTTGTTTATCCGTGCTATATGTTTTTGCCATGGCAGATTTCATAGCGGTTACTCAAATTTTGGTTTACGTAGGCGGTGTGGTGGTATTACTTATGTTTGGGTTGATGTTATCAAACCGTACTCAATTAGATAGTCTGTTGGCTCATAAAATAGATCGTTTTGGTCGTTTAAAAGGAATTCCATCTTTATTATTATGCATAGCTTTATTTATCATATTGATACATACTATGATTATTTCTAACCTTGCAAACATACCATGGATTATAAAATCAAAAGAAGCCGAAACCATCATAACTGGAGTTGACAATACGGTAAAATCTATTGGATTAAGTACCATGTCTGCTTATATAATACCTTTTGAAATAGTATCAATTTTTTTATTAGCTGCATTAATAGGAGCTGCTTATTTAGCAAGGAGGAAAAAAGGATATGAGTGAAATACCAATTTTGCATTTTCTTATTATTTCTTGTGCACTTTTTTGCATTGGTTTGTTTGCAGTATTAACTCGCAAAAACGCCATCATGGTGTTAATAGGAATTGAGTTCATGCTAAATGCTGCCATTTTGAATTTAGTAGTTTTTGGAGCATTTGATAAAGTAAATAACGCAGGGCAAATGTTTGCTTTGTTTGCTATCGTTTTAGCTGCTGCTGGTGTTGCGGTTGCATTAGCAATAATCATTAATGTGCACAGACATTATCAAACCATCGACCCTAATAAAATAACCTCGATGAAAAACTGATGGAGTTAACAAATTTACATATTGCTTGGTTAGTTAAAGGAATGATCTACTCCCCTTTAATATCCATGGCATTGGTGCTTTTTTTAAAATCCAGACGACTTTCTGCAGCTATTTCTATAGTAACATCTGCCATTTCTTTTGCCCTGGCAATTTGTATTTTTTCAACTATTTGGAATAAAGAAATCATAGAAATACGATCCGTATGGATTGCTATAGGTTCCGTTTCCATTGATTTTGGATTTTGGTTAGATAATACAACCTCCATCATGATGCTTTTAATTACCGGAATCACATTTTTAGTTCAAATTTATTCTGTAGATTATTTGGCTAATGAGGGACAAATAAATCGGTATTGGGCTCATATTTCATTGTTCTTATTTGCCATGTTGGGTTTAGTTGTGGCAAATAATCTTTTAATGTTATACGTTTTTTGGGAACTAGTTGGGTTCTCTTCCTACTTGCTAATTGGTTTTTGGTACAAAAGAGAGAAAGCAGCAATAGCTAATAAAAAAGCATTCATAATCAATCGTATAGGTGATTTAATGCTTTTGATTGGCATTTTCATGTTGTTCATACAATGGAAAACTTTCGATTTAAATCAACTTTTAACATTTGATGCGGGAAATAATGCTTGGCAAACTACCATGGGGATATTTTTAATAGGAGGTGCATTAGCTAAATCGGCACAATTTCCATTTCATACGTGGTTGCCATCTGCCATGGAAGGTCCAACTTCGGTTTCTGCATTAATACATGCTGCTACCATGGTTGCAGCCGGCGTTTATTTATTAGTCAGATTATCGCCAATTTTCACTCCTGTAGTTCTATTGATATTGGCAATAATTGGTGCATTTACAGCCATTATGGCGGCTAGCTTTGCCTTAGCACAAATGGATATAAAACGAGTATTGGCATATTCTACTATTTCTCAGTTGGGTTTAATGGTTATGGCAGTTGGTTTGGGTTCTTCGGCAAGTGCTCTATTCCATTTATCTACTCATGCATTTTTTAAATGTTTACTTTTTTTGAGTGTTGGAGCTATCATTCATGGATTATATTCATTAAAGGATAAAGGGTTAGATGAACAAGACATGAGGAATATGGGTGGTTTAAAATTAAAAATACCAATCGTATTCTGGGTGTACCTCATTGCAGCCACATCTTTAATTGGCCTGCCTCTATTTTCTGGATTTCTTTCTAAAGAAGCAATCCTAATCGAAGCCTTTTTATGGGCAGAAAGCAGAACTGTTTGGCATTTTATTATTCCAATAACGGCATTAATTACCACTTGGCTAACGGCATTTTACATCATTAGGCAATTTGCTTTGGTTTTTTTGGGTGAAGCGAAGCATCCTAATAATACAGTGCATGATGCAAGTAAGTACATGAAATGGCCTATGATTATCTTGGCATTTTTCTGTTTCTTTATTTTCTTCGGGTTTAATCCATTTAATGCAAACTCTACGTGGATAATGAATGGTTTGTTAACCGTTCAGGAAGGTGGTATTTGGGCTATTTGGGTACCGGTTGCAAGTTTAATTTTAGTGCCAATTTTATTTATTATTTGTAAAGCTATGTATGTAAATAAAAGCTTTGTGTTGATTTCTGTTGATAGTAGATTTTATCAATTTTTTGCAAATGCAGGATATTTTGATGAATTATATGAACATACTTTTGCAAAACTTATTTCAATTTTATCGAAAATATCAGCCACGATAGATAAACATATTATTGATGTATTGGTAGATTTTACTGCATCTTTCGGTTTATTTTTAGCTAAAATTTTTGATTGGTTGGATAGGAAAATTATTGACGGAACTGTATATTTTGTAGTAGCAAGAGTGAGAGGAATAGGGGATTTTGCCCGCAAGTTCCAAGATGGATTTGTACAACATTACATAGGTTGGGCGGTGACAGGCATCGCGTTATTATATATTTTTAATCATTTTTTTGGATTATAAGATGCTAACAATACTCCTTTTTTTACCAATCCTTTCGTTGATTTTGGTGCTTATTTTACCAAATAGCAACAATAATCTATTTAAGTATATCAATCTTACTACTACGATTTTACAAGTACTTATTGTTATCGGGTTGTATTTTGCCTTTGATAATAATTTGGCAGGATTTAATTCAATTGAAGGTTTCCAATTTGTTGAAAAAGTAAGCTGGATTGGATTACAGTTGGGATCATTGGGCAGTCTTCAGATTGATTATTTTTTGGGAGTAGATGGCATAAGTTTTACCTTGGTTATTCTTACCACCATGGTCATGTTAATTGCTGCAATTTCCTCTTGGAACATCCAGCTAAAACCAAAATCCTATTTCGCTTTATTGCTATTACTAAACTCAGCCATTATAGGTGTTTTTTGTGCATTAGATTTTTTCTTATTCTATATTTTTTATGAGTTGATGTTGCTTCCTCTTTTCTTTTTAATTGGAATTTGGGGAGGCTCTAAAAGAGAATATGCATCCATAAAGTTTTTCTTGTACACACTTTTCGGTTCAGTATTTATGCTGATAGTCATTATTGGCTTATATTTTTCGGTAAAAGATCCAATTTCTGGAGCACATACCTTTAATATGTTGCACATGATGAATCCGGATAATTATTTACCGGGTAGTCTTTTATCCGTGGGTTCAGAATCTGGCATATTATTCGGTGCGCCAACCAGATTAATAGCATTTGCAGTATTATTTTTGGGTTTTGCTATTAAGGTACCTGTTGTGCCTCTACACACTTGGCTACCCGATGCACACGTTGAAGCCCCAACGCCAATATCTATTATTCTTGCCGGATTATTATTAAAAGTAGGTGCATATGGTATAATTAGAATTTGTTACGGTATTTTCCCCGATGGAGCCATTTATTTTAGTTATTGGATTGGATTATTAGGTGTAATATCCATCATATATGGTGCATTTAATGCCTTAGCTGCTACTGATTTTAAGCGGCTTATCGCTTACTCATCTGTTTCTCACATGGGTTTTGTACTTTTAGGTTTAGCGTCATTAACGGTTGAAGGAATTAATGGAGCAATATTCCAATTATTCAGCCATGGGATTTTAGCAAGCATGTTATTTTTTATTGTTGGGGTGATATATGACCGGGTGGGAGATAGGCAAGTTGCCAACTTTAGAGGCTTGATGACGCAAATGCCTCGCTATTCTTTTTTTGTAATTATTGCCTTTTTCGCTTCTTTAGGTTTGCCCGGTTTTTCTGCTTTTATTGCTGAATTATTTGTGTTGATAGGTGCATTTACCTCACAAACTACCAACGGATTAGTGCCACATTGGATGGCAGTAGCAGGGGCATTTGGGATACTCATTGGGGCAACTTATTTTTTATGGACACTGCAACGAATGTTTTTCGGACAAGCCAGATTTTTAGGAGCTGAAACTTGGGCAAAACAGCTCATCGACCTAAATACAAACGAAAAGTTGGTTTTATACCCACTTGCTTTGTTAACGCTTTTATTGGGAATTTTTCCTAATCTACTTTTTGATATAGGAAATACAACTATCAATAAAATGGTGGATAGTACCATGCAAATTGGCGCACAGCAATTAGAACAATTAAAAGAGATTATAAGTAACCGTTAGATGGAATATTACCAAACTTATATTCAAAAACAAATAGAAGAATTATTACTGGGGTTGCCATATTTTGCCCCTGAAATTCTACTCTCACTCGTTTTTGTTTTGGTTATTATTACCGATTTAGTGCTTGGTAAGCGGTTCAGAAATGTAGTGCCAGGCATCACAATTTTTGGATTACTACTGAGCGGTGTTTTAAGTGTGCAGCAATTAGCTACAGCACATGAAGAAATGCATTTATTTTCCGGAATGTTATTGCTCGATACCAAAGCAGTTCTATTTAAGATATTATTCACCATCATTTCACTTTTAGTAGTTGTTTTTTCCATTGTTGATTTTCAAATAAGAAACAATGAAAAAGGCTGGGGCGAATACTTTGTATTACTACTTGGGGCACAACTAGCCATGCATTTAATGGCCATGTCTTCCAATTTATTAATGGTATTTCTTTCTGTAGAAATGCTATCCATTTGTTCTTATATATTAGTTGCCTATGTGAGCAGAGAGAAAGAAGTAAGTGAAGCCGGCATGAAGTACATTTTGTTTGGTGCAGCCTCTTCTGCAATCATGCTATTCGGAATCTCATTATTATATGGCTTTACTGGTACCTTAAATTTATTTGGCGATAATTTTTTAGGAGAACTTTCAAATGTGCCGGTTGCGGCATCTACATTAGCAATTTTATTGGTTTTTGCCGGATTAGCATTTAAGCTTTCTCTAGTTCCATTTCATCTATGGGTGCCAGATGCTTATCAAGGAGCAGCTACACCGGTTACTGCTTTTTTATCTACTGCCGCAAAAGCTGCAGGATTTGCATTATTAATACGTTTTATTTCCACATTTACTTATTCTATGCCAAGCTATACCATGGTTTGGCCAAATTTCGACTGGGAAACCTTGTTAATTGTACTAGCAATACTTACCATGACAGTAGGAAATTTTGGCGCTATTTGGCAAGATAATATTAAACGCATGTTGGCTTATTCTTCTATTGGTCACACAGGTTTTTTGGTGATGGGAATTATAACCTTTTCCATCTCGGGCGAAGCTGCTATCCTTTTTTACTTACTAGTATACAGCATTGCTAATATTGGGGCGTTTTTAGTAGTTGGAGTTTATCATACCGCATTTTCAGTGAATTTAATAAGCGAATACAAAGGTTTGGGGCCTAAAATGCCATGGGTTTCTGCAGCAATGGTTGTATTCTTGATTTCTTTAGTAGGATTGCCTCCAACATCGGGGTTTGTGGCTAAATTTTTTGTTTTTTCTTCTGCATTTGAGGCGTATACTATAGGCAGACACCCATTAATCATCTGGTTAATGGTGGCTGGAGTGTTAAACACTGTAGTGTCTTTATATTATTATTTCAAAGTTCCACTTAATTTATACCTCCGTAAACCCGATCGTGATATGAGACCGGGGAATAGATTAATTTATATACAAATCATTATTGTAATACTAGCTGTAGCTACTTTAGCCATTGGTATTTTTCCCGGAAAGGTGATGAATTTTATAGAATTTCAATTGAATAGTAGCCCTGCCAAGTTGATGTTTTGATTTAATATTGAGGTAAAACTACCTTAATATTTTCCCTATCTTTGTGGTCTCAACCCCTCTATGAGCGATCAAATAAAACACGAGTGCGGAATTGCACTTATCCGATTATTAAAACCTCTTTCTTATTATCAGGAAAAATATGGCACGGCCCTTTATGGAATCAATAAGCTGTATTTACTGATGGAAAAGCAACACAATCGCGGCCAAGATGGCGCCGGTGTTGCTACCATTAAATTAGATGTCCCGCCAGGTAATAGGTATATAAGTAGACAACGTGCAATGGGAGCTAAGGCTGTGCAAGAAATTTTTGAACATATCCAAAACAAGTTTGTACCAATCCAACAAAATACACCCGAACTAATGGCAGATTGCGATTGGTTGAAACACAATGTTTCTTACATTGGCGAATTATTGTTAGGTCATTTGCGCTATGGTACTTTTGGCGCCAATAGCATAGAAAGTTGTCACCCTTTTCTTCGCCAAAATAATTGGATTACCAGAAATTTAATAGTTGCCGGTAATTTTAACATGACTAATGTAGACCAGTTAGTTGAGCAATTATTAGAATTAGGTCAGCACCCGAAAGAAAAATCAGATACAGTTACTGTATTAGAGAAAATCGGACATTTTTTAGACGACGAAAACCAACGTTTATTTGATTATTACAAAACTCAAAATCATAATAATGTAGACATTACCCATTTAATAGCTCAAAATTTAGATGTTGCAAATATTCTTCGCAAATCTGCTAAAACTTGGGATGGTGGGTATACCATTGCCGGATTAATTGGTCATGGAGACGCATTTGTGATGCGTGACCCTGCCGGCATTCGCCCTGCTTTTTGGTACCAGGATGAAGAAGTTGTTGTAGTGGCATCCGAACGACCAGCCATTCAAACTGCATTTAATGTCCCCATACAATCTATTAAAGAAATTAAACCAGGATATGCCCTCATCATCAAAAAAACTGGCGAAATAAGTGAACAGCAATTCCGTGAACCTGTAGAACAAAAATCTTGTTCATTTGAGCGAATTTATTTTTCGAGAGGAAGCGATGCTGATATTTATAGAGAACGTAAACAATTAGGCAGATTACTATGCCCGGAGATATTGCAAAGAGTAAATTATGATGTAAAAAATACTGTTTTTGCCTTTATCCCCAACACTGCCGAGGTAGCCTTTTATGGTTTGGTGGAGGGCATCCATAAATACATTAAATCGTATCAGAAGGAAAAAATTCTGAGTCACCAAAATGAGCTAAACAACGAAGAGTTGGATAAACTGCTTTCCATGGCTCCAAGAGTAGAAAAAATCGCCATAAAAGATGCTAAACTCAGAACGTTTATCACCCAAGATTCGGATAGACAAGAAATGGTACAACACGTATACGATACAACTTATGGTGTGGTGAAAAATAATGAAGATACCTTGGTAGTAATTGATGATTCTATAGTAAGAGGAACCACTTTAAAACAAAGTATTTTAAAAATTTTAGATCGCTTAGTTCCTAAGAAAATAATTATCGTTTCTTCAGCACCTCAAATAAGATATCCAGATTGTTATGGGATTGATATGTCGAGAATGGGGGAGTTTGTAGCATTCGAAGCAGCTATTTCTTTAATTAAGGAAAGCGGTAATGAGTCTTTACTTAAAAAAGTTTACTATGATTGCAAACACCAATTAACATTACCAAATGAAGAGGTGCAAAATGCGGTAAAAGCAATCTATAATTCATTTACTTACGATCAGATTTCGGAACGAATTGCTAAAATTCTAACACCAGAAGATATGAATGCTCAAGTAGAGATAGTTTATCAAACCTTAGAAAACTTACACAAAGCTTGTCCGAATCACACGGGTGACTGGTATTTTTCCGGAAATTACCCAACTCCAGGGGGCAATAGAGTTGTAAATAAAGCTTACATGTTGTATTACGAAGGTAAAAATCAAAGAGCTTATTAAATTTTATACGTTTTAAATCAGAACTCTAATTATTAATTGCAAGGCAAAAATAATAATTACTGTACCTGCAACTCTATTTAACCAAGTAAGAAAATTTTCTTTTATTTTACTTCTGAGTAAACTGGCAAAATAGGCTTTTAAAATATCCATCGAAAAAATGGTAAGAGATGCAATAGCAAAAAACACCAGCAACTCATATCCCGAATATCTATCACCAATCGTAATACTTGCAACACTAATCCAATAAAATAATATAAATGGATTGAGAATACACATGAAAAATCCTTTCAGAAAAAAACCTGTATTGGTCATTATTTTGGTTTTATCGTAATCAATCTTTACTTTTTTTAATATATAATAGGTTCCTATGCCAAGCAGAAAAAGACCACCTACGATTGAAATATGTTTTTTATATTCCATTTCAAAGGCTAAAAATTGGGTGCTATAAAAAGCTAGACTGATGTAAATAATATCACTAATTACAACACCAAAAGCAAGGGATACTCCTGCAATAAAACCACGTTCAACACTGGTTTTGAGTAAAGCAAAAAATACAGGTCCGGTTAATAAAGATAAAATTAATCCTACGCCTAGTGCTGTGGTTATTAAGTTTAACATTAATCCTGAAAAATTTTAGTTTTTACAGCGAAATATCGTAATACTAGAAATGCAATAGCAGCAGTACTAGCCCAAATTGCTGCTGAATTCCATTCATTGAAAATAAATTTACCGGTAAAAAATAAAATGGAATAGGTAAATACGATTGCACTTAACCAACACATAACTAGGTTAGGCAATTTGTTCTCAGGCTTTTCCATTCCTAATGAAATTCTTATTGGTTCCCAAGCACCTTGTGGTTTTATTTTTTCGTAAAAAGATTGGAGTTTTTCTGTATTGGTTGGTTTAGTTAAAAAGGTAACAACTAACCAGGCTATGGTTGTAAATCCTACCGTGATGAAAAAACTATTTGGGAATTGAATATCTAAAGCAAATCTACAAACCGCATAAGCAATAAATGGGGCTATGGTTGCAACAATTTCACTCCATGCATTTATTCTCCACCAATACCATCTTAATATTAATACTAAACCTAAACCCGCGCCACATTCAATAATAAATTGCCAAACACCTGAAATGGTGGTTATTTGAGTGGTAACTGCTAAGCCCACCAACATGGTAAATAATGTACCTATTCTGGATGCTCTCACAAGGGTTTTATCAGTAGCATTTTTATTTATGAACCGATGATATATATCGTTTATGATGTAACTCGTTCCCCAATTTAATTGGGTAGCAATCGTGCTCATGTAGGCAGCTAAAAATGCAACAAGTAACAAGCCTTTTAAACCTATAGGTAAATGATCTCGCATGGCTAATACATAACCAAATTTTTTATCATCCGCACTTAACTCCGGATATAAAACGATGGTACACAAACCAACAATTATCCACGGCCAAGGGCGTAAACAATAATGCGCTACTTGAAAATAAAGTGTAGCGTAGATGGAGTTTTTCTCATCTTTAGTACTCATCATGCGCTGTGCAACATAGCCACCACCACCAGGCTCAGCGCCTGGGTACCAACTTGCCCACCATTGTATAGAAATATAGGCTAAAAATGCTCCTACAGATATAGTTAACGCACCCCCTACGTCTGCAGCGGTATTCAGTTCACCAATTTGAGGAAAAAACTCAAAGGTAGAAGCTGGTAATTTCTCTTTCAAACCCTCAATACCGCCAATTTGGTCGAGTTTTAGAACCTTATAGGCCAAAACAATACAGCCTATCATGGCTATAAAAAATTGAACTACATCGGTTACTGCCACGCCAATTAATCCTGAGAGGGAAGAATATCCGGCAGTAAGAAGCATCAATCCTGCAGTATACCAAATGGCTTCGGCTCTAGAAATTCCGAAGAAAACTTCCAAAATGGTCATCATGGCAATGTTTACCCAACCTATAATCATGGCATTCATAAAAATGCCTAAATAACCAGCTCTAAAAGCCCTTAAAAACGCAGCTTCTTTTCCGCTATAACGTAATTCAATAAATTCTACTTCGGTAAGTACATTGGCTCTCCTCCATAAACGAGCAAAGAAAAAGGTGGTAAGCATGCCTCCAAATAAGAAGTTCCACCATAGCCAGTTTCCTGAAATACCATTTGCAGCCACTAATTCTGTAACGGCTAATGGCGTATCGGCAGCAAAAGTTGTTGCCACCATGGATGTACCCGCCAGAAACCAACCAAAGTTTCGATTGCCTAAGAAGAAACTAGACATGTTTTTTCCTGCAGATTTTGTAAAATACAATCCAATTGCTAGCGAGAGCAAAAGATAGCAGGCTATGATTATCCAATCTAATGTTGCTAAATACATATTTTTTAAGATTGCAACTAAGTTATAATCTTAATTAGAAAATTGAGAAAATAATTATAAAATTGAGGACGATGAGAAAACCCGAATTTGATGAAATTTTCATGAACCTTGCTATCGATTTAGCTAAGCGTTCGCATTGTATAAAAGCACAGGTTGGAGCGGTTTTGGTAAAAGATACCAGAATTATTTCGATTGGATATAATGGTCCGCCTCCTGCTACTAATAATTGCGATGAAGAATGGCCAGAAACTGGCTGCCCAATAGATAGTAAGGGTTCTTGTTCGTTAGCGTTGCATGCCGAAGAGAATGCAATATTGTATGCAGTAAAAAACGGGTCTAGTTTAGAAGGAGCAACACTTTATACCACATTGTCTCCGTGTATTTCTTGTGCAAGATTAATTTTTAGTTCGGGCATAAAAACCGTTCACTACAAAAATTCTTATGCAGCTTACAAAGGATTAATTTCGGACGAAGGAGTAGAATTTCTGAAAAGATTTGGAGTGGATGTTTTTCAATACTTAAATATTTCCACTGCCATCAAATAATTCATCTTCCGGGTTACCACCTTTAACCAACATCTTAGCTAATTTTAAATTGGCAACTAAAGTTTTTAAACTTCCTTTTCTCGTAACAGACGGTTTTGAGTAGCGCTTTTTCATATGTATATTTTTTACAATAATAAAATAATTGCAAATATCTAATATAAACTAAATGTTAAGATTTTAGAAAATATTTCATTTAATCAATAAACCAAATCTGTTTACACTTGTAAACAGATTACCGAAAATATAAATTTTTTTCTAATTTAAAATAAACAGCAAAATTCTATCTTTGCCCATGCAAGAGAAAATTCTGATTTTAGATTTTGGTTCGCAGTATACTCAGCTAATTGCTAGAAGAGTAAGAGAATTAAATGTGTATTGCGAAATTCATCCCTATCACACTATACCGGTTCTTTCTGGAAATATTAAAGGCATTATATTGTCAGGAAGTCCACACTCGGTTCGAGAACAAAATGCGCCAAAAATCGATTTAACTTTATTTTTAAATAAATATCCTCTGTTAGGTGTTTGTTATGGCGCACAATTATTGGCTCAAGAATTAGGGGGTACTGTATTACCTTCTAAAATCAGAGAATATGGTAGAGCAAATCTCAGTTCATTAATGGTTAAAAACGCTTTATTGAATGGATTATCATTGGGTTCGCAAGTATGGATGTCTCATGGAGATACTATTTCAGAAGTTCCCCCAAACTTCGAAATATTAGCTAGTACCAATTCAGTACAAGTGGCTGCATTTCAGGTTGCAAGCACACAAACATTTGGAATTCAATTTCATCCAGAAGTAACACACTCTTCAGATGGCAAACAATTATTGCATAATTTTTTGGTAGATATTTGTAAATGTAGCCAAGGTTGGACGCCAGATGCTTTTGTTGAGACCAGTATCAATACTTTAAAAAATAAATTAGGTAACGATAAAGTAGTTATGGCGCTTTCTGGCGGAGTGGACTCTACCGTTGCTGCTACTCTGTTACATCATGCCATTGGTAAAAACTTGCATTGTATTTTTGTAGATAATGGACTTTTACGGAAAGGTGAATTTGAGCAAGTTCTTGATTCATATCGTCACATGGGCCTAAATATTAAAGGAATTGATGCAAAAAATAAATTTTATACTGCCTTAAAAGGATTAACAGATCCTGAAGCAAAACGAAAAGCCATTGGAAAATCTTTTATTGAAGTTTTTGATGATGCAGCACACGAAGTGCAAGATGTAAACTGGTTGGGTCAAGGAACCATTTATCCGGATGTAATAGAATCGGTTTCTGTAAAAGGGCCTTCTGCCACCATTAAATCTCACCATAATGTAGGTGGATTGCCAGATTTTATGAAATTAAAGATCGTAGAACCTTTGCGTTCTTTATTCAAGGATGAGGTAAGACGAGTAGGAGCTGAGTTGGGAATAGATAAAGAATTATTAGGAAGACACCCATTTCCTGGGCCAGGTTTGGCAATTAGGATACTTGGAGATGTAACAGCAGAAAAAGTTAGGATCCTTCAAGAAGTAGATGCCATTTTTATTAATGGTTTAAAAG
>JBGTLU010000050.1:0-1658 GCA_041743935.1 Sphingobacteriaceae bacterium
AAATCCACCAGAAGCACCACCTAATGCTTTCCCTAATGTTCCTGTAATTATATCTACTCTACCCATCACATTCATCAATTCATGTGTACCTCTACCGGTTTTGCCTAAAAATCCAGAACAATGACATTCATCAATCATTACCAAGGCATTATATTTATCTGCCAAATCGCATATTTTATCCAAAGGAGCTATGGTGCCATCCATACTGAAAGCACCATCGGTAACGATTATTCGGTGGCGATTATCTTGTGATGCAATTAATTTTTCTTCCAAATCTACCATGTCTGCATGTTTGAAACGATGGCGATTTGCTTTGCATAAACGTACTCCATCGATGATCGAAGCATGGTTTAATTCATCAGAGATGATGGCATCCAGTTCATTAAATAATGGCTCAAAAACCCCACCATTAGCATCAAAAGCCGCAGCATATAAAATGGTGTCTTCGGTTCCTAAAAAATCAGATATTTTTTGCTCCAATTCTTTGTGAATATCTTGTGTTCCGCAAATAAACCGAACACTGGATAATCCAAAACCGTGTGAATCAATGGCTTTTTTAGCAGCTTCTATAACTTTCGGATGCGAGGATAATCCTAGATAATTGTTAGCGCAAAAGTTAATTACTTCTTTTCCTCCTGCTACAGTAATATCTGCTCCTTGCGGACTAGTAATTATTCTTTCTTTCTTAAATAAACCTGCGTTATCTATTTCTTTTAATTCTTGTTGTAGTACTGGTTGTAGTGTATTGTACATATATTATTGGATGATATTGGTAGTTTATTGTTAAATTTTGGAGTTGCAAATATAAGATGTAATGCCATTATAAACTTAATCTGTTTTTTATCCGTTAATTGCAGCATAGTATGCATCAGAATAATTATCTACTTAATGAAAAAAATCTACCTAATAATATTTCTGCTAAGTATAATACAATTTAGCTTTGCTCAGGTTTTTCATGTAACGGGTAAAGTGACAGATGAGAAGGGAAATCCAATTCCGTTTGCTTCTGTTTTTCTTAAAAACTCTAATAAAGGCGCTTCTGCAAATGAGCAAGGGGTATATAAATTCATCATAGGTGGTACTACCAATGCAACTTTGGTTTTCAGAGCAATTGGTTATACATCTACCGAAAAAAATATTCTCTTACCCAAAGATGAAGTATTGAATGTACAACTAACGGAAGAAATTTATACCCTAAACAATGTGGTTATAAATGCCAATGCCGAAGATCCGGCTTATGAAATTATTCGGAATGCGGTAAAAAACCGCAAGAAACATTTAGATGAAGTAGAATCATTTCGTACAAATGTGTACATAAAAGGGGTGCAAAAATTGGTGGATGCACCTAAGAAATTTTTAGGTAGAAATATTCAACAAATATTTGATTTAGACTCTGCTGGTAGTGGTATTATTTATCTCTCTGAGTCGCAATCGGTGTTTAGTTATCAGCGCCCAAATAAGATTAATGAGCAGATGCTTTCGTCTAGAGTATCGGGCAGAAATAATGCATTCAGCTTCAATAAAGCCTCCGATTTAATTGTGAATTTTTATGAGAATTTGATGTTTGAAGGAAGCGGATTAGGTTCCAGAGCATTTATATCACCCATTGCAGAAAACGCCTTGTTCTATTACCGATATAAATTATTGGGCATTAGTAT
>JBGTLU010000051.1:0-22820 GCA_041743935.1 Sphingobacteriaceae bacterium
CCTAATATGCCACAATAAAAATCCAAAGATTTCTCCAAATCACTTACTTTTAAATGTACATGACCAATGCTGGTTTGTGGCGGTATTTTATAGTCCATGTTAATTTTTTAACGGCATATCTCTTCAAAAAGCCTATGCATCATTCTACCAAACTCACTTTAAGCATGTTTGTTTTCCCTTTTTTCTCAATGGGTATGGCTGCGGTGTTTATTATTACATCGCCCGGCGAAACCAAACTTTCGGCTTTTAAAACCCGATTTACTTCACTAATGGTTTTATCAGTGCTTTCAAACTTGTCATAAAAAAACCCTCTCACTCCCCAGATTAAACTCAGGGTATTTAAAAGCGATTTGTTACTGGTAAACGTGTAGGTTTTGGCTCTAGGTCGATGGGAAGAAATTTGAAAGGCAGTGTAGCCAGATGAAGTCATGGTTACAATGGCTTTTGCATTGGTTTGCTCTGCCAATAAACAGGCGGTATAACAAATATTATCCGATAAAAAGTTATTGGATTTTGGGTCGATATTAGTTTCGTTTTTATATAGATAGATACTTTCTTCCACCTTAGAAACAATTTTTTGCATGGTCTCTATCACAATCACTGGAAATTCACCTACTGATGTTTCGCCACTAACCATTACAGCATCGGCACCATCTAAAACAGAGTTGGCCACATCGTTCGCTTCTGCACGTGTTGGGCGAGGGGTGGTAATCATGCTTTCTAGCATTTGTGTGGCTATGATTACCGGTTTGGCCTGACTGGTACATTTCTTAACAATTTGTTTTTGCAAAACAGGTACTTCTTCCATTGGCATTTCCACTCCTAAATCGCCTCTGGCAACCATTATTCCATCGGTGGCTTCGATGATAGAATCGATGTTTTTAATGGCTTCGGGTTTTTCTATTTTAGCAATAACCCGTGCACTTTTACCACTTTGGCTAATCAATCGTTTAAGTTCTATAATGTCTTCGGCTTTTCGTACAAACGACAGTGCAACCCATTCTACATTTTGTTGTAAAGCAAATTCTAAATCGCTTAAATCTTTATCCGTAATGCTAGAAACGCTTACTTTAGTGTGTGGTAAATTTACTCCTTTGTTAGAGCTTAGTACACCACCATGAATCACCTCGGCAATGCAGGTATCTTTTTTTGTGGTTTCTACTATTTTTAATTGAAGTTTCCCGTCGTCTAATAAAATTATTTCGCCAATGCTAACGTCTTTGGCCAGATTAGCGTAGCTGATAAATAATAATTGGTTGGTGCTAACTACCGGTTGGTTGGTAATGGTAATTTTTTGTCCGGTAAGCAATTCGATGTGATTATTCTCTACCTCGCCGATACGTATTTTCGGGCCTTGTAAATCGGCAATAATGCCCACGTGTTTCTTATATTTTTCGTTAATAGCTCTGACATTTTTTATGATTTCGGCATGTTGTTCGTGGGTGCCATGCGAAAAGTTTATCCGGCAAACATCTACTCCTGCACGTATCATATCTATCAATACCTGTATATCTTTAGTAGCCGGCCCCATGGTAGCTACAATTTTAGTACGGTTATAAATAGTGTTGCTCATTTCTGTTCAAATTTAATAGCTTATTTTTTCCTTAATCTTAATCGAATGTTAAAATAGTAAGTTGATTTTAGATTTTAATGTATTTGGATTTATGGGCACAACCGCTTGTATTGCTGGGATTTTTCGCAATGCTAAAACAATCTTTTGCTCTTCACCAGTGGGTAGTTTATTTATTTTTAAAAAATAATCCACCTCCTTTTTCTCCGGGATTAAAAAACCCCCATCGCCCTTATTTGCTAATAAATGAAATTCTATCTCTCCCTCTTCCAAAAAACAATAAAAAGTTGAAAAATATATTTCCTCGTCGTTTTCGTTGGTTAATTGCAAATCTTCTGACCGTATAAAATTCATAATCAGTGATTTGTTTAAATAAAAACAAAGCCGATAGTCTTTTAAAACACTGATAATACCTAATAAAGTAAAATCAAAATCATAATCTATACGTAAAATTTTTCTATTCAAGGGCGGAAAGATATATATTCGTACTCGCTCCACAAAGGTAGCGATACTATGCAGGTAAAAAATTTGAATACTACGTTTTATTTATTTTTATTTGCACAAATATTAAAATACACCCACTAAACAGAAACATTATGTCTGACATTGCATCACGCGTTAAAGCAATCATCGTTGAAAAATTAGGTGTTGACGAAAGCGAAGTTACTCCGGAAGCTAGCTTTACCAACGATTTAGGTGCCGATTCACTCGACACAGTTGAGCTAATCATGGAATTTGAAAAGGAATTTGCTGTAGCAATCCCTGACGAGCAGGCAGAAACCATCGGTACTGTAGGACAAGCTATCGCTTACCTAGAGAAAAACGTAAAGTAATTTAACTACTCCATGCAGTTAAAACGAGTTGTAGTTACAGGAATTGGTGCGCTTACCCCACTAGGTAATACCATCCCAGAGTATTGGGATGGCTTAGTTAATGGAGTAAGCGGTGCCGCTCCCATAACTCGTTTTGATGCCACGAACTTCAAAACACAGTTTGCCTGTGAGTTAAAGAACTTTGATCCCGGTTTATTTTTAGACCGAAAGGAGGTGCGAAAGCTCGATCCTTTTGTACATTATGCCATAGCTTCAACACATGAAGCGGTAACAAATGCACGTTTGGAGTTTGATAAACTTAATCGCGAACGCATTGGGGTTATATGGGCATCTGGTATTGGTGGATTAGGCACTTTTCTGGAAGAAATTCGTAATTACGCATTAGGCGATGGTACGCCTAGGTTTAACCCGTTTTTTATCCCCAAAATGATCATTGATATTGCCGCAGGGCATTTATCCATGAAATACGGTTTACACGGACCAAACTACTCAACTGTATCTGCATGTGCTTCGGCCAATAATGCATTAATAGATTCCTACAATCTGATACGTTTGGGCAAATGTGATTTGTTCATATCCGGTGGATCAGAAGCTATAATTAATGAAGCCGGTATAGGCGGATTTAATGCTATGCATGCTTTATCCACTAGAAATGACGATCCGAAAACTGCATCACGTCCCTTTGATAAAGACAGAGATGGCTTTGTTGCAGGAGAAGGTTCAGGAACTATTATTCTAGAAGAACTGGAACATGCCAAACGCAGAGGTGCAACCATACTAGCCGAAATGATTGGCGGTGGCATGAGTGCCGATGCAAATCATATTACTGCTCCACATCCAGATGGGTTAGGTGCAAATTTAGTGATGCGAAATGCTTTAGAAGATGCTGGAATAACGGTTGCAGATATTGATTACATTAACGTACACGGAACCTCTACTCCGCTCGGAGACATTAGTGAAATAAAAGCCATTACCAATTTATTTGGCGAAAGTGCTTATCACTTAAACATAAGCTCTACCAAATCCATGACCGGACATTTATTGGGTGCTGCTGGTGCTGTAGAAGCCATAGCTTCTATCTTAGCAGTTCAACATGATATTGTTCCTCCAACTATCAATCATTTTACAGATGATCCTGATTTCGATCCAAAATTAAACCTCACCTTTAATAAGGCTCAAAAACGAGAAGTTCGTGCCGCCTTGTCTAATACCTTTGGTTTTGGCGGTCATAATACTTCTGTTATTTTCAAAAAATATCAAGACTAATTTACTATGATTTTATCTCTGAATTGGTCAGTAAGCAACACGTATCTGAATCAATAAGAGTTAATCAAATGCCGATAAACCGTTTATTTAAACTTTATTTATCGTCTGACAGAGAATATGCCAGAGCACTAACCAATATATTGGGTTTTGTTCCCGTAAATATTCATTTGTATCGCTTAGCATTTAGGCACAAATCCGTAGCTCACGAAATTAAAACAGGAATTAAAAACAGCAACGAACGCTTAGAATTTTTGGGCGATTCTATACTTGGTGCGGTAGTTAGCGATTTTCTTTTCAAAAAATATCCCTACAGACCGGAAGGGTTTTTAACCGAAATGCGCTCCAAATTGGTAAATAGGCAACACCTAAATCAGCTAGGGAAAAAACTTGGATTAGAGGGGATGATAGATTACGATGGAAAGGCAATGGGTGGTAACAATAAACAAGGCTCCATGTTGGGCGATGCATTTGAAGCTTTGGTTGGAGCAGTTTATTTAGATAAAGGATTTGATGTAACCTGTGATTTTTTGTTGAACAGAATCATTAAACAACACATTGATGTGGATGCTTTGGAGCTTACCGAAACCAACTTTAAAAGTAAATTAATAGAATGGTGCCAACGCCACGGAAAAGAAATATATTTTGAGCAAGTGCCAGAAACGGAGGCTTCGGGTCGGCAAAAACTATTTACGGTTAAAGTCATTATTGAAAATGAAATAATAGCTGAAGGACAAGATTTTACAAAAAAGAATGCCGAAAAAATTGCTGCCGAACGCGCTTGTTCAGCATTAGCCATCTAATTTTTCTATTTTTACTACACCTAAAACCAACAATTTGCGAAATTTTGTAACCATACTCCACATTACTTGGGCTTTACTTGTCTTTTTTGTAATAATGATCCCTGTAATGATAATTATTCTCCTCATTTTCTTAGTTATTAGAGGCAAAAAAGCACTTGATTATAGTTTTGCTGTTATTCGTGTTTGGGCTTTATTGGTAACTCACCTTGGTATTTTTGTGTATTATAAAATTCTGGACAAAGAAAAAGCTCCAAAAGGAAGGGCGTATGTTTATGTTTTAAATCATAGCTCTTGGTTAGATGCTATTGCATTAGTTTTCAGTATACGACAATCGTTTAAAGCATTGGGAAAGATAGAAATGGTTAAAGTTCCGGGTTTTGGCGCTATTTACAAGCGAGTGGTAGTAATGATTGATAGAAAAAGTAAAGAAAGCCGAGAAAAATGTGTTGCCGTCCTACGAGAAGAATTGGCTCAAGGCATGTCTATTGTTATTTTACCAGAAGGCACCATGAATCGTACGAATTATCCGCTTAATGATTTTTATGATGGTGCTTTTCGCTTAGCTATTGAAACACATACCCCAATTGCTCCAATATGCATTTTAAACGCCCGAAAATTATTTCCCAGAGAAAACCCAATGGCGCTTAAACCCGGGTTAATAACAGCTAAATATTTGGACGTGGTAGAAACCAAAGGAATGACACTTGAAGACGTACCATTGCTAAAAGAAAAAGTGCATACGGCTATGTTTAATACCATAAGTGAGTTTAACAAAAATCGCGACTTGACTAATTAATTGGTTTAAATCCTTTCAAAATTCTGTTTTTTTGCATCTTAAATATTACGGATATTCGCATCCGATATGTCGCGACAAGCACAAGTTCATTTAGCCTTATTTATGGTGACCCTAATTTATGGGGCAACATTTACCATTGCAAAAGAAGTAATGCCAACCTACATTGGTCCTTTTGGTTTTATTGTAGTAAGGGTGTGGTCGGCATTGGCAATTATATGGTTAACGCATGCTATTTTTATAAAATCAGAAAAAATTGAGCGCAAAGATTTTCAGCGACTAGCACTTTGTGCCATTTTTGGAGTAGCCGTAAACATGCTGTTGTTTTTTAAAGGTTTATCCATTACTACTCCAATTAGCAGTGCCATCATCATGGTAACAACGCCTCTTTTTGTTGCCATTTTTGCCTTTTGGCTACTAAAAGAAGAAATTACATTTAATAAAATTTTAGGGTTGATTTTAGGATTAACCGGAGCAGTTTTAATTCTTTTATATCCCAATTTTAAAATGTCAGGCTCAGGCTTTATGGGCGATTTTTATGTGATGCTTAATGCCATCAGTTATTCCTATTATTTAATCATTGTAAAACCGCTTCTAACAAAATATCAACCTTTAACTGTATTAAAATGGTTGTTTTTAATTGGAGGCATTATGGTTTTGCCTTTCGGATTTACCGAACTACAAGCGGTAGATTGGGCAAATTTACCCGGTATAACCTGGGTAGCTATTGTATTTATAATTATTGGCCCAACATATTTAGCCTATTTACTAAACGGATGGGCATTAAAATATGTTAACTCATCAGTAGTGGGGGCCTATGTCTATTTACAGCCAGTTTTGGCAACTCTCATTGCCATTGGTTTAGGAAAAGATAGTTTATCCATACCTAAAATTATTTTTACCTTATTAATATTCCTGGGAGTTTATTTAGTGAGCTTTAAAACACAAGCAATAAAATGGCCTAACAGCCGATAAAATTTTATCTTTGGCATTCAATAAAGTGCAAAATGATAAAATCTATGACGGGTTTTGGTACGGCTAATTACGATTCGCCACAAGCCAGAATCACGGTTGAAATAAAATCTTTAAACAGTAAATTTTTAGAGCTTTTTATAAAATTGCCTAAATCTCATGCCGATAAAGAATTGTATTTACGTAATGAATGCAATAAGAGCATAGAAAGAGGAAAAGCTTCCATCAACATAAGCCTGGAAAAGAATACGGAAAATACTACAGCAAACATTAACACCAAATTGCTAAACCAATATTATGCCGAACTAAAAGCTGCTGCTGCAAATCTTGCTGAAACTCCTACTAATTTATTTCAATTGGCGTTGCAAATGCCTGAGGTTATATCACACCAAGAAACTACCGGTGATGAAGAAGAATGGAAATTAATTATGCAGGTTTATACTAAAGCCTTATCTCATTTTAATGCATTTAGAGAACAAGAAGGTACTGAGTTAGAGAAAGATTTAAAAGTAAGAATAACAAATATCATCCATTATTTAGGAGAGGTAGAAAAAGTAGAACATAAGCGCTTACATTTAGTTAAAGAACGACTAAAAACCATGTTAATAGATGCTGTTGGTGCAGAAGCCGTAGATAATAACCGATTAGAGCAAGAATTAATCTATTACATTGATAAATTAGATATCACCGAAGAAAAAGTTAGACTAAAATCACATGCCGAATATTTTTTAAGTAGTTTATCCGAACCCGAATCTAATGGTAAAAAATTAGGATTTATTTGCCAAGAAATAGGAAGAGAAATTAATACCATGGGTGCAAAATCTAACGATGCCAGCATGCAAAAAGCAGTAGTTGGGATGAAAGAAGAATTAGAAAAAATAAAAGAACAACTGCTTAACGTATTGTAATGAAACCAGGTAAACTCATCATATTTTCTGCCCCGTCCGGAGCGGGCAAAACCACCATCGTAAGGCATTTATTGGGCAAATTTCCGGAGTTAGCATTTTCTATATCAGCAACTACTAGAGAAAAAAGAGGCACAGAAAAAGCAGGGAACGATTATTATTTTATGACAAAAGAAGAATTCTTGCATCGTATTGCTAAAAAAGAATTTGTAGAGTTTGAAGAAGTGTACAACGGAACTTTTTACGGTACATTACGTGCAGAAATTGAACGAATTTGGGCCGAGGGAAAACACGTTATTTTTGATGTGGATGTAGAAGGCGGACTACACTTGAAACGCAAATACCCCGAGGAGGCTTTAGCTGTTTTTGTACAACCACCATCTTATGAAGTGTTGGTGGATAGATTAACCAACCGAAGTACCGAAAGCAAAGAAAAACTACAAGAAAGAATAATTAAAGCCAAACGCGAACTGGAATATGCCGATAAGTTCGACGTAATTTTATTAAACGACGATCTCGAAAATGCCTGCAATAAAGCCGAAAGATTAGTTGCCGATTTTTTAAAAAAGTAGTTACAGCATATTTATACCCATTTAAAATGGCTTTCCGTGGGTTAAACCAATTAGTTGCCTTGTAAGCATAGGGCTATATTTTAATAAACCAATGCTGGCATTGGTTATCATCGGGTTTCCAAAAAGTTTTTGAATTACTCTACCGGCTTTTAAACGAGGATTAAACTGATTTTTCCAACTCTTTTCATAGGCATTTTCCATCTGTTGTCTGTTCGTTTTACCAAGTAAATAAGCATCAAATAAAGGGGCAAGTAAAACCGATGCATGCATGGCCATGCTCATGCCATTGCCGCAAAGTGGCGTAATTAAACCTGCTGCATCGCCCAACATAAATACTTGATGATGTATTATTTCTTTAGGAGCAAAACTTATTTGAGCAATAGCTAAAGGTTTATCGTATACGGGTGTAAAGGATTCGAAACAACTTTTCAAAGTTGAGTTTTTAAATAAAATAGCTTGCTCCATCTTCTTAATATCACCCGAAAATTTCTGCAAATTGGTTGCAGTAGTTAAATAGCAAACGCAAAATTGGTTATTATCTATTTTTGAAATACCGCAATACCCGTTTTCGAAATTATGTAATGCAATTTCGTTGGAATTAAATGCTGCATTTACATGGTATTTTACTCCTATAAAATGATTTTTTTCTGATGGTTTATCTTGTATAAAATTCCGATTCAATTTAATGTCTAATGCAGATCGTTTGCCCCAAGCACCTGCAACTAATTTACTTTTGAGCTGGGTATTATCGGTGGTGATATCAAATTCATCGGCATTAAATACTACATTGGTCACCTTGGTATTTTCTAATAGATGCACTCCTTTACCAACAGCAATTTTTGCCAATATATTATCTAAAGTAAATCTGCTAATGCCAAAACCTCCCGGGTTTAAGTGCTGTTTTAACTCTTTTCCACGGCAATCGGTAATTAGTAATTCATTAATAATCGGAACATTTAGCGAGGTTAAATCAATGCCAATTCTTTCCAAAAAATCCCAAGATTCCATGGCAATGTATTCGCCACAAACTTTATGAAAAGGGTATTTTTCTTTTTCAATTAATACAATTTTATGTCCGGCATCAGCAAGTTGTATGGCAAGGCTCAAGCCCGCTAATCCGCCACCTATAATTGCTACATCATACATATTATTTATAGGTAATTATTTGGTATCTAAATGCCCATTTCCAATGAATTTGGTAATTAGAAATACCAGCTTCGGTAATTAAATTAATTAATTCTGTTTTTTTAAATCCTCTGGCTACAGATAATGGCGCATCATTAATTACTAAATAGGATTTAGAAAAAGTTTTAGTTAAAAATTTAATTAAATAATAGGCCAACCAATGTCTATGCAAATCATTAACTACAAAACCTATTTTGGCATTATTATGTTGCCATTTAAATAATTCTATTAATTCTTTTTCTGGAAAATGATGACAAAATAAAGAGGTTACGGCAACATCAAAAGAGGATAAATAATTCATTGCATTTTTATAATCGTCGCAAATAAATTTAATCTCAGTATACTCTGCACAAAATGATTTTGCATAAGTAATGGCTTCTGGTTTTAAATCTATTCCGGTAAAATTTATTTTAATTCCTTTTTCTCTCGCCCATTTTGCCATAGCAATTAAATTATCTCCGCCACCACAACCAATGTCAATTATTTCATAGGTTTTATTTTTATCCGTAATTAATTTTTTGAGTGCATTTAGGGTAATGGCATGCCCACCTAAATTTTTATTTATATAATTTAATTCTTTTAACGTTTGTGCTAAATCGTCGTACGGAATATTTTCTCCATCCAACAATTCGGGGGTATACGTTCTATTGTTAAACATTATTTAGGTAGATAATAACATACTTTCAATGGTTATGCCCGGACCAAAACCACAACTAAATATCCGTTTGTTTTTTTCGGTCTTTTGCATGATTTCTTTTAAAACAAATAAAACGGTAGCCGACGACATGTTTCCAAAATCATTTAAAACCGTATACGATTCACTTAATTTTTCAGGTGCTAAATCCAAACTTTCTTCTACAGCTTCCAACACTGCTTTGCCTCCCGGATGGATGGCCCAATAATCTATTTCTGTTTTTGTAACGTTATTTTTTTTGAAGAAATCTTGGGTGAAAGTTTCTATGCTTTCTTTAATGTGTGTAGGTATATCCGGACTTAATTCCATCTTAAAGCCATCCGCAGAAATATTCCATTGCATGTCGTCTAATCCGCCCCAACAAATGCCCGATTTAAATGCATTTATTTTTAATCCCTCCGGATGATTACTCACCAAAACAGCGGCTGCGCCATCTCCAAATAAAATAGAAGATGCCATATTACTGTATTGCATTTTGTATTGATAATGGAGGGTACATAGTTCTACCGAAACGATAAGTACTTTTGCTTCAGGATCGGTTTTGCAGATTAAATCGGCATGTTTTAATGCATGTATAGCAGCATAGCAGCCCATAAAATTTATGGATGTACGGTAAATGTCATCGGCAAAACCCAGTTTATTCATCAATATAATTTCTAACCCAGGAGCCGACATGCCTGTGCATGAAACCGTTAGTAAGTGTGTAATTTCTTTACTATCTACCTCCAATTTTTCAAAAGCAATGCGACATAATTCTGGCGCTTCTTGCGAATAAATTTTTAATCGCTCCTCTACCGTTGGGGGTTTATGGCCTTTGCTATAAAAAGGCTCGTATTCATTAGTTGGAGTAAAATCGGGTAACACAGAATAGCGATGTTCAATTTTACTGTTTTCAAACATTGGTTTTAGCATAAAGCCAAAGCCAAAAAACCTAGCCATGTACTCGCCAATATCTGTTTGTTTGTGTTTATGTAATGGTAATGCGACTTCAATTTTATTGATATAACTCATAGGATTACGTACGAAACTTTATTAGTAGAAGGATAAAAAAATAAAACAAGCATTTGCGCCGCTTGCTGCAATAGTTACCATGCGCATGGTGTTGGTGTAATTTGCTTCGTTGGTATTTTGTTTAATTTTTATGTACCACCAAGCAAAATAGATAACGGACGGAAGCAAGAATAGTTGTAAAAAATAAAAATGTGATTTGGCACCATCGGAATTAAAATAGGCATAAAATAATAGTGCAGATAACAAGAACATTCCCCCGCTAAAATAGATGGTTTTTAGTATACCCAGTTTTCTGCTCAACGTTAAATCTCCGTGTTGGGCATCTTCTTCGTGCTGATATATTTGAGTAAGCGGGTAAATACCTCCGAGTAATATCGAACATGCTAAACCGGCAAGTATATCGGTATAATCTAAATTAAATACGGTTGAATTATTTTGTATAGATATTAAAACCAGAAAATAAGTAAACGCTCCCTGAAAAAATATAGCAACCACCCAACTTATGATTGGGTATTTTTTTAACCGGATTCCTTTATAGCTATAGGCTTTGGAAGCTAGAATATATAGAAGTACGCCAAATCCAAAAATCGCACTAACAAAAAATGCGATGATTAATCCCAAAACATCAAACAAAATAGAAAGATAATATACGTTTTTTGTTGCTTTAGGCGGATATTCCAATCCACCTATAGGGCCCTCATCTTGGTCCATAAAACTGTTATAGGCATTACTTGCCGGATAAATCAGAAAGTGTAATACAACAAAAACTAAAATGGATTTAAATAAGTCGGGATGGTTTGCTTGGCTATACGCAAACCAAAATACGGGCATCAGAAAAAACGAAAATGGTAATCGGAGGAGTTTAAAGGTATCTACATCGAAAATACGGAAGAATTGGGTAGACACATTAAGATTGTTTTTGTAATTGATTGGATATGATTCTTGCCAATTCATCTGGTCTTTGCGTACCAATAATGTATTTCAATCCTTCTCTATCTGTTAATGTTACCGCTTCTTTGCCACGGGTATAAAATCGTATGCTGCCTTTTTTATGCAAATTATACACTGGGTTATTAAATAAATACGTGCTGTAAGGAGTTTTCTCTGCTTTAACAATGCTTGCAAAATCAATTTTTACTTTACGGGTACTCCAAATTCCATCCAATACAATGCAATTTTCATACACAGAAGTTTTAAAATGAACAACAAACGTAATGCATATAGAAATAACCAGAATGGCAGATCCCACCACTAAAAAAATATCTCCTTCGGTAGATTTTTCGGTAATCCAATATGCTATAAAACAGAAAAGGGCCAAGATAAACCTTCGCAAGTTCCAGTAACGACTGTTACCATGAAATTGTCGTTCGAAAAACAAAGGATTTTCTTCTTTCAAGGCTAGTGGATTAATAGTTCTAAAGTATACATTTTTTCGGATTGTTCGGTTATTTTGTATCGGTTATCTATTCTGTAACCGGCAATCCAAATGATATCCTGCCCGCTCAACACCAATGGAATTTTATTTTTATGCGATACCGGAATCTTCTCATCAATAAAAAAATCGCTTAGTTTCTTTTTTTTAGTCATGCCCAGCGGATAAAAATAATCTCCTTTTTGCCAGGTTCTTACGGTTAACGGAAATTGCAGTTTATTAAAATCAAAGACAGCCTTATGTTGACTTTCATCCGGTTTGAAGTTTTTTATGTCGGTAATTTCAGCTTTAAATAAATTTTCAAAACGATATACTTCCTTTTCTTTTACTTCCGAAATAATTAAAAAATCTCTGTCTTTAATTAATTCATGCGAAGCAGAAAAAAACCGTTTACCCGAATTTGAATTTATGCTTCCCCAAATGGAATTTATGCTCGCATAATTAAACCCAAATCCTTTTAAAAGTTGACCCAGCGCATTTTTACCTACCTGTGATTCTTTTAGTTTTTGCATGGATATTTTCACACAATCTTCCTCAACCAACACCATTTGTTTTTTTAATTCTGCTAAATAATCAGCTAAAATTAATTCGGTACTTCTTACTTCCTGTATTAATTGCTGAATCTGATTTTCCAGATCGGGTTGAATTTTTTTTAATTCGGGAATGATTTCCAAACGCAATTTATTTCGCAAATAATAGACAGATTGATTGGAGCTATCTTCCCTATAATCCAATTTAAACTCTTGAATCATGGCTGCAATCTCTTCAGAATTAAAACAAAGCATGGGACGTATAATCGCATCCCTTTTTGGCAGAATTCCGTGTAAGCCTGCTAAGCCGGTGCCGCGCAATAGATTGATGAAAACCGTTTCGGTTGCATCGTTTTGGTGATGGGCGGTGGCCAAATAATCGTAGTTCTTTTCTTTTCTTATTTTCTCAAACCAGTTGTAGCGCAACTCGCGCGCAGCCATTTGGATAGAAAGTTTATTTTCTTCGGCATAAGAAACGGTATCAAAACGAGTGCTGTAAAATGGTGCTCCCAACTTATTTGCAAGTTCCGCAATGAAGGCTTCGTCGGCATCGCTTTCGGTATCACGCAAACCAAAATTACAATGCGCTATGCCAAAACTAAATTCAGATTGAGCAAATAAATGCAACATAAGCACCGAGTCTTTGCCACCGCTAATCGCTAAAAGCACCTTGCTATTACTTTCTAGCAGTTTTTCTTGTTGGATAAAATTTAAAAAGGCATTTACTAGCATTATTACTGCTCTTATGCAGCGAATTTAGGTGATTTATTTAAGTATTTTTACCCCGTGAAAATACATTAGCATTAATTTTTTAATTTTATTTCATCATCAATTAGATTATTGATGTCAAAATCAACCTTGCTAGTTTCTTTTAGTTTGCCAAATTTATAATTTAAGTTTATTGAAACCCTTCTTTGTTTTGTTAAAATAGAGTATTTTTCAGTTAAATTATTTAATGTATTAATTTCAGAATTAAATTGAATATTTCGAATGAAGTTAGTCATTAAAGCACCAAAAGTAAGTTTGCCAGTATGGGTTTTATACCCATAGAATAATGAATAATTTACAATACTTTTTGATTTTCCTTGTATAAGTGTAATCCCGCTGTTATAATCTAAATTAAATGAAAGATTGGATTTCTGATTTAAGATGTATAATAAATTACAGCTTCCATATAAATCCACGTTAAATTTATTTATTGGTTTAACTAAATTATTTAATATAATACCAAAGTCATTATTTATATATAGTTTATTTACAGGGTTTACCCCCATTGATATACTAGATTGATTGATAAATGAAGAACTATTAATGAAACTAAAACTTGTATTAGTAGAGCTTAAATTAGTAATTACTTTATCAATATTATTGACTGAATAGGTTGACTCATTAGCAATTCTGTAATTAAATTTCTCCATAAATCTAGAAGTGCTAAGATTCAATATATAAAAATTACTAAAGTTTAAATCACGGGATAACTCAAAAGTTCTATTCGGTAATATAAAGTTATTTTCGTTACCATAAAAAGTAGTTTGATTCGGTTTTAATTGAATTTTTCGTAAATCAATTATAAAATCACCTAGCTCATTAAATAAAATAACTCTTAGGCGCGGTAAAAGACTAAAATTGTTTTTAATGGTTTGATTGCGCTTTATAGAAGAAATGTCTAATGCACTTGATATTTGATATGTAATTTGTTTCTTGTTGATTGTATATGAAGGGCGTATAAATATGGTGTTTAAAATTATATTGTCACGATTATTATTTAAATTTGTAAAATATTTATATTCCCTATTAACTAAAGAATATTGTATACTAATGTCTTTAGTTTTGAGCACTATTTCTCCATCTAATGTACCTACAGACGTAGTGATTTCATTACTACGTGTATTAAGTGAATCCATAAACATATCATAATTTGAATTATTTATGTTGTTAAATAATCTAATATTAGTTTTGTTTAGTATATGATTATTATTAAATGTATAACCTACTGCTAAATTAGTTAAATTTATATTTGAGTTAATAAAATTGTTATATAAATTAAATGCATTTAATGTGTCAGTGAAGTAAAATTTATTTATAATATTATTTTTAATAGGATTATATATATGGTTAAATGCAATATCAATTTTGTTTTTATTATTTATAAAATAACTACTTGATAAATTTAATCTTAAGTAATTATAATTATAATTACTTAAATCTCTAGAAAGCAAAATAAATTTATCTATAGTATTATTTTTTATAGAATTGTTTATTTCCACATCATATTTTGAATAGTCATATTCTGTTGTAATATTAATTAGGTATTTTTTGCTTTTTAATAGAAAATTTAATTTGTTTTTACTTTTTAATATATTAATAAATGAAAAGTTAGTATTTAACATCAGTAATGAGCCCGCAAATTCCGACTCTTTAATGATATTAATAATACCATAATATCCTCTGTTGATATAATTTACGTTTGGATTATATATAAATTCTATACGATTAATATCCTTGTTATTAATTGTTTTTAATAATTCATTGTTTTCATTTAAAATATTATCTTCTTTACCATTAACCATTATTAATATTTTTCTTCCATCAATATACTCAATTTTATTACTTGCTATTAGAGGTAATTTATTTATTAATTCATTTGCGGTACTTCTCGTATTTAAAGAGTCATTTTTGTTTAGATATATAATTTTATTCTTTTCATTTTTATAAATTATTTTTTTACTAGTGATTTCTATTGCATTACTTTCATACATTATTCTATTGAGGTGGATATTTATATCTGAACTTTGATTAACAATAGTTCTTTTATAATTCATAAATTCTATGTTTGTTATAATTATTATTAATGAATCAACATTGACTGTCAATGTATCAATAAAAATATTTGTATCACCAGTATTAACAGTGGAAATAATGCTATTTGTTTTAGGATTTAATATAAATATATTAGAGTTCAAAACTTTTGAACCTTTAGAATCAAAGATTAAACCTTTAATTATAGACTGAGCATTTATTGGTATAGCAGTATAAAGAATAATTATAAAGATCAAAAAAATAAATTTCATTTAATATATGTTTTGTTTTTTATTCTATTGTCTAATATCTCAAATTGTAAAGGATAAACACTATTTTCATCCTTTTCATTAAATAAATAATTATTAGTATCAAAATAGAAATTTTCAGTATTAACACCATTAATTTTATAAAATATTATAATTTCTTTTTTGGATTTTATAAACGTATAAATAATATTATATTCAGAATAGTGATTAATTATAAATGATTCGATTTCGCTTATACAGCCCCCACATCCAGTCTGGGGTACAATTATATATTTTCCATCAACTTTATCTTTTCCAGTAATTTTGATGATTTTATTTATAGTAATATTTTCATTACTACAAAAATTTAAATTAATAATTATAATTGATGTTAAAATTATCATAATGTATTTTTTCATCATTTGATTTAATTTTATTTAAAAGATTTAATCCCGATTGATTTATAAAAACATTATTTATTGAATAATTATCTGGTATTCGTAACTCCTTTATATTTTTATTTTCTTTATCTATAATCATAACCCCATTGACAATATTTCTATTTATTCTTACTTGATAAAATCTATAAATTACTTTTCTGTATTTATCATAAAATATTGAATTATAAGAATCTGTGCTGTTAAAATATTTAATAGAATTTTTAAAACTTACATTACCACATTCTATATACTTAATACTACTTAAATATTTACTTTTTGCTTCAATTTCACTAACGCTATCATTATTAAAATTATATAAAATAATATTGTGTGAAAGAGGTAAGCTTAAATAAATAAGTCCTTTGTCTTCTATTAAACACGAATAAACCATTCTATACTGATTTCCTCCCCAATTTTTAGAACTTTGCAAAGTATTAAAAGGTATAATGTTTTTAATTCTATTATTAATTATTTTAATTCCATTGTATCTTATAATATCTGTATCACAAGTCTCACCAAAGACACTACCAATTAATATAAAATTTTGATTTAAGTAATAAATCGGTGTTGGAGTATAGTTTAATATAGTTGGTCTAATATAATTCAAATTACTATCTTTACGGTTAAATTTATAAACAATTTTGTCTTTGTAAATTGTATTATTATTAGCAAATATGGTATCGGAGTTGGTGATTATAAAACCATTTATTTTACTATCGACAACAATACTATCATATGTAATAACTTCATTTTTATTATAAATTGGATAAACATAAATTAAATTACCTAGTAATGAAAGTCTATATAATTTACCATCATTAAATTGTATGTATTGGGAGAGTGAAGTGTCATAATATCCTGCTTGTAAGACAACACTATTAGTTTTATAGTTTACTATGGATTCAATGTCCAATATTTCATTTTTGCTTCCATACCTACAATTAGAGATATTTAAGCAAAACAATAATAAAATTAATTTGGAAAATATTTTCATATTGTAATTAAAAAAAGCAATAGTTTATGATTAAACTATTGCTTTTTTACCGGCTAGAAACTACTCTGAAATAGTTGGGTCGTCTGGATCTTCTATGCTATCTTTCTTGTTGCAGTTAGAACTGATTTCATACCACTCTCTATCAGTGCAAATTCTTGCTGTTGCATCATTAACCGTAACATTTCTACATCTACCGTCATTTCTATTAGTAGAGTTGATACACGTTGAGTTTACTGTAGTAACTCCATAGATACCTAAGAAAATCAGCATAACTAGCTTTCTGTAGTGTTTTAAAACAAATTGCTTCATGGTTAAATAGGTTAAATTAGTAAATATGACAATTATATTGTGTTTAAGAATTATATATTGCGTATCTAATATTTAACAACAAATATATACCCCCCCCCCTTATATTTCAAAATAAAATAGCGAAAAACTATATAAGTAAAGTATAAAATATTGATAATCAATTAGAAAAATTTACAAACAATCTAAAAAGTTATTTACTGGCATTATTCCTGCTCTTATGCAGCGAATTTAGCTGATTTATTTAACTAATTTTACCCCGTGAAATTTCTCTTAACCGTCTTTCTGTTTTGCATGGGTGCATTGTTGGCAAATGCGCAGCGCATTTCTAAAATACAGATAGATAATGCCGATGTAAGCTATTTCGAACAAAACCGAAATGGTACCATTGTTCGCATGGCCGGTAATTGCCGATTTACCCAAGATAATGCCACCATGTACTGCGATAGCGCGGTTTTTTATACCGACCAAAACCGCTTAGAAGCTTATGGTAATGTGATGATCCGACAGGCAGATGGTACCACGGTAACTTCTAAACGCCTGAATTACGATGGAAACACCAAAAAAGCCCAGCTTTTCGAGAACATTACCCTTACCGATAATCAAGCTGTACTTACCACCAATTATTTGGATTACGACTTAAATAGCCGGATTGGTAGATATACAAGCGGTGGTAAAATTGTAAATGAGAATAACACACTTACTAGCCGCAATGCATCGTATAATGTAAACGATAAGAATGCTTTTTTTAAGGGTAATGCCAAAGTGATAACCCCAGAAGCAGAAATAAAATCGGATACTTTGCAATACAACACGGCTACAAAAATTGCCTATTTCTTTGGCCCCACTACCATCCAAGGCAAAGATGATTTTATTTATTGCGAACGTGGGCAATACAATACCGAAACCGACATAGGTTCTATCACCCAAAATGCTTATTACCTGAGCGGAAGCAGAAAACTAATTGGCGATATACTCACTTATGACAGAGCTAAGGGTTTTGGTACTGCCAAAAACAACGTGGTTTTTACTGATACGGCTGAGAATGTAATTCTGAACGGAAATTACATAACCCTCAACCGAAAAACCGAAACTACCATTGCTACCGGCAAGGCCATGCTTACCTTTATCATCGATAACGATTCTCTGTACATGCACAGCGATACCCTAAAATCGGTGCTGGATACGGTAACCAACAACCGGACAATTTTTGCTTATCATAATGTGCGGATTTTTAAAGATGATTTACAAGCCGTAACCGATTCTTTGGTCTACACCTCCTCCGATTCTACCATGCGTTGTTATAATCAACCGGCTATCTGGACAGAAGGCTCGCAAATGAGTGCAAAACAAATAGATATTTTGTTGAAGGATAAGAAAATTCATCAGATGTATTTTTATGAATCGGCATTTATTGTAGGGCAAGAAGAAAGCGATTCTACTAAGTTTAATCAAATAAGTGGGAAAGATATGGTGGGCTATTTTTCCGATAGCAAACTGCAACGATTATTAGTAGAAGGTAACGGACAAAGTGTATATTATGCCAGAGAAGAGGATGGTGATTTTATTGGGGTGAATACTGCAGAATGCAGCCGAATGGTGCTACGATTTAAGGATAATAAAATTTCGGAAGTAACTTTTATACAACAACCCGATGCGGTTTTTTATCCCATGAATTTAATTGCCGAAGCTACTACCCAATTAAGCGGTTTTAATTGGCGAATTACCGAACGCCCATTGTTTAAAGAAGATATTTTTAGGAAACCGGTTATAAATTTGGTTGTTAAAGAAGAGTAAATTTCTAAACCAAACTATAAATCCCTTTTAAATTTCTTCCTAATCCGTCGTAATCTAGGCCATAGCCTACCACAAAATCGTTGGGGATAGAAAATCCAACTACATCTACTTGTAAATTATACTCTAGCGCATTTGGTTTTTGTAATAAGGTAACTACCCGCATGGAAGCAGGTTGTTCTTCCTCTATTCGCTCAATCAAAAAATTCATGGTGTTGCCGGTATCTACCACATCTTCTAAAATGATTACATGACGGTTGTTCAAATCTATTTTCCAACCCAAAGGCATACGTACCAAACCGGTACTTTGTGTGCCCTCATAGGATTGTAATTTGGTAAATGCCAGTTCATAATCAAAAGTAAAACCCCGGAGCAAATCGGCAGTAAACCAAAAAGCACCATTGAGCACGCAAATAAAAACTGGGTTTAATCCCGCTAAATCCTGCTCTAATTGCAGCCTCATTTCGGATATTCTTTGCTGAATTTCTTCTTCAGAAAGAAAAGGTTTAAAAATTTTATCGTGCAGTTGGATGTTCATATTCAAAGGTACATAAATAGCCATTTAGGTTTGTTGGTATTTGTATCTTTGCGGTTTACAATAAAATGCAACACACCATACTTACACTTGCCAACGGCATTAGAGTTGTGCACCAACCGGCTACAGAATCTGGCATAACGCATTGCTGTTTGGTGATAGATACCGGCTCAAGAGACGAACCCCAAGATAAAATTGGTTTGGCGCACTTCATGGAACATGTGCTCTTTAAAGGTACTACCAAACGAAATACCTACCGCATCTTAAACCGATTAGAAGTGGTTGGTGGCGATTTAAATGCCTACACTACCAAAGAGCAAACTTGTATTCATGCTTCGTTTCTGAACGAACATTTAGAGCGTGCAGTGGATTTGATTACCGATATTGTTTTCCATTCTACCTTCCCACAAAACGAAATTGAAAAAGAAAAAGGAGTTATTTTAGATGAAATAGATTCGTATAAAGATAGCCCCGAAGACCAAATTGTAGATGATTTTGACGAACAGATTTTCCAAAATCATCCACTCGGAAATAATATTTTAGGTACGCCCGAATCGGTGAAGAGTTTCAGTAAAAAAGATATTGCTTCTTTTGCAAAAAATAATTACGCTACCGATAAAATAGTTTTTGGCGTGTATGGCAATATCTCACAGAAAAAACTTCATCGAATTGCCGAAAAATATTTGGGCACCATACCCCCCAACTACGGAAATAAAGATCGTTTTCCAGTAAATGGTTATCATCCTTCCGAAAAAGTAGTTTCAAAAAATAGTTTTCAGGCACACTGCATGCTAGGCGGAAGAGCTTATCCGCTAGGGCATAACCAAAAACTTGGCATGTTTCTACTGAATAATATTTTGGGTGGGCCGGGCATGAGTTCTCGTTTAAATTTAGAAGTACGAGAAAAACATGGCATTTGTTATACGATAGAATCTAATTACAACCCGTTTAGTGATACCGGAATTTTTTCTGTTTACTTAGGTACTGAAGCAGAAAAGGTAGATAAAAGTGTAAAATTAGTTTGGAAAGAGCTAAAAAAATTACGAGAACAACGCTTAAGTACCACGCTATTACACCAAGCAAAACAACGCTTTAAAGGCATGATAGCCTTGGCAGAAGAATCCAGAATTTCGGTGATTATAGCCATGAGTAAAAGTTTATTAGACTATGGAAAGATAGATACACTGCCGGAAATATTCCGAAAAATTGATGCCCTCGAATCCAACGATTTACAGGAAATTTCTAACCAAATATTTACTAAAGAAAACCTGAGTACGCTTATTTTTAAACCCGAGTAAAATGGAATTTCTGCCCAACGCATTGTCAGAATATTGCACCCAACACAGCGATGCAGAATCGCCAATTTTGCAGAAAATTGCTCGCGAAACACATTTAAAAGTGCTAATGCCTCGTATGCTATCGGGTCATTTACAGGGTAGGGTTTTAAGTATGATTTCTAAAATGATTCAACCAAAAAACATTCTAGAAATTGGCACTTATACGGGTTACTCTGCCATTTGTCTGGCTGAAGGGTTGCCCGAAAACGGCAAAATCACTACCATCGATATAAATGCCGAATTAGAAGAGAGGGTAAGAGGATATTTTGAAGAAGCCGGTATTACAAAAAAAGTAAATTATCTAATTGGCGATGCCACCCAAATTATCCCTGATTTAAACCAAGTTTTCGGTTTAGTTTTTATAGATGCCGATAAAAAAAATAATGCAACGTATTTCGATTTATTGATAGATAAAATGCAAACCGGAGGGTACATTTTGGTAGATAATGTGCTTTGGAGCGGAAAAGTAGTAGAAGAAAAACCTAATAATGACACCGAACTAATCATCCAATTCAACAAGAAAATACAAAAAGACGAACGTGTAGAAAACGTGTTAATGCCCATTAGAGATGGCATCATGCTGATAAGAAAACGTTGATTTTAGGTATTTAATCAGATTAAATAATCAAGGAAAAACCAATATCTCTTCATCAAAACTTGCCCAAACCATGTAAGGATGAGAATCTTGATGATTTATGTTTCCTTGAGCATCGATACAAATTGCTCCAGCAAATCCCTTTATTTCTTTTAACTCGGAAAAACTTTTTTCACTTGCCTTTTGCAGGGAAAAGCCATCGCTTACCCGAGTTACAATTTTTGTTGCCAGAGATGCACTTACAATGTCTTCGCCCACTCCGGTGCAAGAAACTCCTGCAAAGGCATTGGCATAATTTCCGGCAGTTGTGGCAGAATCGCTTACTCTTCCGGGCATTTCAAACCCTTTGCCACCGGTTGAAGTTGCGGCCGCTAATTTTCCATTAGCATCTAAAGACACACAACCCACCGTGCCACTCCCGTTGGCAGCTAATTTTGCCTCATATTCTTTTCTGCGTTGCGGTATTTCCGGATTAAACCAATCAAACCCGTTTTTACGAGCATATTTTTCTGCACCGGCACCACTTAATACTCGGTCATCTTCGTTTAAAAGTAGTTGTGCTAAATAAATGGGGTTTTTAATGTTTTCTATGTTGATGACTCCCGAGAATTTTTGAGTTTCACCATCCATTAACGATGCACTTAAGCGAATATGCCCATCGCTTTGAATCTGAGAGCCAATACCGGCATTAAATAATTCACAATCTTCAAGTAAAGCAACGGTATAAACAACTGTTTCAATGGCTGTATGCTTTAGTAAATAGGCATGTCCTTTAGCTACAATTTCTCGTAAGGCATTTTGCTTAGCAATTTTAGTATCCAAGTTGGTGTCAGATTCACTGAAAAATCCTCCATGAATAATAATTTTTGGATTTTTCATGCTATGTTATTCGCGTTCTAAAGGTATTGGCTTGCGAATTATCAACTTACGATTATGTAAATCATAGGTATCTCTGTATGCCATTACGTGAACAGTTAAATTGTCAATAGATACAGGTAAGCCCATTTCTACATCTGTAATGTTAGTATCCCGAATATTTCTGCCATCCACCAAAATAACCAAACCAGAACCTATGGCTTCCATAAAATGACCGTCTTTTATCAGCAATCCGGTATCTTCTCCAAGACCAATTCCTAAAATACGTGGGTTACTGGCAGCAGCATACAACAAACGCCCTATTCGGCCGCGTTGTACAAAATGGGTATCAAT
>JBGTLU010000052.1:0-20248 GCA_041743935.1 Sphingobacteriaceae bacterium
ATTCCCATTAAAAGGCAGTCCGGCATTAGATGGTACTGCATTATCAGAAGCTAATTTTGGAAGTATTTTATTACCAAATAACTCTAGCCCACGTGCAGTAGATATTTTACCAATTTTCTACACAGGAGTTCCAAACTTACGTCCATACCAATTGGCTACCGGTAAAGCCGGAAATCCATTGGCAGCAGGTAAACCATTTATTCATAACTTCTTACCTACACTTGGTGATATGTTACGTTTAAATATGGCTACCCCTCCAACTCCTCGTAACTCACCTGATTTTAACTCTTTAGGTATAGTTTGGGCAGCAGTTTTAGGTTTAACCGACTCTAGGTTTAACACTACCGCTAATTTGCAATTCATCCCGAACATGGATGGATTCCCTAACGGTCGTCGTCTAGAGGATGATGTAACCACCATTGAATTACAAGCAGTAGCTGGTGTTGCATTAGCAGCAATTGGTTTATGGTACGATGATTTTACACCGGCTTCAACTAGCCCTGTAACGCCACAATTAGGTAAAGTGTTAGGATTTGTTGCTGGCCCAGTTGCCAACGATACCACATTCCGAGCACAGTTTCCTTACGTACAATTGCCATGGCCAGGAACTCGCAGTCAAGGTAATATTGCAACAAGTGTAAGAGATATTTTAAACACTCGTGCACCAGTTGCCGCCATAGGTCAGAACTATCCGAACCCATTTACCACTACCACTACATTTGATGTAAGAGTAGTAGAAAAAGCTCGTATAGAAGTTACAATATTTGATTTATCTGGTAGAAAAATAAGAACTATTATGGATGAAGTTAAAGATGCAGGAACATATACCTTAAACTTTGACGGATCCGATTTGCAAGCAGGTACGTATATTGCCAATATTAGTACCCAAGGCAGAACCATGCAATCGATTAAATTATCAGTTGTTAAATAATTAATTATACTTTAGATGAGCGCTTCGAATTTTCGGGGCGCTTTTTATAAACAGACATGAAGAAAACATATTTTTATTTAATAGCACTGGGTTTTGCAGTAGGTGCGGTAGCCTATTTAGTTTTTTTTCAACCTGAAAAAAAAGTACCTGAATTATTGGACAGAAACATTACCATATCTGGTACTGCAGAATGGCTTAATACCAAATCAGCAATTGAAGGATTAATATTTAAAATAAGAAAAGAGCCCAATAACCTAAAGGCAAAAATTGCGTTGGCGCAGGCTTATATTCAAGAAGCCAGAGAAACCGGACGCTATGATTACTACAATGCAGCAGCATTTACATTATTAGAACAAGTACTTAAAAAAGAACCTAAAAACTTTGAAGCCTTATGCTCCAAAGCCACTGTTTTGTTAAGTCAGCATCATTTTTTTGAAGCGATGCAAATTGCCGAAACTGCCGTTAAAATTAATCCATACAACGCCTTTGTTTATGGCATTTTATGCGATGCTTACTTAGAACTTGGAGAATACGAAAAGGCCATTGAAATGGGCGATAAAATGGTAAGTGTTAGACCTGATATTCGTTCATACTCACGTATTGCCTATTTACGCGAAGTGATGGGTGACCACCTGGGCGCTATAGAAGCGATGAAATTAGCTGTTTCTGCCGGATACCCCGGTTTAGAGCAAACAGCTTGGGCTCGTTTTCAATTGGGTAAATTATATGAAGACATGGGCGATTTAGCCAATGCCGAAATGCAATATTCTATTGCTTTAGAAGAGAGACCAACTTATGCATATGCAGCTGCAGGTTTAGGCAGTATTGCAAAAGCAAAAAAAGATTACAAAGAAGCTATAAAATTATACGAGAACGCAGCCGGATTTATCGAAGATTATTATTTTAGAGATGAATTAATAGATATCTACCGACTAAATAACCAAAACGTAACGGCATTAAAAACTGCAAGGGAAGTAGTGAAAGAACTTTCTGGAATGAGCGATGTGGACGAAAGCGTTCCTGGTCATGGGCACTATGCAGATTTAGAATTAGCAGAAGCTTATTTTAAACTTAGAGATTATAACGATGCACTAAAACACGCACTTATTGAGTACGAGCGCAGACCTAAAAATATTGATGTGAACCAAGTTTTAGCCTGGGCTTATTATAAAACAAATAATCTAGCTAAAGCAAAAGAACACATAGAAATTGCATTACGCACCGGATACAAAAACTCTACATTACAGTTTAGAGCTGGTGTAATATATCATGCATTGAAAGATAATAAAGGAAAAGAAATGATGAATGCCGCAATAGCCAGAAATCCTTACTTATCTCCCAATTTACTTAAAGAATCCTTAATTGAATTACTAGCTGAAAATTAGAATGTTTTCCTCACCTAAAAAGATTGTTGCATTTCTATGCATTTTGGTTGGTATTGCAATTAGTCAGAACGCTTTTGCACACGTTTTAGATGGCATTGACTTAACCACACTTTCCAAAACAGGTTTAGGTTGGATTTACTTACAACTAGGATTTACCCACATTCTTCCGTTTGGTGCAGATCATATTCTATTCATCATGGGATTATGCCTACTCAGTAACAACATAAAAACCCTGATATGGCAAGCAACAGCATTTACAGTTGCCCACTCCATAACCCTATCTTTGGTTATTTACGACGTTATTTCGCCAGAATCCAGCATAGTAGAGCCAATCATTGCACTTTCCATTCTTTTTATCGCGGTAGAAAACATCTATACACAAAGCCTTAGTCCTTGGCGAATTGTTTTAATTTTTGTTTTTGGGTTGATACACGGGATGGGTTTTGCAGGCGTGTTAAGCGAGTTGGGATTACCTCCAAATGATTTCTTTACTGCCATCATAAGCTTCAACATTGGGGTAGAAATTGGTCAAATTGCGGTGATATTAATCATGTATTTTGCATTGATAAGACCATTCGGTAATAAAGAATGGTATCGCAAACGAATTGTAATACCAATTTCTATGTTTATTGGTTTGGTTGCTATCATCTGGACAATTGAACGAGTTTTAGAATTATTTTAAATGATAAAAAAAACCAGTTCGTCTGTGCTTATTATCCTATCTTACTTATGTATGATATGGTACAGCATGCCTTTGCTGGTACACGAGCATGGTACAAATACCAAAGAAAATACATCAATAGAACAAAGTACCGAGGAGAAAGAGCACTCCCACGACTCGAGTGGTTTGCACTTTCACTTTTCTTTTTCTCTTTTCGGAAATAATGATAACCAAGAAGAGCTTTTACCATTCAGTTATAAATATTACACCATCGTAAACGAATTAGAATTTCATCCATTCTATTTTTCTCACACCGTCTCAGACAACATCAAGATACTTATTCCATGGGTAAACTTAGACCTTCTGAGCCCCCCTCCCGACAAAATCGCCTAACTTTTCATGAACATTTCTGAAACTCCTGCCTCATTGTGGCGATGAGCAAGAGTTCTATTTAACCAATTCAATATTAATTTATAACAATTCAATATTAATTTATAATGAAAAAAGCGATACTATTTAAAATAAGAGCACTTGTTTGCTGCTTATTTTTTAGCTCAATGGCTATAGCACAAACCCAAGTAAACGGGTATGTATATAGCAATAATTTTGGGCAAACACTACCCGGTATTACAGTTACCATAGAAGGCACCAACATCGGAACCATAACTAACAGTGCAGGGTTTTTCAGCATTTCTGCCTTAAATCCAGGAACTTATACTTTAATGTTTTCAGGTTTAGGTTATAGCACCCAAAAACAAACCATACAAATTACCAATACTCCGTACAGACTTTCGGTTACCTTAACCGAAGGTGCTTTAAATTTATCGGAGGTAACTATTCTAAGCACTCGAACAGACTTAGTACAATCGACCCTCATCAGCCAGATTGACAAACAAATACGCCCAGTTAACAATGCACAAGATTTATTTACTTTGATTCCCGGTTTATTCATTGCGCAACATGCGGGGGGTGGTAAAGCAGAACAGCTATTTTTTAGAGGTTTTGATCAAGATCACGGAACCGATTTTGCCATTTCCATAGATGGTTTACCGGTGAACATGGTATCTCATGCTCACGGACAAGGGTATTCAGATTTCCACTTTGTTATTCCCGAAACAGTAGAAGATTTAAGCGTTTACAAAGGGCCATATTCTGCAAAATTTGGCGATTTCGCCACTGCAGGAGCTGGAGCATTTACAACTAAAAATAAATTGGACAAAACCCAAATAAAACTTGAAGCCGGAGACTTTAATACCTATCGCGGTTTGGCTTTGATTGATTTGATAGGAAATTCCGATAATCAAAGCGCTTATCTTGCGGGCGAATATGTTTATACCGATGCCTATTTTGAAAGTCCTCAAAAGTTTAATCGATTCAATGTATTTGGAAAATACAACGGTTATATTTCACCAAATTCCATTTTAACTTTTTCGGCCTCAGCTTTTGGTGCCGATTGGTTCGCTTCCGGTCAAATTCCACAACGCGAAGTAGATAACGGAAATATTTCTCGTTTTGGCGCAATTGACGATACCGAAGGAGGTAATACATCTAGATATAATGCCAATCTAATCTTGTCTAATTCACTAGGAAATGGCGCCTTACTAAAAAATCAGGTTTTTTATTCTAGATATAATTTTGAGTTATTCTCAAATTTTACATTTTTCTTGGATGACGCGGTAGAAGGTGACGGAATCTTCCAAAAAGATAATCGAAACATATGGGGATATAACGGCAGTTATGAACAAAACATAAACCTGGGTAATACTCCCTTAACTATGCTTTATGGCGCTTCTGCCCGCATAGACAATGCCGATATTATACTTCAACAACAAACTGAACGAACCTTAAGAAACCCAATTGTAGGCGGAGAGGTAATGCAATCTAATCTTTCGTTATTTACTGAGCAAACCCTAAAAATTACACCAAAATTTGCAATCAATACCGGTTTGCGATTAGACTATTTTAACTTTGATTTTCAGGAAAACACGGATATTACATTATCTGGCAAAGACAACAGAACAAGATTAAGCCCTAAGCTAAATTTCTTGTATAGTCCCACTCAAAATCTGCACATTTTTGCAAAAACCGGGATAGGATTCCACTCAAATGATGCTAGAAGCGTAGTTTTGGCTGGGTTTGGCGACGAAAGTTTGCCAAGAGCATATGGCTATGAAATTGGATCAACCTTTAAAATTGGCAACAATGCTATATTTAATGTTGCAGCGTTTGGCTTGGATTTAGAAAGCGAATTGGTTTATGTTGGAGATGCAGGTGTCGTAGAAGCAAGCGGTAGAACCAACAGAATTGGATTGGATATTTCATCCAGAATACAAATTACCTCCAAGCTTTTTACCGATTTAGATGTAAATCTAGTAAGAGCTAGAGCAAAAGATGAAGCCAAAGGAGAAGACTTTATTCCACTAGCACCACAATTTACTAGCGTTGGTGGCATCACCTACAAGCAAGATAGAGGATTTAGCGGTGCACTTCGTTATCGTTTTATTGCAGACAGGCCGGCGAATGAAGATAATTCGGCTACCGCTTTAGGACATTTTATATTAGATGCAGTACTCGATTATAGATTTAAAAACATTAAACTAGGATTATCTGCCGAAAACCTATTTAATATAGACTGGAACCAAGCACAGTTTGATACACAAAGCAGGTTGTTTAATGAGGCAAATGCAGTAAACGAACTACATTTTACACCCGGCAGTCCGTTTTTTATCAAAGCCAACCTAGGTTTGTTTTTTTAAATGTGGATAATTTGAGATAAGCGCTTGATAATTAAAATCAATCGCTTATCTTTGCCGTCCCTTTAGCGGAGATAAAGGGATTTACATTAAATAATTAATTTATAAAAAGTTATGCCAGCAAAAATTAGATTACAAAGACATGGTAAAAAGGATGCTGCTTTTTATCATATTGTGGTGGCGGATTCACGTGCTCCGAGGGATGGTAAATTCATTGAAAAAATTGGTGCCTACAACCCCAACACGAACCCCGCAACCATCGACTTAAATGTCGAAAAAGCAGTTACTTGGTTACAAAATGGAGCACAGCCTACAGATACGGCTCGTGCAATTTTGTCCTACAAAGGTGCATTATACAAAGCCCACCTAGCGGTTGGAGTTCGTAAAGGTGCTATCACACAAGAACAAGCAGATGTAAAGTTCAACGAATGGTTAGATGCTAAACAAGCTAAAATCAACGCTAAAAAAGATGGTTTAAAATCAACTTCCGAAAGTTTAGCTAAAGAGCGTTTTGCAGCCGAAACCAAAATTAAAGAAGAGCGCCAAAAAGCTATCGAAGCTAAAAATGCTCCGGTTGTAGAAGAAGCTCCTGCAGAAGTAGAAGCAACTACCGAAGAAACGATAGAAGCTCCTGTAGTAGAAGCTGAAGCGAATGTGGAAGAAGTAGAAACACCGGTTGCCGAAACAGAAAGCACCGAAGAAACTACGGAGCCTAAAACTGAATAATTAGCAATAAACTATTTTTAAAACCGAAGCTAAACCCTTCGGTTTTTTCATTTGTTAGCAAGGTTGTGTTGCACGACCATAAAAAGTGCTAGCCAATTTGCTAGCCACCGAAGAAAATTTCTTCGTATTTTTAAAAATTATAATGGATAAAGACGATCTGGAATGTATTGGTAAAATTGCCAAAACCAAAGGGCTTAAAGGAGAAGTTTTTGTTCAACTTCGCATAGATTCCTTTGAGAATTTGGAAGCGAGCAAGATTTTTTATTTAGAAATGAATAAAAAATTCATTCCTTTTTTCTGCACAATGGCAAGCATAAAACAAACTAAATTATTGTTGGCTTTAGATGAAATACAAACGGTAGAACAAGCTCAAAAACTAGTAAACATACCCGTTTATCTACCCAAATCCATCTTCCCTGAACCTTCTGATGAATTGCTTTATACAGATTTGGAAGGATTTTTGGTAATAGATGCAAATAGCGGAGAATTAGGAATTTTGGAGGAGGTTTTGGAATACCCGCAACAATTTATCGCCAGATTGGTTTATAAAAATAAAGAACTGCTCTTTCCGTTGAATGAAGAACTAATAACCCGGATCGACGAAGAAGCTAAAAAGCTATACGTTGACCTTCCGGACGGATTAATATCCATTTATATAGATTGATTTTTATACATTCGTAATTTAAACACGTGCATAATTACATTAAATACTTACTTCTTATTTTTATTGCATGCAGTGCAATGAAAACGGCTTCTGCACAAACTGCTGCAAAAATAGAAATCATACAGTTATCGGGTGTGGTTTTTACTGCCGATAGTTTAGATAGAATTCCATATGTAACCATACGCGTTAAGGGGAGTAACCGAGGTACAGTAAGTGATGTGAAAGGATTTTTCTCTCTTGCCATTTTAAAAACCGACACGTTGATTTTTACTGCTGTAGGTTTTACTACCAGAGAATATGTTATACCCAATCCCGAGAACGTAAAAGAAAAACTTACCGTTGCCATTTTAATGAATACCGAGTTTTATAATCTGAGAGGAGTAACCATACAAGGTTTAACACGTGATGGTTTTAGACAAGCATTCTTAGATTTAGAAATCCCGGAAGAAAGTGCATATGCAATTAATCCATCTGCATTACCAAAAGTAGACGAATTGCGATTACCCCCACCAACCGGATTAGCTTTTAGCCCAACAGAACTTATCAAAGAAATTCCGTTCATCAAACGCATCATCCAACGAAAAAAACAAAAGCAATTTTCTGAAGAAGAGGGTGGCAGGATTCCTAAAATGTAATATTTCTTATCTGCATAAAACATGAAAATTGATGTAGTTTCTGTTTTACCCCAATTGTTGGAAAGCCCTTTTGCACATTCCATTTTGCAGCGAGCCCAAAACAAAAATTTAGTTTCCATTACGGTACATAACTTACGAGATTACGCTACAAGCAAAAACAAAAGCGTAGATGATTACCCGTATGGCGGAGGTGCTGGCATGGTAATGAGCATAGAACCATTTGTAAATTGCATCGAAGCCCTTCAAAAGCACAGCACGTTTGATGAAATTATTTTCATGACACCAGATGGCGAAACCCTTAACCAATCCATTGCAAACGGATTATCAAACCATAAACATATTCTTATACTTTGTGGGCATTACAAAGGGATTGACCACAGAATTAGAGAACATTTTGTTACCCGAGAAATTTCTATTGGCGATTATGTGCTTTCTGGCGGTGAACTTGCTGCTGCCGTTTTGGTAGATGCTATTGTTCGTTTAATTCCCGGTGTATTATCCGACGAAACTTCGGCATTGAGTGATTCTTTTCAGGATGGATTGTTATCTGCACCTGTTTATACCCGCCCAGCCGATTTTAGAGGCCTTACCGTGCCGCCAATCTTATTGAGCGGCAATACCCCCGAAATAGAAAAATGGCGTTTCGAGCAGGCCATGGAACGCACTCAGAAACTTCGCCCCGATTTACTAGAGGAGTAATTTTAGCATCCAAAAACATATCCTCAGAAAAAATAAAATCCGTTTTTTATTTCAAAATAAAAGCCCTATTATTGCAATCCGTTTTTTCGGGATAGAAAAAGCGTTTAATAGCAATAAAACAATGGATCTTGTTAAATTTGTTGAAGAGCAACAACCAAAAAATACCATTCCTGATTTCAAATCTGGCGATACGGTAACCGTACATTACAAAATTAAAGAAGGAAATAAAGAGCGTATACAGCTATACCAAGGTGTAGTATTGCAACGCAATAGCGATAATGCTAACGAAACGTTCACGGTTCGTAAAATTTCTAATTCTATTGGTGTTGAACGTATTTTCCCTATCAACTCACCAAATATTGATAAAATTGAAGTTAACAGCCGTGGGGTTGTTCGTCGTGCTAAACTATTTTACTTACGCGAATTATCTGGTAAAAAAGCACGTATTAAAGAAAAACGTACTAATACAGTTAAGTAATTAAAAACTTTATACTCAAAAAATCCTAACGGAAACGTTGGGATTTTTTTGTTTTTATACCTTTGCTACACCAAACCAAAAATCCAGATGAAAGATTTACTTAAGAAGTATGAAGAAAAACAACCCGAAATAGTTTTCGAGTGGAAAGATAGTGAAACAGAAGCACAGGGTTGGGTGGTTATAAATTCATTGAGAGGTGGGGCAGCAGGAGGAGGTACTCGCATGCGAAAAGGTTTGGATAAGCGGGAAGTAGAATCGTTAGCCAAAACCATGGAAGTGAAGTTTACCGTTTCTGGTCCGGCAATAGGTGGTGCAAAATCTGGAATAAATTTCGATCCGGCCGACCCACGCAAAAGAGGAGTATTGGAGCGTTGGTATAAAGCTGTAATGCCGCTTTTAAAAAATTATTATGGTACCGGCGGAGATTTAAACATAGATGAAATACACGAAGTTATTCCAATAACCGAAAATTTAGGGTTATGGCATCCGCAAGAAGGCGTCATTACTGGTCATTTTGGTGCTCGTGATAATGAAAAAATTCATCAAATAGGGCAACTTCGCTATGGCGTATCCAAGGTTTTAGAAGATGCTAGATTTTCTCCGGATGTAAACAAAAAATACCGGGTTGCCGATATGATCACCGGTTATGGTGTTTCCGAATCGGTTCGTCATTTTTACCGAATATTTAGAAATAGCAAATTAACTGGCAAAAAAGCAATTATACAAGGTTGGGGAAACGTTGGAGCAGCTGCAGCATTTTACTTAGCACAAGCTGGGGTAAAAATTGTTGGCATCATAGACCGTTCAGGCGGATTAATTAACGAAGAAGGCTACACTTTTGAAGAAATAAAAAAACTTTTTCTGGACAGACAAAACAACACTTTGGTTGCAGATAATTTGATGAGTTTTGAAGAGGTAAATACTAAGATTTGGCAGATTAATGCAGATATTTTTGTACCAGCAGCAGCTTCTAGATTAGTAAATAAATCGCAAGTAGAAGCAATGATAGCCTCGGGAGTGGAATGTATTTCATGTGGAGCTAACGTGCCTTTTGCCGACCCAGAAATATTTTTTGGACCTATTGCCGAACATGCAGATAATCATATCAGTGTTATCCCAGATTTTATTGCCAATTGCGGCATGGCAAGGGTTTTTGCTTATTTAATGCTAAAAGACATAGAAATGAATGACGATGCTATTTTTAAGGATACATCCACCATAATTTCAAACGCCATTAATAATGTACACGACGTTAATTTATCCGATAAACAGCTTTCAAAAAAAGCATTTGAAATAGCACTTAAACGATTAGTATAAAATGACCTTTAGCGAACAGTTACAACAAATTTATTGGGGAAACAGCTTAAAAACCTACCTTGTATTTTTTGCAATTCTAGTAATTGGATTTTTCTTCCGTAAACTCATTTCAAAACTTTTTGGTAAGCTTCTATTTATCCTTTTTCGCAAATACGGTAAAGAAGTAAGAGGAGAGAAATTCGTGGAGTTATTATTAGCTCCTATCGAGTGGTTTTTGCTGGTATGGGTTACCTACATCGCCCTAAATCAATTAGAATACCCCCTTTACGAGAAAATTTTTGAACGAGGTACTATCACCTATTTTATGGTGATAGATAAAATCTTTGTGTTCATGGTCATCTTTACAGTAGTGTGGATTTTACTGCGAATCATCGATTTTATGGGCCTTGTATTTATGCACCGAGCATCCCTAACCGATTCTAAAACCGACGATCAATTAGTGCCGTTTGTAAGAGAACTGATTAAGTTTTTAACCGTTGTAATCGGATTTTTCGTAACACTAGGTGTAGTTTTTGAATTAGATATTGCAGCCATTGTTGCCGGTTTGGGTATTGGTGGTTTGGCCATAGCCTTAGCAGGTAAGGAAACCGTTGAAAACCTCTTTGCTTCCTTCACCATATTTGCCGATAAACCATTTGTAGTTGGAGATTTAGTTCGAGCAGATGGAATTGAGGGTGTGGTGGAAAAAGTTGGGTTTAGAAGTACCCGCTTGCGCACTTTAGATAAAAGTATAATCTCGGTCCCGAACAAAAACATGATCGATGGCCCATTGGATAATCTTTCCTTACGTACTTACCGCAGACTGAAATTTACCGTAGGTTTAACCTACGATACTCCGGCAGAAAAATTGAGAGTTATTTGCGAAGAAGTAACCGATTTCATCAATGCGCATCCTAAAACAAGTGACACCGACAACTTGGTTATTTTTGAAGAATTTGCAGACTCCTCTCTTAACCTCATGGTTTTATATTTTGTTGAGATGATGAGTTACAACGAGTACATGCAAATTCGCCAGGAAATAAATTATAAAATAATGGAAGTGGTGAAGAAACACGCAGCTGAATTTGCATTCCCTACAAGAACACTACACATGGTAAACGAGGAAAAAGAAGTCACAAAAGAGGATTAATCAAAAAAAACCGTTAGTATTAACTAATGGTACTTCCGTTTTTTACTGGTTTACTTGCTTGCACAAATGCTAGCGATCCATCGGTATCTTCAGCCATTAAAATCATGCCTTGTGAAGTAATTCCTTTTATCTCTCTGGGAGCTAAATTCACCAAAATACTTACCTGTTGCCCAATTATATTTTCGGGTTCATAAAACTCAGCAATGCCCGAAACCACCGTTCTCTGATCTAATCCCGTATCAATCTTCAACTTTAAAAGCTTTTTGGTTTTGGGTACTCTTTCTGCCTCCAAAATGGTTCCAATACGAATATCCATAGAAGAAAATTCATCGAAAGTTATATCCGTTTTTGCAGAGGATGTAACTGCATTTTTTACCTCATTTTCCATTTTAGAGTTGCTTAGTTTCTGTATTTGATGCTCAATGGCCTCATCTTCTATTTTATCGAATAATAATTCAGCCTCCCCAATTAGATGACCATGTGAAAGGATAATGGAACCAGCATTTTGCCAACTTGTATCTCCAAGATGAAGCATATTTTTAATTTTTTGCGAGGAGTTAGGCAAAAATGGTTCAGCCAATATGGCCAAATTTGCTGCTACTTGCAACGAAATATTTAGGATGGTTTTTACCCGTTCGGGGTTGGTTTTAATTAGTTTCCACGGTTCGGTTTCTGCTAGATATTTATTTCCCAAACGAGCTAAATTCATTAATTCTTGCAATGCCTCTCTAAACCGATAGTTTTCAATAGAGGTTGCGATGGAGTTCGGGAATTTCTTCAACGCCTCAAACAAATCCGTTTCTTGGCTTGTAATTTCGGATATCTCTGGCACCACACCCTCATAGTATTTATGCGTTAGCACGGTAACCCGATTAATAAAATTTCCTAAGATGGCTACCAGTTCGTTGTTGTTTCTGGCCTGAAAATCCTTCCAAGTAAAATCATTATCCTTTGTTTCTGGAGCTGTAGCGCACAAAACATAGCGCAACACATCTTGTTTGCCCGGAAAATCCTTTAAATATTCATCCAGCCAAACCGCCCAATTACGCGAGGTACTAATTTTATTTCCTTCGAGATTTAAAAACTCATTTGCAGGAACGTTATCAGGCAAAATATAACTCCCTTCTGCTATTAACAAAGCCGGAAAAATGATGCAATGGAAAACTATATTATCCTTTCCAATGAAATGTACCAATTTGGTTTCAGGGTCTTTCCAATATTTTTCCCAATCACCAGCAGCATTAATGTTGCTTTCACCCTGAGCTTGTCGAAGGGTGAATAGTGCTTTAGTAGCAGAAATGTAACCTATTGGTGCATCAAACCACACGTACAACACTTTTCCATCAGCACCGACTACTGGCACCTTTACTCCCCAGTCCAAATCGCGGGTCATGGCTCGGGGTTGTAGTTTTTGTGTTAACCAAGATTTACATTGCCCATATACGTTTGATTTCCATTCTTTATGGTCCTGCAACACGTATTTTTCTAATTTTTGTTGATACTTATCTAGCGGAAAATACCAGTGTTTGGTTGCTTTTAGGATGGGGGCTTCGCCACTCAAAGTAGATTTAGGTTGAATTAAATCCGTAGCATTTAAACTAGTTCCGCAACTTTCACATTGGTCGCCGTAGGCTTTATCGTAGCCACATTTTGGACAAGTTCCGGTGATGTATCTATCCGCTAAAAATTGATTTGCTTTAGGGTCGAAGTATTGTTCAGTAACCTCTTCCACAAATTCCCCTTTATCATACAAAGTTTTAAAAAAATCGGAAGCGGTTTGATGATGAAGTTCAGAGGATGTACGGTGATATATATCAAAGGAAATCCCAAAATCTTTAAAACTATCGCCAATTATTTTGTGGTATTTATCTACAACTTGTTGTGGGGTTACGCCCTCCGCTTTTGCTTTGATGGTAATGGGTACGCCATGTTCATCCGAACCGCAAATAAATACCACATCTTTCCCCGATGCTCGTAAATACCTCACATAAATATCGGCAGGCAAATAGGCACCAGCTAAATGTCCGATATGCACCGGTCCGTTGGTATATGGCAATGCCGCGGTAACTGTATAACGTTTAAAATCTTTCATGCACTAGGCAAATTGCCTGCTTAATTTTTTAATTTGCCAAAGATAATAGAATTTACTCCGATGAATGGATTAATGCCCCTTAAAAAGGGAGATACGGTTGGTATTTTAAGTACAGCCCGCGCTATTTCGGCAGAACAACTGCAAGAAAGCATCGCTCTTTTACAAAATTGGGGTTTGCGAGTGGTTTTAGGAGAAACCATAGGTGCAGTAGAAAATCAGTATGCTGGCTCGGATGCTTTACGTGCCAAAAATTTTCAGGATTTTTTAGATGACGATAACATTAAAGCCATTCTATGTGCACGAGGCGGTTACGGAACCGTCCGTATTATCGATAAAATAGATTTTACATCCTTCCAAAATAAACCTAAGTGGATAATTGGATTTAGCGATATTACCGTTCTACACAGCCACATTAATACCCATTGCGGAATTCCTACCATCCATTCTATCATGTCCAGTGTGTTGGAGAGTGCATCGCCCGAAGCCATTACAACCTTGCACGATGCCTTGTTTGGCAAGCCTATGAATTTCCACTATTCTACCGATTTCCCTTTGTTCAGATCCGGAACAGCAGAAGGAGTTTTGGTGGGAGGAAATTTATCTCTGTTACACACCTTAAATAATACCCCCTCCGACCTAGATACTAAGAATGCCATTTTGTTTTTGGAGGATTTAGATGAATACCTATACCATGTAGATAGAATGATGCTAAACCTAAAGCGTTCGGGGAAATTAGAAGCCTTAAAAGCATTGATCATTGGCGGATTTTCTGACATGCGCGATAACGAAGTGCCCTTTGGAAAAACGGCCGAAGAAATCATTTGGGAACACGTTGCCGAATACGATTATCCAGTTTGTTTTAACTTCCCTGCCGGACATATAGCAGATAACCGCGCATTGGTTTTAGGACAAAAAGCAAGGTTGAGTGTGCAAAAAGATAGAGTTGAGTTGGTTGGGAGGTAGGGATCCCTCAATCAAAAGCCTGCAAATCGCAGAGTTTTTTATAGGTTCCGTTTAGCGTTAGAAGTTGGCTGTGTGTGCCTCTTTCTATGATTCTGCCTTTATCCATTACTACAATTTCATCGGCATGTTGTATGGTACTTAGGCGGTGAGCAATAATTAAAGCCGTGCGGTTTTGCATCAATTTAAATAAGGCATCCTGCACCAAGCGTTCGCTTTCGGTATCTAAAGCCGAAGTTGCTTCATCCAATATTAAAATAGACGGATTTTTAAGCACGGCACGCGCAATGGCAATGCGTTGTTTTTGTCCACCCGATAATTTTCCGCCTCGGTCGCCAATGTTGGTTTCATATCCTTGCGGAAGCTGACTAATAAACTCGTGTGCATTTGCAATTTTTGCGGCTTTCATCACGCTTTCGGGCGTGGCATGTGGGGTGCTAAATGCAATATTTTGGTAAACAGAATCATTAAACAAGATAGATTCTTGCGTTACGATTCCCATGAGAGCAATCAAATCGGCATGTTTTACCTCTCTAATATCTACCCCATCTATATAAATTCCTCCACCAGAAACGTCATAAAATCGGGGCAATAAATCGGCTAAAGTAGATTTACCAGCACCAGATTGACCCACTAAAGCAATGGTTTTTCCTTTCGGGATGCGAAGGTTTACTTCTTGTAGTACTGGTTCGTTTCCGTATTGGAACGACACGTTCTTAAATACTATCTCCTCTTTAAATGCGGTAATACTGCTTGCATTGGAGCGGTCCAAAATCTCTTCTTTTTGGTCGATAATTTCGAAAATGCGTTCGCCAGAAATTAAACCCCTTTGTATGTTAGTGATGGCGGTAGAAATATTTTTTGCCGGCACCAAAATTTGCGAGTATAAAATGATGTAGGTGATAAACTGGCTGGCACTCAACTCCGATTGGTTGGTTAAAACCATTGTGCCACCATACAACAAAACACCAACCACCACCGAAATTCCCAAGAATTCAGATATTGGCGAAGCCAATTCTCTTCGGTTCCACATGCGTTTCAGAACGCTACGGTATTTTTCGTTTTCTTCGCCAAACTTATCGTTTACAAATTTTTGGGCATTAAATGCTTTTATAATCCTGGCACCCGATAGTGTTTCTTCAATGATGCTTAAACTGCTGCCCAACAAACCTTGCACAATGCCGGCATCTTTGCGTAATTTTTTGGTTATTCTGCTGATGATTAAGGCAGATATTGGCAACACGATAAGTGTAAAAAATGTAAGCTTTGCCGATAGGATAAATAGAAAAACGATGTAGCCAATAATCATTAGGGGCTCCCTGAAAACCACCTGAACGGTACTTACCACCGAAGTTTCAATCTCATTTACATCATTGGTAAGGTTGGATAATATATCTCCTTTTTTGCGAGTATTGAAATAGCCCAAATGCAAACGACTAATTTTTTCGAACAAGGTTTTTCGGATATTACGCACTACATAACTGCGCATAGAACTTAAAACCCGTTGAGAGAAGTAGCGGAATATGTTGGCCAGAAAAACCGAAATCAGAATTAATACACATACAAACTGCAAAGCTCCAATGCGACCGTATTCTGCAGCTATAGAACTGAATTGGTAGTTAAACGTATCTTTTAAATACGTTAACGTGGGTGTAAATTCAGGTTTGGCTATGGGAATGATGCTTTCGGATGTATTAAACAACACATCTAAAAGCGGGATCATCAACGAAAAATTGAGCAAACCAAATATCACTGCTAGCAACGCTAAAACAATATAGCGAGGCAAAAACTTGCTGTAGGGCTTGGCAAAGGCTAATAACCTGAAATAGGTTTTCATCGCACGCAAGTTATCATTTTTTTACTTGAATTATTACCTTTGGTAGAAGCCCAACTATCATGATAAGTGTGATTACGGCGGTGCATAACCAATTGGATATGAACCGCATATTTTATGAAAACCTGAAAAAATATACCCATCACCCTTTCGAGTTGATTGTAATTGACAACCTCTCTACCGACGGAAGCAGAGAATATTTTAAAAGTGTGGGCGCAAAAGTGATAGAGAATGATGCCAATTACTCGTATCCATACACTCAAAATCAAGGAATTATAGTTGCTTCTTTTGATGTTTTTGCTTTTTTAAATAACGATATTATTGTAGCTCCCTCTTGGGATAAACATTTGTTGGATGCCATGCAAACCAATGGTTTGGATGTAATCACCAGCTGTGGTATTGAGCGATTGGAATCGGAGAGTGTAACCAAAGCAATCCGCAGAAAATGGAAAAGAACCAAAAATCCCTTAACTGCATTTGGTATAAATTCCCTCACGCTTAAACTCATGCATTATTTAATGTATGGAAACTGGGAAGCTTTTTCGGCCAAACGTTTCCGGAATTTTGGTCATTCGGTTATAGAAGGTTTTGTAGGAAATTCGGTGGTTTTTAATAGAAAAGCCTTGGATGTATTAGGCTTTTGGGACGAAAGAATACAGGCAGCAGATTTCGATTTATACGTTAGAAGCAAAAAACGCAACCTAGAAGTTGGCGATATAAAACCATGTCATATTGCCTTGGGCGTGTTTAATCATCATTACATTCGTATTACAGAGAAATCATCTCCACCAAAATTTAAAGATGCCAATCGAATGATTAAATTTGAAGAAAAATGGACTGCCGAGGAGCTGAACATCTACCTAAAAGATAATATTTTCACCTAAATTAAGAGGATAACATGGAAAGTAAACGACAACAAAAATTTGCAAGGGTAATACAAAAAGATTTAGGTGAATTGTTTCAGCGCGAGAGCAATAATTTACTACCCAATGTTTTCATTACCATTACTAAAATAAGAGTAACTCCAGATTTGGCGATGGCCAGAATTTATCTGAGTTTTTATAATACCAATAATCCGGCGCTGGCACTGAGCGAAATCCGCAATCAAACTCGTGAAATACGATATAAATTAGGTCAACGCATAAAAGACCAAGTAAGGGTTATCCCAGAATTAGAGTTTTTTATCGACGATACCAGCGATTATGTTTCGCGTATGGATGAATTATTTGACCGCATAAAAAAAGACGATAATAACTAATGACCCGAATGTATATTCGAGAACCGGACAACTTTTACACGCACTTCATTCCGGCTTTAATTAGCATTCCTGCCATGTTTTTGCTCATGCGAAATGCCAATTCGGATGCAATATTTGTTGCCTGTTTGGTATACGGATTAGGCGCAATCGCTTTGTTTTTTATCAGTTCCTTGTACCATGCCATTCCAAAAACCGAAACGGCTATTGCAAAATGGCAAAAAGCAGATCATGCAAGTATTTATGTGATGATTGCTGGCACTTACACCCCTGCCATTGTGGTTTTACTTAGTGGTTGGGTACAGTTAGGTTTTCTTATCGGAATTTGGGTAGTTGCTGCCATTGGTGTAGCCAGAAAAGTATTTTTTAAAGTAAAGAAACGATCTCTACTCTCTACCATGAGTTATATTTTTATGGGCTGCTCGGTGTTTTTTGTCATCGACGAGTTGTATAGAAATTTACCCATTGAGGCGTTGTATTGGCTCTTGGGCGGTGGTGTGTTTTACATTGGCGGCACCTATTTTTATCAGGCAAATAAGCCTTTTATTTCGGGCGTTTTTGGATTTCATGCCATTTGGCATTTGTGTGTTTTTGGTGGAGCTCTTTGCCATTATATTTTTATTTATAACTATTTGGTTTAATTGATATGAATTCGCAGGTTTTGAATGAATTATTGATAAAACACCGTGCTGATTTTGCTTCGGTAGTACCTTATGATGAGCGTAATGACAAGATTTTTGAATTTGATTTTACCGCCTCCAATCCGGATTTAATTCATTTAGATCTTACTAATACTATTGCTTTTGCAGATTACATAACACAGGTTTTACAAGAGAATAATGCACTTTACGGCGTTGGTGGATATTTAGAACATCGGGTATTGTATTCCCGAAGTTCGCATTTTGATACCATAGAAGAACCTCGCCGTTTGCATTTAGGAGTAGATATTTGGGGCGATGTTCATACTCCCATTTTTGCACCTATGGATGCTGTGGTACACAGCTTTTCCTTTAACAATAATTTTGGTGATTACGGGCATACCATCATCCTCCAACATCAACTAGAAAATAAAACCTTTTACACCCTTTACGGACATTTAAGCAAAGAATCTACCCTTGAATTAGAGGTTGGTATTAAAATAGCAAAGGGACAACACCTTGCAGATTTTGGCAACATAGAAGACAACGGATCTTGGCCACCGCATTTACATTTTCAAATCATGACGAATATGTTGGGTAATGCCGGGGATTTTCCGGGTGTAGGCAAATTCTCTGAACGAGAGTATTGGGCAAGCATTTGTGCCGATGCAAATTTAATGTTGCCTTTTTAAGCGCTTTTTACAACTTCTCCAACATCGCTTCCACTGCATTTCCCGGCGCAATTTCTTGTCGGTATAAAAACTCGGTGAGCTGGGCTATTTCGGCAAATTTGTTTTGACGCTTGTACAATCGTAATAATGCAAATGCTGCTTCGTATTGGTATGAATGTAAGTTTAGCACTTCTTGATAAAGCTGTATAGCACCTGGCAAATCTAAATTTGCTTCCAAAACTTTAGCTTTTGTAAGTCTGTATTCTATTTTCCCAGCTTTGTCTTTAGGTTCGGTTTGGGTTAAGAACATTTGATTTGCTTTTTCTACTTCGCCAGCATCTGCCAAAACTCTAATTAATCTGAGGGTATTTGCACCGGCACTTCTTCCATCTAAAAACGATTGATAATATTTTTTAGCAGAATCGGGCGCATTCATTTTCACATAATATTCTGCAATTCGGATATCGTAATCACTTCGGGGAGTACCGGCTGCTTGTAAGATTTTTTGCACGCTTAGTAATTCATCTACCGCAAAAGAATAAAAACCACTTCCGGCTAAAGCATCCGCATATAAACCGCGCATCCAATAGTTTTGGGGTTTTTGCTTTACCAAATTCCCTAATACCTCCAACGGACGTTTATGTCCTAACACCGCACGGGAGTATGTAGCAATGGCCACCAGTTCATCTCGCCTGTCGCGCAGGTAGGTAGAAACATCCGGCGCGTTCTGGTTGTACTCAAAGCCTACTTCAATTGCCTTCACGGTCATGGCATTGCGGAGGTAAAAATCTTGTAATCTTCTGTACATATCGGCGCGTAAAAGCCAATCGCTTTCTAACGAAATGGCCTGTTTTAGAGCTGCCTCTTGGGCAAACATAGAGAGAGTTTCATTTACCAAATTGTTTTGGTAAAGTTGTTCTTCCAACTCAGCTTCTGCCAAATAAATGGGGGCATACAAAGGGTTTATCTCAGTTGCTTTGTTCAGTTTTTGTTTTGCCAAATCGTAGTTTTTATTGGCAGTATGCAAACGAGCATAACTCAAATAGGCAGGCAAATATTTATCATCCCACACCAAAGCGGTATCTAAATAATTGATAGCCAATTCTGCATTTCTGCTTCTAATTTGTTCACTTAAGTTGATGTAAACTTGTGCCCAATTGCTTGCCATGGCATTTTCATCACCTGCTAATTGTGCTTTTTCTTTGGCTACTAATTGAGATAGAAAAGCAAACATCTCCGGATCTTTTCTTTTTAAATCGGCTGTGGTATTCATCGACTTAAAATCCAAAGGATGTACTTTCATTGGCTTAAAAAATGCGGGATACGTTTGAGCGAAATATTCGTGTTCGTTGTTGCGAGAATAGTAATCCAAGGTTAGGTTTTGCTGCATCGCCTTAAAATACAATTCTCTGATTTTGCG
>JBGTLU010000053.1:0-66018 GCA_041743935.1 Sphingobacteriaceae bacterium
GATGCTTCAAATGCCCCCTTGGCAATACCTAAGCCTAATGCAGCGATAGATATACGTCCACCATCCAATATTTTCATGGCTTGTTTAAATCCTTCGCCTTCTGCTCCTAGTAGATTTTCTTTGGGAACACGACAGTTATCAAAAATCATCTCGGTAGTTTCGGAAGCACGCATGCCTAATTTATTTTCTTTTTTGCCGGCTGAGAAACCAGGTGTACCACGCTCAACTACAATAGCACTAATTCCTTTAGAACTTCCTTTTTCGCCGGTACGTACCATAACAACGGCAACATCGCCGGATTTACCATGGGTAATCCAGTTTTTTGCGCCATTAATCACGTAATGATCTCCGTCTAAAACTGCGGTTGTATTCATCCTTAATGCATCAGAACCGGTATTTGCTTCGGTTAAACCCCAAGCACCAATCCATTGTGCCGTTGCTAATTTAGGCAACCATTTACGTTTTTGTTCTTCGTTGCCAAAAGCTAGAATGTGTCCGGTACCTAATGAGTTATGTGCTGCAACCGATAAGCCAACCGAACCACAAACTTTTGCAATTTCTACAATGGTGGTTACGTACTCGTGGTAGCCAAAACCTGAGCCGCCATATTCTGTTGGGACCAAAACTCCCATTAATCCTAATTCTCCTAATTTTTTGAAGGTATCTACCGGAAAGTGTTGCGCTTCATCCCATTCCATTACATACGGACGGATGTGTTTTTCGGTAAAATCGCGCACCATGTCGCGCACCATCTTTTGGTTCTCTGTCATCTCGAAATCGATGCCAGGCAAAGTTAAATCAGTATAGATATCAGACATATTTTGGAGGATTAATAAGTTGTCAAATTTATGATTTTATTACAGTATTTAGCAATTAAATCTTCTCCACCCAAAAAATCTAAGTTCACTAAAAAACAAGCAGCACTTACTTTTGCACCTAGTTTTTCTATCAATTTTGCCGATGCAATAGCCGTACCTCCGGTAGCCAATAAATCATCGTGTAAGAGTACTTGTTGACCGGGTTTTAAGGCATCTGCATGTATTTCTACCGTGGCTGTGCCATATTCTAAATCATATTTCTGCTGAATTGTTTTTGCCGGCAATTTTCCAATTTTACGGATGGGTATAAATGGAACGTTTAACCGTTGAGCAATCATCATCCCAAATAAAAAACCCCTGCTTTCTATACCTACCACCGCACTAATGGGTGTATGTGCTAATCTTTTTACAAATTCATCGGCAATATCTCTACATAATATAGGATCGGTAAGAATGGGCGTTATGTCTTTGAAAACTATTCCGGGTTTCGGGAAATCTGGAATATCACGGATAGCCGTTTTTATGCGCTCTTCTAATAACATCGTTTTAAAATATGAAATGTGAAATGTATTTTGGGAGAATCTTAACAAACTATCACTCAATCACTATCTTACCCCCATCACTACAAACCTAAAATTTTAAATAAGGCGCTAACTTACGAATTGTTTCTGGTGGGATGGCTCCAATTTTCAACAAATCATCTGGCGATTTAAACCTACCATGTTGCTTACGATAATTGATGAGGGCATTTATCTGATTAAAACGTAAATAAGGGGATGTTTTTAGGTCATCAAATTCTGCGGTGTTGATATTTATGTATCTGATTGTTGTAGAATCTACCCATAATTGGGGTGCCAATTCATCGTATTTTGCTGAATCAACACCCCAAACTTCGCGAAGTTGAGCTTTTGTGTAAAATCCGCCCAACCTATCTCGGTATTTTAGGATACGAGAAGCGAAAGCAGGACCTATACCTCTCACTTCTGTAAGTTGAGCAGAATCTACACTATTAATTTCTAGGTAAATTATTTTGCGCTCAAAAGGTTTTTTTTCTACGGGAGTAAATGTTACTGCATCCGCTGTTTTAATCTGGATGTATGGCTCTAATCTTTCAAAATCGGCATCTGTGATGGAATAAATTTTCTTAAAATCTTCGGGCGTTCTAAACTTTCCGCCCTTGGTACGATAATTTATTAAGGTTTTAATTTGGAAGGGTTTGAGGCCTAGTTCTTCAAATTTTTTTTCGGGCAAAGTATTTGGGTCGAATGGAAAAAGCCGTAAAGTGGAGTTGTTATTTTTTTCAAATTCCTCCTCATCTGCAGCAATGATTTCTTCTTTTAAATTAGATGTAATTTTTTTAATTTCATCAAAATTATACTCGGTTTTTGGTACAAAAAATGCTGCAATGTATGGGGAAAGTATAATCAAAATGAGAAGGAATAAAAGAACTATAATGCCATTGAATTCTTTTTTCGATATTGCAAACCAATTATATAAAAATCGTTTGAACATAAGAGACGCTTAACGATAGTTTAAATATCGTAATTTTATAATTAAATCATGCCTGAAGAGAAAATTATAACGCCCGACCAGTTCAAGAATGCATTGAAATTGGACAAAATTCCGATGCCTGGGTTATCGCAATTCTTAATGGAGTTAATGAAGATTAACAAGATTAACGAAGTGTATAATGAGTGTAAGGATAAATCGGGGGTAGAATTTGTAGATAAAGTTCTAGAAACTGTAGGGGTTAAAGTAGAAATAAACGAAGATGAATTAAAAAATATCCCTACCGAGGGTGCTTTTATTGCGGTAGCAAATCATCCGTATGGTGGTATTGAAGGCTTGGTATTATTAAAAATACTTTGTACTGCACGCCCTGAGGCTAAAATTATGGTCAATTTCATTTTGAAAATGATACCCACCATTGCTGATAATTTCATTGCTGTAAATCCATTTGAAAACATAAAAAGTGTTTCGAGTTTAACGGGCATGAAAACTACTTTTGAGTTATTGAGAGATGGTGTACCAATTGGCATTTTCCCTGCAGGAGAAGTTTCTACTTATAAAACATCCACCCAAACCATAACAGACCGACTATGGAGCCCTGTAGTTGGTAGAATGATACAAAAAGCAAAAGTTCCGGTATTACCTATTTATTTTCACGGAAATAATGGATTACTATTTAACATTTTAAGTTACATCCACCCAAATTTAAGAACTGCCAAATTACCGTCTGAGCTGTTCAATAAACAAGGTAAAGTAATGCAAGTGCGAATTGGCAGACCTATTACCACAAAAGAAATAGCTGCAATACCAAACCCAGATAGACTTTTACGTTTTCTGAGAGCCAGAACGTATGCCATGAGTTCGCCTTATGCACGTGAAGGCGGTGAGCTCAGAAAGTTTTTTAGCCCAGATATTTTCAGGGTATTTAAAAGGCCAAAAGAAATTATTCCGGCAGTATCTCCTGATTTATTGGAAGCAGAGATTGAACCTTTAAGAGAGCGTTCTTTATTACTTACCGAGAAAGATTATGAACTTTTCTCGGCACCTGCCCAAAACATTCCGAATATACTAAGAGAAATAGGTAGGTTAAGAGAACAAACATTTAGAGAAGTTGGCGAAGGCACCAACAAACAAATAGACATTGATGAATTTGATTTGTACTACAATCACTTATTTATATGGGATAAAGCTGCACGAAAAATAGTAGGAGCCTACAGAATTGGCAAAGGGAAAGATATCTTGTATGAGTATGGTAAAAAAGGATTTTATATAGATTCTTTGTTTAAGATGAGTTCTAAGATGAATCCAATTTTAAATCAGGCTTTAGAGTTAGGCAGATCATTTGTAGTAAAAGAGTACCAGCAAAGAGCTTTACCACTATTCTTACTGTGGAAAGGAATTTTAATATTTCTGTTCAGAAATCCGGAATATAGATACTTAATTGGACCAGTAAGCATTAGCAATAATTTTTCGAAACTATCTAAAGCATTAATCTATAATTACATTAGAAAGAATTGCTACGACGAAGAATTATCTAAATTAGTAACACCCAAGAAGAAATTTGAAATAAAAAACCTAAAAATTGATTCGGAAGTATTGTTGGAAGAGAGTAAAGACATAAAAACACTAGACAATTTGATTGCAGATATAGAAAAAGATCATAACAAAATTCCGGTGTTGGTAAGGCAATATTTAGCATTAAATGCTAAAATTATCGCTTTTAATGTAGACCCTAAGTTTAACGATTCGATGGATGGATTTTTGGTTTTAGATCTTCATCAAATTCCACCAGAAAAAATTCAAATGCTGAGTAAAAATACGGATTTAGGCTAATCAAAAGCAGAATTTATCCTCTTACTTTTTCATTAAACGGGCAAGTTCAACTTTGCTTTCTCTGTCCTTAATACTATCGCGCTTATCGTGTAATTTTTTACCTTGAGCTAGCCCAATTTCTATTTTAGCATATCCCCTTTCATTGACAAACATTTTAAGTGGAATTACCGTTAACCCTTTATCTATAAGTTTGGCAGAGAGTTTTTTAAGTTCGTTCTTCTTTAATAATAAAACCCTATCTCTCTTTGCTTCGTGGTTGTAAAAAGAGCCATGAGAGTATTCAGAAATATGCAAATTACGGATGTATAAAATATCGTCTAAAAAAGCACAATATGCATCGCTCAAATTGGCTTTACCTTGACGAATAGATTTAATTTCTGTACCTAAAAGTTGTACCCCGGCTATGTAGGTATCTAAAATCTGATATTCGAAAAATGCTCGTTTATTTTTTATTTGAAGATCTGGTGCCGACATACATCTATTTATACAATTAATACAGGTATTTTTACATTATGCCGAACGGAATCGACAGTGGCACCAAATATAACATCTTTAATTCCTTTATGGCCATGCGAACCCATTACTAATAATTCGGCTTCATAATCTTTAACTAAAGCGGCAATAGCTTTTGCCGGATTGCCGTAGCCAATTTTCACTTCAACTTTATATCCTAAAGCGGTTAAATCATCGGCATATTTTTGGATATTTTTTTCATCCGTTCTGGTTTCTAAATCCAAGATGTTTTCTCCGATGTATTGTGCACCAGCTGTTTCTACAATATGTATTAAAACATAATCTGCTTTTTTACCACCCTGAAAAATAGCATATCTGATAGTGTCTTTATCTTTATCAGAGAAATCAATGGTCAATGCAATTTTTTTGTACACCACCGGATTTAACTCTTTTATATCCATCGCATTGCCATGCGGCACCAAAATTTTATTGGCCTGATATTTTTTAATAAGAGGAGCAAACGTAACGTACGCTAAAAGTGCAGCAACTAGGATTGTAAGTGGTATAACAATCGTTTTTATGTAGATAGCCGTTTGCGGAGAATCATTTATCCAACCAGAAATTTCTTCTATTACCAATTGAACATTAAGGCTTACAATGATAATTGCGGCCGACCATGCCAAGATTTTCATCCACGTTTTAATAGTAAATTCTTTCATTTTTAGCCTATCACTATTAAAATGAATAAGTGGAATAACGGCAAAACCCAACTGCAAACTAAGTACAACTTGACTTAAAATGAGTAGTGCCCCTAACTTTTCTTCTCCAAAATAAACAATGGTAATGTATGCCGGCGTGATGGCAATTAATCTAGTTATTAATCTACGTAGCCAAGGTCTAATTCTTAGATTTAAATAGCCTTCCATTACAATTTGGCCAGCCAATGTACCAGTTATGGTAGAACTTTGCCCAGAAGCAATTAATGCAATGGCAAATAATGCTGGAGCTAGTTTTCCGAATATATTTTCTAGCATTAGGTGGGCATCTTGTATTTCGGCAATATGGAATAATCCATTTTTGAAAAATGCTGTTGCAGCCAAAATTAAGATGGCAGCATTTACTAAAAAAGCCAAATTTAAAGCAACTGCTGTATCAATGAAATTATATTTAAGTGCTTGCCAAATACCCTTAGAAGTACGTTCAATTTTTCTGGTTTGTACCAAGGAAGAGTGCAAATAAAGATTGTGAGGCATTACCGTTGCACCAATTATCCCGATTGCAATATACAAGGCATTTCCGCTTAGCATTTCGGGAACAAATCCACCAACTATATCGGTTAATGCGGGCTTGGTTATAAACATCTCAACCAAAAAGGATAATCCAATAATAAATACCATGGATACAATAAAAAGTTCCATGATGCGAATTCCCCTATTCATGAGCATCAATAATAGTAGGGTATCAAAAACGGTGATGGTAACTCCCCATATTAAAGGTATACCAAATAGCAATTGCAACCCGATTGCCATACCAATAATTTCGGCCAAATCGCAAGCTGCAATAGCTATTTCTGCTAAAATATATAATGGAATATTTATAAAAGGCGGATAATTAGCTCTGGATGCCTGAGCTAAATCCATTCCTTGAACTACTCCCAAACGTGCACTTAATGTTTGTAAGAGTAATGCCATTAGGTTTGACATGAGTAGCACCCAAATTAGAGAGTAACCAAATTGGCTTCCGCCGGCAATATCGGTTGCCCAATTGCCCGGATCCATGTAACCCACACTGACTAAATAAGCCGGTCCAATAAATGCTAAAAACTTTTTCCACTTACCTGCTTTTTTGGCAACATCAATGCTGCCATGAACTTCGCTTAGCGACTTGCCGTCTGTATGTGGAATTTTCATTTCAACACCAAAATATTGTTGGAAACTTCTTTGCTTAAATAAATAACTGTCCCCTCTTCTGCTTGTAGTTGCATAGATCCGTCATAATCACTTTTTTCTAAAACAGTAACCGATTTTCCGAGTACTAGTTTTAATTTCTCTAAATACTGTAAAAAAGATATACTATGATCGCGAACTCCAGATATTTTTGCTTTTTCGTTTTCTTTTAGTTTGGATAATTGCACAAACTCATTTTTTGCAAAAGAACCGCCTTTACTTGGTATCGGGTCGCCATGCGGATCGAATCTTGGATTGTCTAAATAATTTGCCAAACGGTCCATTAGTTCTTCAGAATTTATGTGTTCTAATTCCTCAGCAATATCATGCACCTCATCCCATTTAAAATTTAATTTTTCTACCAAAAAAACTTCCCAAAGCCTGTGTTTTCTAACAATTTGTAAGGCAATTTTTTCACCTTCTTTAGTTAGAGTGACTCCCTGATATTTTGTGTAATTAATTAGCTTTTTATCAGCCAATTTTTTCATCATGTCCGTAACAGATGCTGCTTTAGTATTTAGAATCTCTGCGATGGAATTGGTATTAACCGCTTCATTGCTTACTTCATATAACTTGTAAATAGCCTTCAAATAATTTTCTTCGGTTTGGGATTGCATAGGCGTATATTTTATACAAATCTAATAAATAATTTAGATTAATCTAAATAGAATTTATTCCAAATATTCTCCTTAACTTTGCATTTGTAATGAAATAAAATTTCGAAAAAAACCATGAGTCACCACCTAGACAAAATCGACTTAAAGATAATTCGCCTATTACAAACCGATGGGAGAATTACTAATTTGCAATTATCCACCGAAGTTGGATTATCTCCAGCACCTACGTTAGAGCGTGTTCGAAAACTGGAAAATGCTGGATATATTAAAAGTTATCATGCTCGTGTGGATGAGGAAGCATTGGGTTATGGGGTTAAAACATTTGTTCAATTAACCATTAATCTAAATATACCAGATGCACGTAATAATTTTATAAAAAAAGTGCACGAAATTGAAGAGATAACCGAATGTTATCACGTTACCGGTTCGTCTGATTTTTTATTGAAAGTTATGGTTAAAGACATGCGAGATTACGAGAGACTGGTATTAGACAAATTGAGCAAAATTGGCGAAATAAGTCATCAGCAGTCAATGGTTATTTTGTCTACCATAAAATACAACCCAGCGATACCAAATAATACGGTTATACCTGCCAAATTATAGGATTTAAATCAAGCGAGTTTAAATGCTCATTGGTTTTAGAAAAATGCTTACAGCCAAAAAATCCATAGTGAGCCGAAAAAGGCGATGGATGTGCGGCAGTAAGCATTTTGTGTTTAGTTGAATCAATTAACTCCGCTTTAGCTTTGGCGTAATTGCCCCAAAGTAAAAAAATAAGGTTTTGTTTTTTATCAGATAGGGTTTTAATTACACTATCGGTAAAGATTTCCCATCCTTGTTTTTGATGAGAACCTGCTTGATTTGCCCTTACAGTTAGGGTTGAATTGAGCATTAAAACTCCTTGTTTTGCCCAGCTCTCTAAATTGCCATGCTTTGGTATGTTGCATCCCAAATCGGTGTGTAATTCTTTAAAAATGTTTTGTAATGAGGGAGGAGTTTGAATTCCGTTTTGAACAGAAAAGCATAATCCATGCGCTTGGTTAGGACCATGATACGGGTCTTGGCCAAGAATTACTACTTTAACTTCGTTAAAAGGAGTTAAATTAAATGCATTAAAAATTTCGGAACTTTTAGGATAAACAATGTGTCGTTTTTTTTCATCTAACAAAAATGCTTTTAAATTATGCATGTACTCTTTTTCGAATTCAGCACCAATTACTTCTAACCAGGAAGCATGCATTTGAGCAGACATATTACCAAAGTTTTCTACAGAAAATTAGTTCAACTAACCCAAGATTTTACATCGTCCAAAGTTGGGTTTTGTAAATCTAGTTTTAATTTTTTCTTTAATCCGCAAACATCATTAAACAATTTGTTTGGGTTTGCTTCCTTTAGAGATTCTGGAGAAGAATAGCCTAGCTTTTGCAAGAGGGGAACCCAATCTACCGGAATTCCTTTTGCAATAAAGTCTTCTATACTGGCTCCTGTACTTATTTTTTCGGGGCGCATTTGCGGGAAAAATAGTACATCTTGTATGGAATCTGAGTTGGTCATGATCATGGATAAGCGATCGATACCTATCCCTAAACCTGCAGTTGGCGGCATACCGTATTCCAAAGCTCTTAGAAAATCTTCATCCAATACCATGGCTTCATCGTCTCCGCGCTTACCTAATTCTAGCTGTTCGGCAAAACGTGCACGTTGATCAATAGGATCGTTTAATTCAGAAAATGCATTACAAATTTCTTTGCCATTGCAAATGCCTTCAAAACGTTCCACTAAACCTGGTTTACTTCTGTGTTTTTTTGCCAAGGGCGACATTTCAACCGGATAATCCGTAATGAAAGTAGGTTGAATTAATTTAGGCTCGCAGTGTTCGCCAAAAATCTCATCAATTAGCTTTGCCCTACCCATGGTAGCATCTACTTTCACTCCTAATTTTTTTGCAGCATTTGCCATTTCGGCTTCATTCAGTTCAGATACATCCACCCCGGTAAAATGCTTAATAGCACCATACATGGTATAACGTGTCCATGGTCGTTGAAAATTGATGATATTTTCGCCTACTTGTACTTTTGTGGTACCATGTAATTCTAAGGCAACACGTTCTACCATTTCTTCTACTAATTCCATCATCCATTCGTAGTCTTTATAGGCTACGTAAAGCTCCATTTGGGTAAACTCCGGATTGTGAAAACGAGACATCCCTTCGTTGCGGAAATCTTTAGAAAACTCATAAACGCCATCAAAGCCACCAACAATTAATCGTTTTAGGTACAACTCGTTTGCAATACGCAAATACAAAGTCATATCTAATGTATTGTGGTGGGTTTTAAATGGACGAGCTGCTGCCCCACCGTACAAGGGTTGTAAAATTGGGGTTTCTACTTCGAGGTAATCTTTTTCGTTTAAAAAGTTCCGCATGGCATTCACCAACTTGGTTCTTTTTATAAAGGTGTCTTTAACGTGAGGATTTACCACTAAATCTACGTAGCGTTGACGATAACGAACTTCAGGGTCGCTAAAAGCATCGTATACTACTCCGTCTTTTTCTTTAACAACGGGCAAAGGTTTTAACGATTTACAAAGCACCGTTAATTCTTTTACATGAACAGATATTTCGCCGGTTTTAGTGGTAAATACAAAACCTTTTACGCCTATAAAATCACCAATATCCAGAATTCGTTTGAAAACGGTATTGTAAAGTGTTTTATCTTCAGTAGGAGAAATTTCATCTCTGGCAATATATAATTGTATGCGACCTTCAGTATCTTGAATTTCGGCAAAAGAAGCGCTACCCATTACACGCTTGGTCATTATGCGACCAGCCAAAATCACTTCAATAAATTCGGTAGAATCTTCTTTATAATTTTGTTTTATGTTGGATGAATAAGTATTTACCGGAAATAATTCGGACGGATACGGGTTTATCCCTAAATTAACCAACTCTTGCATGGCCTGGCGGCGCAAATTCTCTTGTTCTGAAAGTATTGTCATTATATTTTTAAAAAATGAAGGCAAAAATACAATTTTAGCGCTGCATGATTAGGATTATTTACAGATAGTTAATAATTTAGCCATAGCATAAATCGCTCTCAAAAATGGTTGTGGAACACAAATTTAAATCACTTAAAGAATTTTACCCTTTTTATCTCTCAGAGCATAGAAATAGGGTTAGCCGTATTTTGCATTTTATTGGAACCGGATTAGTTATTTTAATTATCCCCTTTGCATTGATTATGCACGAGGCCAGATTTTTATTACTTGTTCCGGTGATAGGATACGGATTTGCTTGGGTAGGACATTATTTTTTTGAAAGAAATAAGCCCGCTACGTTTAAGCACCCTTTGTATAGTTTAGCTAGTGATTTTAAATTATTTTTTGATTTATTATCCGGAAAAGAAAAGTTTTAAGCTTTTCTTCTTTTAAGTTCGGTTAATATCAATTTCAACTCTCTTCCCATTTGACCTGCAATGGCAGTGTTTTCTTGTGCCCTTCTGAATAAATAAGGCAATACTGTTTTTACCGGACCATATGGAACGTATTTAGCAACATTATATCCTGCGTTAGCCAAATTAAAACTCAAATTATCACTCATACCTAAAAGCTGAGCAAAATATATATTGGGATGGTTAGGTGGAATGTTTTTAGACTTCATCCATTGAGTGAGATACAAGGAACTTTGTTCGTTATGTGTGCCTGCAACGAATGAAACTAAATCTAAATTTTCTAAACATAACTGTAATGCTTTGTTGTAATCTTGGTCAGATGCCTCTTTATTTGGCTGAATGGGGGATGGATAATTCATTTCAAGCGCGCGATTACGCTCTTTTTCCATGTATGCACCTCTCACTAATTTTGCTCCAATTTTGTACCCATTACGCTTAGCATCAAGAATGCCATCCTTCAAATACTGAAGTCTGTCGTGGCGATAAAATTGATAGGTATTGTATACAATCGCTTTTTCTTTATTGTATTTTTGCATCATTTGTTCTACCAGCCTATCCATTGGTTCTTGAATCCAACTTTCTTCTGCATCTATCATCACTGGAATGCCAACTTTAAAAGCTTCTAAACAAATGGTATCTACTCTGTTTGTAACTCTATACCACTCTTCTTCTTCTGCTACATCTAATTTTTCACCTGTTTGTATTTTAGCCAACAAATCAAATCTGGCTAAGCCTGTAATTTTGAAAACAGTGAAGGGTATACTCGTATTATTTTTTGAAAATTCAATGGTTTTAATCAATTCATTCGTAGTATCATCGAAAACAGCCTCTACCTTTTCTCCTTCAATGGAATAGTCTAAGACTGATTTTACATTATAATCAGCCATTTGTTTAACCACCCCTACACACTGCTCTATGGTTTCGCCGCCACAAAAATGTTTAAAAATGGTTGCTTTTATTATGGGTAATATGGGTAAACGCAGAAACAATGCAAAATTGGTTAGACTTGGTCCTACTTTTACCAAAAAATTAATGCTTATCAATTTAAACAGCCAATAAGCTTTTTTTAGTTCCTTGTCAGACTTATAAGAAAATGCAATTTCGGTATTATCAAAGGAAACTTTTGGAGTTTCAGATTCTGTTTGAGACATGCGCAAAGATAATTTTTATTTGAATTTGTAACATCTACACATTATATAATTTTAGATGCTTTTAACCAAACCAAAAAACATATGTTTTGTGTGGTTGCTCCTAATTTGATTAGACCATTTTAAATAAAAAGCGGGGTTAATTTTTTAACCCCGCTTTTGTATGAAAACTAAAAAATTTATTTCTGAATGATGAGTTTTTGGCTACTCATGTTTTCGTTATTAAGAATTTGAACGGAATATATACCAGCAGGTAATTTACTGATATCTAGATTATACCCGTTAGAAGCGTTGCTTCCATCTACTCGTGCATTAAATACATTTTGCCCAAAAGCATTAGTAATAGAAATAACTACATCTCCTTTTACATTACGTATAAAATCATCTGCTAATCGAATGGATAATTGATCATTTGCAGGATTAGGAAAAATAACAGAAGCAAAATAGTTTACTCGTTTGGTATTTACCGATGTAATTACATTATCAAATATTTCGGTAGAAACAGAGACTACTTCTTTATCTCCTAACTCAGTTGTAGCGGTTACAAAATTAGTAGATAGATTTCCTCCTGAAATGATATTAATGTCATCTACATACCACCCCTCTCTACCTCCAGTAGGATCTGATTGAAAAACAAATCTTATTTTAACATTTTGCCCTGCAAATTCACTTAAATCTACAACCGACTCTAAATAATCTACGCTATTCCCAGAAAATGCTCTGGAAGCTACCGGAGAAGGAATTACCGGGTTATTAAAAATACTTGAATTTTTAAATCCATTGTATCGATTAGTAATGATTCTATTACCCAAATCTGTCCAAGATGTTCCATTATTGGTAGATATTTCAATGGTACCTCCATCAAAATTAGACTCTGTATTAAACAAATGTCTGAAACGAAGTAAAGCATTGTCTCCTAATTCTACATTATCTTTTATTTGCAGATACTGAAGAGAAGAAGTTGCCGGATTGGCCACAAACCATGATTTTGTTCCATTAAAAGGTTTATTGGTTGCAACTCTCCAAATGGAATCTCCGGTTGCTTTAACAGTAGTCCATTTACTTGTTCCGGATTCAATATCATCTTGAAAATAAAAAACAGTTGGGGTACCTGTATTAGCAATTAATTGATAGGTTTTTTCTAATTTCTCACCCACTGCTAATGCAACTACCGGAAATGTAATTTTACCATTAGCAAAGGTTGCATCGCCAAGTGAACCTGGTACCGGTATAAATCCGGATGGTATAGAATCGGTAATTAGCACGTTACTAACAGCAACGTCTTTTGTGTTTTCTACCGTTAAAGTGTAATTAATGGTAGAGTTTCTTCTTACTAAACGTTCTGGGTTAGCTTTAACATTAACCGTTAATCTATTTCGGAACTGCGGAGGCAATAAAAACGATTCTGTTCCATCGGTTCTATCGTTAGGGCTTCCTTGACTTGCACCAAAACCTAATCCTCTTTTTGCAAAAGCTTTCCAAATTTCTAATTGGTTTGCACCATTATTATTAATCATATCTGCAAGTAAAATTGCATCTCTTGAATCTACAAATCCTGGCGCACATGGTTGTAATTTGAAGCCATCCACTACTAATTGTAATGCAATATTATTTCCGCCTTTACCTCGGTATAAATCTGGGTCGAAACCATGTTTATCAATTAAATTCCAAGTCATTTCCCAAAGCATGGTGTTGAATATAAATCCAACTCCATGTGGCACGGTAATCTCCGGATTAGAAATGTTTTTGTATGTATATTCATTTACTGCCATGTTGGTGCTGTATGGTCTTGGCCTTATACCACTTCCACTTTGTTCTTGGTACACCACGTATGATCCAACTCCACGAGGTTTATCTCTAGTATCACCAGGTTTCATGGTGGTCATTACTGCAAAATAATCACTCCATCCCTCACCCGCTTGTTCCTGACTATTTAAGCAGCTAGTTCCAGGACCTCCGGTTAATCTTATTGAGATTCCATGACCGTACTCATGTGCAATTACTCCATTGTCAAAATCGCCATCGCGCATAGCAGGGGCAGGTTCATTTCTTACCAACGACACGTTTACATTACTTGCAAGTGCCGCTTCAATAAGTTTATCCCCATCCGCTTTACTAATCATTACAGCTGGGATTACTACAGTATTACCTGTTTCGTCGCCACCCATGGCAATTGGAGGACCGCCTGCATTATTTACCACAATTACTCCTAAAGCACCTGATGCTTGTGCACTGGCAATTTTTTCGAAAAATGAGCAATCTCCTCTTCTTACTATGGCTATATTACCTGCCATTGCAGTTGCATTATTATAAGGTTTAATAGGTGCACCTTTAGGTGGAGGAGCAGGTAAACCTGGGGTTAGACCGGTACATCCGGTTACTGGATCACCCACTACCAATCTACCTCTTATGGCTACACTATTAAGTCTACGACCAAATGCAGCTTCCAAAGCGATGAAACTACCGGCAACATTTGCAGGAGAGTTTACTGTAACTAACCTAGCTGGCAATGCCGATGTCCATAAAAACATTTGCATGGTTGGTGGGAAAATTGGAGGAATTCCGGTTTCAGATGGAGTTCTGAAGTTCGCATTATTTGTTCCACCACCATCTTGTGCTTGTGCATGCACTGCATCTAATCCTCTGCCTTGGCCAGTAAAATTGGTATGTTGAAAATTCCCACTTACTTCATCAAATCCATAGAAATACAATATATCATGAATGACATTATTAACATAAAATAAATTGGTAGTTGCTGCATCAATATAAGTCACTGGGTCTGCACTAAAATCAGCAGGAAAATCAAAAATTAGATCTTCGCCACCAAAAGGGCTGTACCCAATGCCGTAGCTTCCGGCTGCACTACTAAATCCACCCGGTCTGTCGTTATATGCCCAAACATTATTACCACGCGTGGTTGGTAATACTCCATTCCCGTCATCATGCCATCCATTAGGCGAGGCTTCTGCATCTTCTGCATTGGTAATTAAAGATAATGCGCCAAAACTTGGTCCTTCAATTGGAAATCGCAATGCACGATAGGTGCCCGATTGAAAATTTGCAAATGGGGCTAAACTAGGTGCTACTGTTGAAATGAAGGGACTAAAAACAGTTTTAGTGTTTTTTAACCTTGCTGAAGCATTTTTATTTCTAAGCTCTAAAACAGGAGCATCAGTAACTATAGGAGTTAAATCAAACTCGCATTTTAAAACATTATCGTAAACGTCTAAGATATTGCCATTTTGAGCATCCACCTGAATGATCCATTCGTTTTGTTGATCTTCCATATAAATGGATATATCCCAAGCTAAGTAAACTGTACTTTGAGCAACTCTAACATAATTTAATTTAGCAGGTATTGGTCCAATTGCTATTCCGGCATCTGACAAAAGTTGATGTTGTGCCTGTGGTTTATCCACTAAGTTTAATTGGGTTGGTGTTGTAGTAATAGCTTTTGTAATTGGAACTTTTAAGTACTCGGCTGCTTTTAATAAGGCTTGTGATGCAGTTAATCTAGGACTTGTCCCAACTATTCCGGTTCTAACATTAGGAACAAATCTGTTTCCAACATTTAATACCCGATTGTTTTTATCAACATTGATATTAATAATTGCATTTCTAATACCAATCCCGTTGATTTGTTGTTGTAAATAAATGTGCGTAACTCCGTTGTGCTTGGAGGTGTACTGATCGGTAACAACGTATTCTGATAAATCAGAATCTTGTAACCCAAGAACATTTTTTTGTGATTGAATGTGGCTTAATGCAACATCTAATTTAGATTGAGCATTAACAGTAGTGACAGTAAACAGCAATGCCATTAGGCTGATTACCAAATTTTTAAAAGTTTTCATGATTGAGAGCGTTTATTGAAGCGCTAATTTAATAGTTAATTTTATTATTATCTAAATATTAAATTAAAAAATAATTTATTTTTCCAGGTACTTTACCTTACTTAAATTAACCATTAAACATATGCTTACTAAAATAGCACATAGCAATTCATCTGAAGTTTTGGATAATCATCTAAACAAAAACTCCTATTCCAAAATTTTTTTCTTGGTTGATACTAATACTTCTGAGCATTGTTTGCCAATCATTGCAAAAAATCTTTTGGATGTGAAATACGATATCATTGAAATTGATGCCGGTGAAGAAAGTAAGAATATCGACATTTGCATTGGTATTTGGAGAATGTTATTGGATTTTGGAGCGGATAGAAATTCATTACTCCTGAATTTAGGAGGTGGTATGGTTTGCGACATTGGTGGTTTCTGTGCTTCTACCTTTATGCGTGGCATTTCGTTCATCAACATACCTACCAGTTTACTTGCTCAGGTAGATGCATCGGTTGGTGGTAAAACAGGAATAGATTTAGAAGATAAAAAGAATCTCATTGGTACATTTCAATCTGCAGAAATGGTAATTATTGACCCCATTTTTCTACATACCCTACCTGCACGCGAAATGAAAGCAGGTTTAGCTGAAATGATTAAACATGGATTAATTTACAGCGAAAAACACTACTCTGATTTGACAAAAATAATACGTAAAGGCGGCATCTTAAATGATAAACTCATAAAGCAAAGCATTAGCATTAAACAACAAATTGTAAAGACAGACCCTAAAGAAAAAGGCATCCGTAAAATTTTAAATTTTGGTCATACCATTGGGCACGCCATTGAAAGTTTATCCCTGAAAAAAGACAAATATCCGCTTTTACATGGCGAAGCAATAGCCATGGGAATAGTATGCGAAAGTTATCTTTCACACAAATACAATAAATTATCCGAATCAGATTTTAACCAAATTACTGAGCTAATATTATCAATATTTGATATGTATCCTCTCTCGAAAAAAAACTTTCCGTACCTTTTAGATACCATGAAAGCTGATAAGAAAAATAATAATGGCGACTTCAATTTTAGCCTTTTATCGAAAATAGGCTCCGCTGATTTTGATGTAAAAATTAGATTGAATCAAATCGAAGAATGTCTTTGTTGGTATCAAAATCTTAAGAAAAAAAACTACCCCCAGAATAACCCGTCTTTCTAAATTATAATTAAAACGAATGGATAGTTGAATTTGTTTAATTTTGGACGATTTTACCAATCTAACGTAATTAGCTTCTCTAAATGGTTTAACAAATGAAGCGTACCCGAAAATTGGAGAATAAATTTATATGAAATTGCAATTAAATTGTTTGCCACTAAGTACTTGGGTAGATATTAAAAACCAACCATTTTTAATATCGGGACCTTGTAGTGCCGAAACCGAAGAACAATTAATTAAAACTGCCTTACTATTAAAAAGTACCGGAAAAGTAAGTGTATTGCGAGCAGGCATTTGGAAACCCAGAACTCGTCCGGGAGAATTTGAAGGAGTTGGCAGCATTGGCTTACAATGGCTACAAAAAGCAAAACAATTAACTGGTTTACCTACAGCCGTGGAAGTTGCTAGTGCGAAGCACTTGGAAGAAGCTCTTAAATTTGGTGTAGATATTCTTTGGATTGGAGCTCGTTCTACGGTTAACCCATTTACGGTACAAGAAATTGCGGATGCATTACAAGGAGTAGATGTTCCAGTAATGGTAAAAAATCCGGTGAACCCAGATTTATCTTTATGGTGCGGAGCATTAGAAAGAATAAATCGGGCTGGCATTACTAAATTGGCCGCAGTACATCGTGGCTTTTCTTCGTTTGAAAAATCTGCATACAGAAATGAACCCATGTGGGATTTAGCTATACAGCTAAAAACCCTTGCGCCAGATTTGCCAATCATCAATGATCCAAGTCATATTTGTGGCAGAAGAGATACCATACCCTATGTCTCGCAAAAAGCATTGGATTTAGATTTTCAAGGATTGATGATCGAATCGCACATAGACCCAGCAATGGCTTGGACAGATTCGAAACAACAATTAACACCCCAGGCACTTGAGTCATTAATAAATAATTTGGTTCTGCGTTCATCGGCTTCACAAAATATAGCCTTTACCGATAAATTATCTGAATTACGTAAACAAATTGATAAAATTGACGAACACATTTTTACCAAATTAGGCGAGAGAATGCAACTGGTAGAAAAAATTGGAGAATATAAGCGAGAGAATAATGTTACTATTCTGCAAGTAGCCAGATGGGAAGAAATTAACGATAGATGGTTGCAAAATGCTCCCTTACTGCTCGAAAAAACATTTATTACAAAAATGTTAGAGATAATTCATAGCGAAAGTATTCGCAAGCAAACCCAAATTATGAATGCCAAATTAATGGATAGTGAGTAAATACATTACTGTAAAATTTCTAAAAGATAGCATCCATGGCGAATTAGAATTACCTGGCTCCAAAAGCTTGAGTAACCGTGCTCAAATTATTTCTGCACTGAGTTCCGGTAAAGTGAAAATAAATAAGATTTCAGATGCCGAGGATAGCATTATTCTTAACAAAGCATTATCACAAGAAACAGATGAAATTAACATAGGCATGGCTGGTACTGCCATGCGATTTCTTACTGCTTATTTAGCCAGAAAAAAGGGTGAATTTATACTTACCGGAGACGAAAGAATGAAAGAAAGACCCATTAAAATTTTGGTGGATTCTTTAAGACTTTTGGGGGCAGACATTGAGTACCTAGAAAACGATGGTTTCCCTCCGTTAAAAATCATCGCAAATAAGCTGAATAAAACACATAAAATTAGCATCCCAGGCAATGTGAGCAGTCAATACATTTCTGCTTTATTACTGATTGCCCCAACACTTGAAAACGGAATAGAACTAATATTAACAGATGAAATTACCTCTAAACCATATATTGAAATGACCTTAGCATTACTTGCTCAGGCTGGTATAATTTCTGAATTCAAGGAGGATAAAATCACCATAAAAAATCAAACATTTAGCCATACCACATTACAAATAGAACCCGATTGGAGTGCCGCTTCGTATTGGTATGCTATGGCAGCTTTAAGTAAAAACATACTTCTTAAACTTAAAGATTTAAATGGGTATAGTTTACAAGGTGATAGCATAATTGCTGAAGTTATGGCAAACTTTGGAGTAACTACCGAGTTTTTAAAAGATGGTATATCACTTAAAAAGAGTACTAAGAAGTTGGCCCGAAAAATATTTGATTTAAAAGATTGTCCGGATTTAGCACAAACCATTATTGTGTGTTGCGCAGCCCTTAAACACAATGCTACATTTACCGGTTTAGAAACTCTAAAAATTAAAGAAACCAACCGAATTCAAGCTTTACAAAATGAATTAGCTAAAATTGGCGCTCAATTAACTGAGAAGAATAAAGTATATAAATTAATTGCAGAGAACGTTAATCTTACAAAAAAAGTAAGTTTTAATACATATAATGACCATCGCATGGCAATGGCATTTGCTCCTTTGGCTTTGGTTATGGATGAAATTAAAATTGAAAACCCAGATGTGGTGAGAAAATCATACCCAAATTTTTGGGAGGATTTAAAACATGTTGGATTCGAAATAAATTAAAGATATTTGGCGAAATGGCTGGAAACTCCTTCGGTACACTTTTTAAAATAAGCACTTTTGGCGAATCTCATGGCATTGCCATTGGTGTAATTATAGATGGCTGCCCAGCAGGTCTAGAAATAGATGAAGATTATATACAAAGTGAATTGGATAGAAGAAAGCCCGGACAATCTGCAATTACAACACAAAGAAAAGAATCCGATAGATTTCAACTTCTTTCGGGAGTTTTTGAGGGAAAAACAACAGGTAGTCCAATAGCTTTAATCATACCTAACGAGGACCAAAAATCAAAAGATTACGAGCACATTAAAAACTCTTTTAGACCATCTCATGCAGATTTTACTTACCAAACCAAATACGGTCACCGCGATTATCGGGGTGGTGGCAGGTCATCGGCCAGAGAAACTGCTGTTAGGGTAGCTGCAGGTGCTATTGCTAAAATACTTTTAAAAACGGTAGGAATTGATTTAGCTGCTTATGTTTCGGCAGTGGGTACTATTACTTCACCAAATGTATCCACAGAAAACATTCACGAGTTAAAAGTTAGGACAGAAAGCAACATAATTCGCTGTCCGGATGATAAAGCAGCAGATAAGATGATTGAAGCTATAGAACAAATTCGAAAAGAAGGTGATACGTTGGGTGGAATAATTTCTTGCATCATAAAAAATTGCCCAATTGGATTAGGGGAACCAGTTTTTGATAAATTACATGCCGATTTAGCTAAAGCTATGTTAAGTATTAATGCCGTTCATGGATTTGAATATGGTTCTGGTTTTGCTGGCGCCAAAATGAAAGGCTCTGAGCATAACGATAGTTTTGGCACTTCAGAAAAGGGTAAAATAATAACCCAAACAAACCATTCTGGAGGAATACAAGGCGGAATTTCTAATGGTGCTGATATCTATTTTAATGTTGCATTTAAGCCTGTTGCTACCATTATGCAGCAACAGGATACCGTAGATCAAGCAGGAAATGAAGTGAAAATGGCTGGCAAAGGCCGACACGACCCATGTGTTGTGCCTCGAGCGGTTCCTATTGTAGAGGCAATGGCTGCATTGGTATTAGCCGACCATTACCTCCGCAATAAATCGGCTAAAATATAGTCGGGAATTTTTTAGGATTTGATTCGTGCATCATTTCATATACCATTTCCACAACATCGTCTACACTAGGTTTAGAGAAGTAATCTCCATCCGATCCATAGGCCGGTCTGTGTGGTTTTGCGGTTAAAGTTCTGGGTTTTGCATCTAAATGATAATATCCATTCTGGATTTCTAAAACTTGTTGCATTAAATAAGCACTACCACCGCCAGGAACATCCTCATCCAAAAATAAAACTCGGTTAGTTTTCTTAATGGATTCAACGATAGAATGATTAATATCAAACGGCAACAAGGTTTGCACATCTATCAGTTCCACAGAAACAGCCAATTCATTTAATTGTGTGATAGCATCCTGAGCAATTCTACAACAAGAACCATAGGTTACGATGGTTACATCTGTACCTTCTGTTAACACTTCTGGCTTACCCAATGGAACAGTAAATTCTCCAATGTTTAAAGGCAAATTCTCTTTAATTCTATAGCCATTTAAACATTCGATAATTAAGGCAGGCTCATCAGATTGAAGCATGGTATTATACAGACCTGCTGCCTGAGTCATGTTTCGGGGAACTAAAACATGTATACCACGTAAGGCTCCTAAAATCATCCCGATTGGAGAGCCAGAATGCCAAATTCCTTCTAATCTGTGACCACGTGTGCGAATAATTAGCGGGGCTTTCTGACCACCTTTGGTTCGGTATGATAGAGAAGCTAAATCATCACTTAGCGTTTGCAAACCATACAATAGGTAATCTAAATATTGAATTTCAGCAATTGGTCTTAACCCTCTTAGCGCTAATCCAATACCTTGCCCCATGATGGTTGCTTCACGGATTCCGGTGTCTGTTATTCGATTTTCACCGTATTTTTCTTGTAACCCAGCAAAACCTTGATTTACATCTCCAATTTTGCCTACATCTTCGCCAAATGCTACAATTCTAGGATCACGAGTAAAGGCTTTATCAAAGCAGGCATTTAAAATTTCTCTGCCATCTACCCAAGTTGGCTCTTCTCCAAATTGCGGTAAAATTTCTTCTACAGCTAATGCCGATGAATTGGTTTGATTAAAGAGATAAGAATTAAATCTATCTTCATTGATATCTTGTTGTTCTTTGTACCAAAAAAGCAAGTCATTTTTAGCTGCAGAATGAATGTTCCTAAACTTGCGAAGCACTTTTCTTACTTCAGAAATTACATCTTTATAAGAAGGATCGATAGCTGTTTTTAACGCATTAACGTGTTTCTGTAAGTCTGTATTTGGCGATTCACTCTGGCATTTTTCTAGTAAATCTAGTGCCTCGGATATTGTTGATTTGATAGGTGCATTAAAATCTGACCAAGCTTCTTTTTGACATTCGCGAACGAATTTCTTTGAATTTTCTTCAATTTGATCTAATTCTTCTGCACTTGCAACAGCCGTTTCCAGCATCCAATCGCGCATTTTTTTGATACAATCGTACTCCGATTCCCAATTTAATCTGTCCTTAGATTTATATCGTTCGTGCGAACCTGAAGTAGAGTGCCCTTGCGGTTGAGTCATTTCCTGTACATGAATCAAAACAGGTACATGTTCCTTTCTGCAAATGTGAATTGCGGTTTCATAGGTTTCGCACAACGAAGCATAATCCCATCCATTAACACGGTAAATTTCATATCCTTGACCAATATCATCTCGCTGAAAACCTTTTAAAATCTCAGAAATATTTTGTTTAGTGGTTTGATATTCGGCACCAACAGAAATTCCGTATCCATCGTCCCAAACAGAAATTGCCATTGGAACTTGTAGCACACCGGCCGCATTAATTGCTTCGAAAAAATGCCCTTCAGAAGTACTGGCATTACCAATGGTACCAAATGCTACTTCGTTACCATTTATTGAAAAATCAGAAAAGGTATGTAAATCTGAATTTTGGCGATATAATTTTGAAGCATAAGCTAAACCTAATAATCGTGGCATTTGACCACCTGTAGGTGAAATATCAGAAGATGAATTTTTATTTTCTGTTTGCACTTTCCAAGAACCGTCTTTATTTAATAATCTGGTCCCAAAATGTCCATTCATAGAACGTCCGGCAGAAGATGGTTCGGCATCTACATCGGTATGTGCATATAATTGAGCAAAAAATTCTTTAACAGTAAGTAATCCTGCAGCCATCATAAAGGTTTGATCGCGGTAATATCCCGAACGAAAATCACCATTCATAAAAACTTTTGCCATTGCAATTTGAGCAAGTTCTTTTCCATCACCAAAAATCCCAAACTTAGCTTTACCTGTAAGCACTTCTTTCCTACCTAAAAGACTAGCTTGTCTGCTCTCATTGGCTAATTTATAATCTGATAAAACAATTGCTTTAAACTCGTCGAAGCTAAGTTCTCTTTGTTCAATAGTTGATTCACTGCTCACTTTATTACTCATAAAATATCAATTTTGCCAAAAATACAAAAAATGCAGATAAGGCATACAGGTTATTATGCAAGCAGTTTTTAAGCAATATTTTTATCGTGGACTAATTTTTGTTTATATTTGAGTCATCAATTAGAAGTTAGTAATTAAAACAAACTATTATGAAAAAGATATTTGCAATTTGTATAGCGTTAATGGTAACCGCAAGTTTTGCATTTGCTCAAACCGATGCAAAAGCAGAATTTAAATTTGAAAAAGAAGTTCATGACTTTGGTAATATACCACAGAACAAACCAGTTACATTTGAGTTTAAATTTACCAACGTAGGTCAAGAGCCTTTAATTATTCAAAAAATTGTAGCTGCTTGTGGATGTACCACTCCAACCTATACTATGATACCGGTTAAACCAGGTGAAACAGGATTTATTAAAGTAGAGTTTAACGCTGCAGCATTAAATGCATTCCAAAAAGGAATTACAGTGTATTCTAACTCTAAAACTCCTATTAAAATTTTAAACATAAAAGGAGTGGTAGAAGTACCTACTGCACGTCAATAATATAAATTAAGTTTATTCACAGAAATCCTGATGGTACCATCAGGATTTTTTTATTTTTGAGGCATGCCAAAAATATCAGAAAAAGGGCTTAATATGCCCGCATCTCCAATCAGAAAATTATCGCCATTCGCAGAGAAAGCTAAAAAAGAAGGGAAGAAAGTATATCATTTAAACATAGGCCAGCCGGATATAGAAACCCCTCAAACCATGTTAAATGCTATTAAAAATATCGAGTTTAAGGTATGGGCATATACTGCCTCAGAAGGAACTATTTCGTACAGAAATAAACTCGAAAAATATTACAGAAATATTGGATTTGATATATCTGCGGATGAAATTATTGTAACCAATGGAGGCTCTGAAGCGGTAAGTATTGTATTAAGTGCCTGTTTAAACCCTGGCGATGAGATTATAATCCCCGAACCCTTTTATGCAAACTACAACGGATTTGCATGCATGGCTGATGCGGTAGTTATACCAATTGTATCGCATATAGAAAATGGTTTTGCATTGCCCCCAATTACAGAGTTCGAAAAACTCATCGGGCCCAAAACGAAAGCAATCATGATTTGCAACCCAAATAATCCAACGGGCTATTTATACTCCAAATCAGAACTGGAAGAATTGAAAAAATTAGTACTAAAACACGATTTGTATTTATTTTCTGATGAGGCATATAGAGAGTTTTGCTACGATGGAAAACAATTTATTTCGCCATTACATTTAGACGGTTTAAACGAACACGTAGTAATAATGGATACTGTTTCTAAGCGATATAGCGCTTGTGGTGCTCGTTTAGGTGCAATTGTTACCAAAAACAAAGCTGTGCTTGCTGCCGCATTAAAATTTGCACAAACCAGACTAAGCCCTCCGATGATTGGCCAAATTGCTGGAGAAGCTGCAATTGATACCCCTTCGTCTTATTTCGAAAATGTAATTAAAGAATATACAAATAGACGAGACTTTCTAGTAAAATATATTAATAGTATTCCTGGTGCGTTTTGTCCTAACCCAGGCGGTGCTTTTTATGTAGTAGCAAAATTACCAATAGATAATGCCGACAAATTTTGCCAATGGATGTTGGAAGAATTTAGCCATAATAATCAAACCGTAATGATGGCCCCTACAACTGGCTTTTATTCTACAAAAGGTGCCGGAGTTAATGAAGTTCGTATAGCTTATGTACTAAACTTAGATGATTTACAACATGCTATGGATTGTTTAAAAATTGCTTTACAAGATTATCCAGGTAAAACATTAAACTAAAAGTAAGCTTTGAGTAAATTAAAAAAGCCTCTCGCAATCAGCGAGAGGCTTTTTTATTGAGTTATTTTGTTACTAACTATTGTACAATTAATCTAGTGGATTGCATGCCACTTATAGTAGAAACTCTGTAGGTGTAAATACCAGGTTTGAGATCACTAACAAAAGCACTAATCTCATGCTCACCTGCATTTAACTTCTTATTGTTAAACACAGTTGCAACCACTTTACCATTAATATCTACGATATCAACAGTAACATTACCTGTTTGGGTAAGGGTAAATGTTAAAGTAGACTCTAAACTTGCAGGATTAGGATAAGTTGAAATATTGCTAATCTCTTTGGATTTTTTTGAGGCTACAGATGTTGGTGTATCATCTATTGGAGGTGCAGCAACACTGGTTAACCAAATATTTGCAGCTTTAACCATTACTTCAGCAAAGTCTGCTCTTTCCATTGGTGCATCCGGATTTAATTTTGCAATTCCATTAATAACATCCACATCTAAAATACCCATTTGTACTGCTAAACCTAAATGTCCTTTAATTTCTCCAACGCCATCAGCATCAACTACAGTGAAATTATTTTCACCATCACGAGCAGTTATTGGCATGTTCATAATGGCTTCTGCCTGAGCTTGAAATCCTAAGGCTTGTACTATTGCATACGCTATTTCTGCTCTGGTTGCAATTTGATTTGGTAATAGTTTACCGTTTACAGGATTGATAATTGGTTTCTGAACAAACTCTCTATCCCTTAAAGCTCCACCGTTTACTACTACAGATGAGGCTAATAATTCTAAACCATTTGCATCTGAAACCGGAACCACTTCATCTATATCATAAAACTGACGTAACCCTAATCCCAATGCTATAGCATCTGCCAATTCAGCACGAGTTAAAAAGGCAGCGGGCTCAAAACCACCCGGACGTGCATCCATTAACTTTTTAGAAACTGCAGATTCAATTTGTTGACGTTTAGGATGATTTAAAGATACATCATCAATTCCACTGAAAGATTTTGCACTAACTTTGGTCACATCTCCTCTAATGGTTTCTGGCAAGCCGTTTAATGGCGCTGGTGTAGGCAATGCAACTCCAGCTGCAGTACCAATTCTGGTGTCTGCTTTTACTTTCCAAGTACCAGGCATTGGACTTAGTGCAATAGATGTTCTAGTCCTTGAAATTGTAAATGTAGCAGGTAAACCACCTGAGAATTTTTGTCCGTTAGGCGCTTCTAAATAAATAAATATTGGATTACCCGATCCTGCAACACCATTAGCTGTTGCAAATAATTCTAAAGCAATTAAACCGGGTTCAACTTCAAAAGTAAACTCATTAGATGATGTTGGTAAAGGTGAATAAGCAAACTCTACAGCTACTGGATCTAATTTTAAATCTATGTTAGATGCAAAATTTCTGATTCTGTGATTGGTATTACCAAATTTTTCGACACCCATGGCGCGAACAACAGCAGCATAGGCATTCACATAACCAGCTCCAACTTGGTGCTCTTCATAGGTTGGCATGTTGGTAGCTGTTTCCATCAAAATCTCTTTAATTTTATCTGGAGTTAATGCAGGGTTAGCTTGTAACATAAGTGCAATAACACCCGCAACATGTGGAGTTGCCATAGATGTACCGCTACTATGTGTGTAAAACGGTAATTCTGTTGGTGATAACACATTCACATCAATGGTTGTACCTAAAGCAGCAACCGGGCCTTGTGTTCTAGCAGAAATTACATCTACACCGGGAGCAACTACAGTTGGTTTATTTTTAGATACGAATATTTTACCATCCATTTCAAATGCTCTTTCATCAAAACGCTTTCCTCTAGATGAAAAAGTAGCTATTCTACCAAAACGATCGCCAGCACCAATGGATAAAACCCAAGGAGCTTTAGCGTCTGGACCTATGGTATTGTTTCCAGGACCTGAGTTACCAGCTGCATAAACCACATTTACACCCATATCATAGAGTTTCTTTGTAGCTCTCGAGGTTGCAGAGTTTTCATTAAAATCTCCACTGCCACCAAATGAACAAGAAATGATTTGTACACCAAATTTTGCCTGATTTACAATGAAATAATCGAAACCTGAAACTGCAGATAATACTAATAATACTGCACCAGTACCATATCCTACTAATTTAGCTCCAGGAGCTACACCAGCATACTTGCCACCAGACATAGTACCTGTTCCGGTAATACTACCTGAACAATGCGTACCATGGCCAGAGTTATGGTCAGTAGCTATAACATTCTCGACAAATACCGGAGGAACCATTCCTAAAGTACCAAATGGAGTACTAGTTTGGCCCAACACGTTTTGAATAAGTTTAGTTCCAAACATTAAATCTGGGTGAGCGCCGTCCACACCACTATCAATGATACCAACTGTTACACCGGCACCGTCGATAACTCTGTTTTGAGCATCTCTAATTTTTGGATTTTTTTGGAGTTCGCGAGCTCCAATAATATTAGAACCATTTCCGTTATGGTATTGAAGTTCTAAATTGGCTTCTAATCCTCTAACTTGAGGATGTTGAGCTAATGCCTCAACTTGAGCCTTAGTTGCCATAATACCCATTATAGGTAAAGCACGCATGGTAATACCATTTAAAATTCCTAATCTTTTAACAATGTCAATCTGGTTAGAAGTGGGTGCATCATAGCCTTGAAAAGTTACAATTACTTCTCTAACTTCTGTTTGAGATGTAAAACTTTCCAATAAACCTTTTTGAACCCAAGCTTGCGAAAATGCAAATATTGGCATAGATATAGCCAATATGAAAAGGGAGAGCGTTTTTTTCATGTTTTTATGATTTAATTATGTTATTAATTGTAAAAATAGCGTTGCAAATATAATCATCAAACTTTAATTTTCAAAAATAAAGTATTAGTAAAATTATATTTGTCACAATATAATTTACGTTATACCGTATTTATTAGATTTAATTCAACTGATTTTTTAGCCTATCTTTGCTATTACTAACTGGGGGTCGTATGGATTTGACAGGGTATTGGATTATAAGTTAGCATGCCGAGCATTGTAGATATTAGCTCGTAAATCTGAATCTTCAAACTACAAACGGCGAAAATAACTACGCCTTGGCTGCCTAATTTAGAATTAGATAAGCCTTTGTCCCTCAAAACCGCTGTTCCTCCGGGTTTGGTCAAGGGGCATCGAAATGCGGAACTGGACTTGCGGTGATACGAAAGCAAGTTGAGATAAAGTGTCTAAGGAATACGGTATAGGCAGGTTTCAGGCCTTCCCTTTCCCAACAATTAATCTGAAAATAAGCATGTAGAAGACTTACTAATGCGTACAACTGGACGAGGGTTCGAATCCCTCCGGCTCCACCAAACAAAAAGGCATCTCAAAATTTTGAGATGCCTTTTTGTTTAACTATAAAATCCAAAATATTTTACTTAGAAGCTAAAATATCAATCGTTTCTATTATAGGTGATTGAGCTAACAATTCTTCGGCATTAGCCATTAAAGCAGCAGCAATTGGTCCGTTGATGTGGGCTTGTCTGCCTTCTTCGTGAGCGAAAGTGTCAAAAATACCAAAAGTTGCATTGTCAATTCTGAATGCATACCAGGTAACAGTATCGGGTTCATTTACTGCCAATGGCAGGGCATTCTTTAAAAAATCGGCTACAATTTCTTCTTTGCCTGGCTTTGCAACTATACGCGCCAGGAATCCTACTTTTTTCTCCATAAAATATTTGATTAAGATTTGTGTGATACCATCTACATACGAGTAAAAAAGTAATTTTGATTTGTAATCAATTATTAAGAGTTGATAAACTAATTTTGAATATGATATTAATTGCAGATAGTGGATCCACTAAAACTTCCTGGTGTTTAATCAATAATACCCATAGAGAATTTTTTGAAACAGAAGGATACAATCCTTATTTCATGTCGGAAAGTAACATCGTAAATTCATTAAATAAAAATTTACCGGTTTATTTTAATCCAGACTCTATTAACGAAATTTATTTTTATGGTGCAGGTTGTTCTTCAACTGATAAAATTAATCTAGTAGTAGCTGCTCTTTCCACTAAATTCAAGAAAGCTACAATCCAAGTAAATCATGATTTATTGGCAGCAGCAAGAGCTTTGTTAGGCAATGAACCTGGTTTTGCTGCAATTCTTGGTACTGGAACTAATTCTTGCTTATATGACGGAAATGACATAACATTTTCCATTGATTCATTGGGTTATTTTTTGGGAGATGAAGGAAGTGCTACATACATTGGGAAAAGATTACTTCGTGATTATTTCAGAAATAAAATGCCAAGCCATCTGAAAATGGAGTTTCAAGATAAATTAGGTTTAAGTAAAACTGAAGTATTGGATAAGCTGTATAATGAACCTTTACCTAACCGTTTTTTGGCACAATACAGCACTTTTCTCTTTGAAAATAAAGAATCGGAATATGCTCATATCATAGCAGAACAAACTTTTGATTCTTTTTTTAAAGAATTAGTTATACATTATCCTAATTACACAAAGTATCTTTTTAATTGCGTTGGCTCCATTGCTTTTGTTTTTAGAGAGGAGCTAACTAAAGTGAGCAGAAATTATGAAATGAATATGGGTAAAATAATTCGTAGCCCCATCGAAGACTTGGTAAAATATCATATGTTGTAAATACGGCTTCTATTTGCTTATTTAGCAAGGCAGTTATAAGCACAAATTATTCAGGTAACTAGTAAGAAATTTATAAGAAGTTAAATTTGAATGAATTTTTAAACTTCAAACCCGAATTTAAACTTAATACAAAACCAATTCAAGCTAAACATACATGAAAAAAATTAAAGCACTATTTGGGATTCTCATAACAGCTGCGTTGGTATATGCCCTTAATACAAAAATTGAATCTATCCCACCATTAGGGAAATTTTTGAGCCCATTTGTGGGATTTTGGCAAAATGCTGAATCATCCAATCCGAAAAAGGTTGTAAATTTTAATATTAAAGGACTAAAAGAGGAAGTAACTATTTTGTTGGATGACAACATGGTTCCACACATATTCGCAAAAAACAAACATGATTTATATCTAGCCCAAGGTTATATTACCGCATATCATAGATTATGGCAAATGGATTTTCAAACTCGATATGCATCGGGCAGGTTATCTGAAGTTGTTGGTAAACAAGCATTAGAACTAGACAGATACCAACGAAGAATAGGCTTAGGATATGGTGCCGAAAAAGCAATTGAAGCCATGCTTGAAGATCCACAAATGAAGGAAGTGGTAGAAGCATATTCGGCAGGAATTAATGCTTACATCCAACAATTATCCCCAAAAAATTATCCCATTGAATTTAAGATTTTAAATTACAGCCCCGAAGAATGGAAGCCAATTAATTCGGCATTATTATTAAAGCTAATGACATTGGATTTGGCAGGAGCGAATGATGACCTGCAAATGACGAATATCTTGAAAAAATTCGGCCCGGATATTACCAGAGATTTATTCCCAAATTATCCTTACAAAGAAGACCCCATTATACCGCCAGGAACTATTTGGGAATTTAACCCACTACCAGTACCGGCTGTACCCGAAGAGTTTATCGGCAACCCGCTTTCTGCTTTCTACCAAAAAGAGAAAATAGAAGGCATTGGAAGCAATAATTGGGCGGTAAGCGGTACGAAAACTGCTTCTGGTTTCCCAATTTTAAGTAACGACCCTCATCTAGGATTAACCCTGCCTTCCATTTGGTATCAGGTTCAATTACACGGACCAGATGTAAATGTATATGGTGTATCTCTTCCGGGAGCACCTAGTGTCATCATCGGGATGAATAATGATGCAGCTTGGGGTGTAACCAATGTTGGCTCTGATGTTTTAGATTGGTACCAAGTGAAATTTAAAGACGCAAAAAAAGAAGAATATTGGTGGGATGAAAAGTGGAACCCAATTACCAAAAGAGTTGAAACCATTAAAACAAGAGAAGGCAAAACAGTTACAGATACTGTTTTATACACCCATCATGGACCTATAGTTTATTTGGATGGGCAAAAGCCGTTCACAGAAAACACTCCAATTGGTTATGCCATGCGATGGATTGCACATGAAAAATCCAATGAGCTAAAAACATTTTACTTACTAAACAGAGCTCAAAATTATACCGATTACCGTAATGCAATAAGTCATTACCACTCGCCCGCACAAAATTTTATATATGCCGATTCAAAAAATGATATAGGAATTTCACCTAACGGCAAATTCCCACTTAAATGGCAAGAACAAGGCAAGTTTTTATTAGATGGAAGTAAAAAATCCCACGATTGGCAAAGCTGGATTCCGTTTGAACATAATCCAACGGTAAAAAATCCTGCAAGAGGCTTTGTAAGTTCTGCCAACCAATTTAGCACCGATCTTAGTTACCCTTACTATTTAGGATTTGAGTTTGCCCCAACCGATAGAGGAATTAGAATAAATAATTTATTATCTACCTCTAATAAAACCACCGCAGATAGCATGCAACACATGCAAATGGATAGTTATGCCATGATTGCAGAGTGGATTTTACCTACTTTAATAGATAGTGTAAACGTAGAATTATTAAACGACGCACAAAAAACAGCCTTTGATAAAGTAAAAAACTGGAACAAATTTTACACTGCGGATGAAATTGGCGCTTCCATTTTTGATGTTTGGCGTATAAAACTTTCGCGCGCTATTTTTCAGGACGAATTTGTAGAAACGGGTACAATGATGAGATATCCATCCAGAGATAGAACTACACACATGATTTTGAATGAACCTAATTCTCCTTGGTATGATAACAATAAAACCCCTCAGATAGAAACCTTAAAAGATTTAATAAACCTTTCTTTTAAACAAACGGTAGATAGCTTAACTAAATTGAAGGGAGATTTTGGAGATGAATGGCAATGGTGGAAAGTAAGAAATACACATGTGCCACACTTAGCCCGTATACCAGGATTTGGTACCAAAACTTTAAAAACAGATGGCGCAAAAAGTACAATAAATGCATTAGGTAGCACGAATGGACCTTCTTGGAGAGTGGTAGTAGAACTTGGATCGGACTTAAAAGCTAAAGGTTTGTATCCTGGTGGACAATCTGGAAACCCAGGTAGCCCATGGTACGATAACATGGTAGATGCATGGACTAAGGGAGAATTATACGAGTTATTATTTCTAAAAGAAGCGGATGCAAATCATCCGAGAATTATTCAAAATCTTACCCTAAAAACCAAATAAAATGTTGTTTATATTGATCCTAGTTGTTGCATTTATTTTACAAATTTTCACTCCTTGGTGGGTAAGTGCCATCGTGCCTATAGTATTTTGTTATTATTTTTCTCATCCTAAAAGAGATTCATCGAGGCGTGCATTCTGGTCGGGGTTTGCAGGAATTGGTGCCGGTTGGTTACTTTATTCTCTTTATATTCATTTTACAACCGATGCTATTTTAACTGGTAAAGTTGCCGAAATGATTCAATTACCTTCTATTTGGATATTAATTGCCGCAACCGGATTAATTGGGGCAGTGGTTGGTGGCATTGCCGGAATTACCGGATTTTGGATTAAAAAAGCAATGTAAACGTGCAATTTTTACGTTCAGAAGATGATTTTGAAAACGAAGCACTTAAATTGTTTCGTCACCAAGCAAAAAATGTTGCAGTATATAGCCGTTTTTTACAATTACTTAAGGTAGATACGAATGCAATTCAATACATCCAAAAAATACCATTTTTGCCCGTTCAGTTTTTTAAACATTTTGATATTATCTCGGAAAATAAAACCCCAGAAATTACTTTTACCAGTTCCGGCACAACTGGCTTACTAAATAGCAGGCATTTAGTAGCAGATTCAAACGTTTATAAAAGCAGTTTTAGAAAATCTTTTGAATTGTTTTATGGCGATATAAAAGAATATTGTATTCTCGCCCTTCTTCCATCTTATTTAGAAAGAACCGGATCTTCTTTGATTTACATGGCAGAAGATTGGATAAAAGCGAGCAATCATCCGCAATCTGGGTTTTATCTACACAATTTAGCAGAATTACATTCTACTCTACAAAAACTAGAAAAACAAAACCAAAAAACACTCTTACTAGGAGTTAGTTTTGCTTTATTGGATTTTGCAGAACAGTACCCCATTTCTCTAAAAAACGCCATCATCATGGAAACCGGAGGTATGAAAGGAAAAAGAAAAGAATTGATACGAGAAGAAATGCACGCCATATTACAATCGGCATTTAAAGTAAAAAGCATTCACTCCGAATACGGAATGACAGAATTATTATCACAAGCTTATTCTTATGGAGAAGGTATTTATAAGACAGCCCCCTGGATGAAAATTTTAATACGCGACCCTAATGACCCGTTTCAATACCAAGAACAAGGCAAGGCCGGTGGAATAAACATTATAGATCTAGCTAACCAGGATTCCTGCGCTTTTATAGCTACTCAAGATTTAGGTAAACTACATGCCAACGGCAAATTCGAAGTATTGGGCAGATTTGATAATAGCGATATTAGGGGTTGTAATTTAATGGCAATTTAATTAGTTGATTTGAAAATTTGATAATTAGCAAATTAGGCCGCTATCACCAAAAAATAATTTTTCTTCCCTTTTTGAACCAATAAATATTTATCGTTTAAAAGGTTTTGGTTGGACAAAAGCATATCTGCAGAACCTATTTTTTCTTTATTAATGCTCAATCCTCCCCCATCAATCATTTTTCTACATTCTCCTTTTGATGCAAAAATTGCAGTTTCCGTGGCCAGTAATTCTACAACAGAAATACCTGTGTTTAATTTATATTTTGATAAATTGAATTGAGGAACGCCTTCAAAAACAGACAAAAAAACATCTTCTGGAATAGAATTTAAAGCCTCATGCGTTGAATTTCCAAACAAAATCTCCGATGCTTTTACTGCCATTTCAAATTCCTGAGCAGAATGCACTCGGGTAGTTACCTCTTGCGCCAATGCTTTTTGTAAAATCCTTGCATGAGGAGATTGTGAATGTTCTTCTATAATTGCTTCAATTTCTTCTTTGTTTTTTATGGAGAAAATTTTGATGTAGTTTACCGCATCGGCATCGGCAGCATTAAGCCAAAATTGGTAGAATTGGTAAGGCGATGTTCTATTTTTATCCAACCAAATATTTCCGCTTTCTGATTTGCCAAATTTGGTTCCATCGGCCTTTTTTATCAACGGGGTAGTTAATGCAAAAGCTTCACCTCCTGCCATTCTTCTTACTAATTCAGTTCCAGTGGTTATGTTTCCCCATTGATCAGAACCACCCATTTGTAAGGCAATGTTTTTATTTTTCCAAAGCCAAAAAAAATCGTATCCCTGTATTAATTGATAGGTAAACTCTGTAAACGACATGCCTTCTTTTTCATCGCCCGTAATTCGTTTTTTCACCGAATCTTTTGCCATCATGTAATTTACGGTGATGTGTTTTCCGGCATCTCTAATAAAATCTAAAAACGTTATGCTTTTAAACCAATCGTAATTATTTACAATTTCGGCAGAGTTAGCTCCGCAATTAAAATCCAAAAACTTCTCTAGTTGTTTCTTTTGCGAAGCTAAATTGTGTTGCAATACTTCTTCTGATAATAAATTACGTTCCTCGCTTTTTCCGGATGGGTCGCCTACCATTCCGGTTGCGCCACCTACCAAAGCGATTGGTTTGTGCCCACATCGCTGATAGTGTACCAAAGTCATCACTTGAACAAGGTTTCCAACGCCTAAAGAATCTGCTGTAGGATCAAAACCAATGTAAGCCGATACCACTTCACCTTTATTCAACAATTCTTCTGTGCCGGGCATCATATCATGCAACATGCCTCGCCAACGTAATTCCTCTACAAAATTTTTCATGCAAATACTTATCTTGTCGCAAAGTTATAAATTGAGTTGAGAGTTTTCAGTTTGGAGTTGGCAGTAATTAATTCATAACATGCAATTATCAAATCATCTAATTAGCCAATTTTCAAATTATTCATGAACTTCCTCTCCCATTATTATTTTGAGCAAGAGTACAATGCTTACCGAATATTGGGACAAGCATTGCCTGATTTAGTAAAAAACCATGATAAAAGTTGGAGTTTACATCCCGATAAATACCCTGAAAAATTTAACTCCACCGATCTATATGATATTTATCAGGGATGGCAGCGACATCTTTTAGTAGATAAAGTTTTTCATCAATCGGACTTTTTTATTGAAAAAACCCACGAAATTAAAACCGCCATTGGCAATTTGTTTGATAATTCTCCGGTTAGGGCCTATTTTTTGGCGCACATCGCTCTTGAGCTTTTATTAGACCATTTACTTATTATTAAAAAGAACATCGACCCTAAAAAATATTACACTCGATTAGAAAGTTGCGATGAATCTTTACTTCTTAAATTTTTAGAAATGAATGGCGTTAAAAATCCGCAATCCTTTTTAATATTTTATCATCGTTTTTGCGAACAACAATATTTATTTAGCTATGAACATATAGATAATATAGCTTATGCGTTAAACAGAATATGTTTTAGAGTTTGGCGAAGTAATTTTACCGAAACACAAAGCGTTAACTTAAATTTAATTTTAAGTGCATACAACCAAAAGCTAAGCACCGATTTTATACGTATATTTGACCACGTTTCACAACAAATGAATTAATGCGCAAGTACCTTTTACTTACTCTTTTTTCTTTAAGCAGTGTATGTATTTTCGCCCAATCGGGCAGAAAGTTTAGTAACGAATTTCTTAGTTTGGGTGTTGGTTCTAGAGCATTTGGTATGTCTAATGCTTTTATTGCCAGTGTAAATGATGTTACTGCAGGATATTGGAATCCAGCAGGTTTAGCAGACATGGATAGCCGCCAACAAGTAAGTTTAATGCATGCCGAGTATTTTGCAGGCATTGCCAAATACGATTATGCCGGATTTGCAACTGATGTGGATAATGTAGGTACAGTAGGAATTTCCATCATTCGTTTTGGGGTAGATGATATACCCGATACATCCGAATTGATTGATGCCAACGGAAACGTGAATTACGATAAAATAAAATCTTTTTCGGCTGCAGATTATGCCATTCTACTATCCTTTGCCCGAAATGTTGGCGACAGAGAATACGATGAAAATGGGTTGAGTTATGGAGCCAACGCCAAAATCATCCATCGCAGAATTGGAGAATACGGGAAATCTTTTGGATTTGGGTTGGATGTTGGAATTCAATATACACTTAACAGTTTCAAATTTGCAGCAGTGGCACGTGATATTACTACCACATTTAATGCTTGGAGCTACAACCCCGATAAATTCAGTGATATTTTTACCCAAACCGGAAACGAAATACCTGAAAACTCCACCGAAACTACTTTACCAAAAGTGATATTAGGAGCTGCCTATCGTGCATATTTCAATAATAACTTTAGTTTATTGACTGAAGTAAATTTCGATATCAGTACAGATGGAAAGAGAAATACCCTAATCAGTGGCGACCCTTTCAGCATTGATCCACATTTGGGCTTAGAAGCCAATTACAAAAACATTGTTTATGTACGTGGCGGAGTTGGTAACATACAGCGAGTAAAAGATTTTGATGGTACTGAATCCTACACTTTTCAACCCAATATTGGTTTAGGTTTAAGAATTAAAGGTATTAATATTGATTATGCACTAACCGATGTGGGCAATGCTTCTGATGCATTATATTCCAATATTTTTTCATTGAGGCTGGATTTGAAGAAGAAGGATTAATCCTCTACACAAACCTTTGATAAAGCACCATTCACTGAGATTTTCACTTAATAATAACTCTCCTTTATTTTAGCAAAACCTTATCTTCGGGGGTATGAATTCCGAAGAAGCTAAATTAACTATTAAACGCATCACATCTGAACTAAAGCAGCATTCCTACCAATATTATGTATTGGCACAACCTAGCATTTCGGATACCGAGTTCGATATAATGCTAAAAAAACTCGAAGCCCTAGAAAAAGAATATCCTCAATATCAAAACCCTGATTCGCCAACCTTAAAAGTAGGTGGCAGCATTACCAAAGAATTTAAAAATATAGTGCACAAATACCCCATGCTATCTTTAGGAAATACCTATTCTGAACAGGAATTAGTAGAGTTTGACCAAAGAGTAACCAAAGCTATTGGAAAACAAGTTCCCTATGTATGCGAACTAAAATTTGATGGTTTGGCAATTGGCATAACTTACAAAGATGGCAAATTGGTTCAGGCGGTAACTCGTGGTGATGGAACTAAAGGAGATGATGTAACTGAGAATGTAAAAACCATCCGAAGCATACCACACCAATTAAAACCTGGAGATTACCCAGATGAGTTTGAAATTAGAGGCGAAATTTTTATGCACCGCAAAGCATTTGAGAAAATGAACGCCGAGCGCGCAGAAAACGGAGAGCAAATTTATGCAAACCCCAGAAATTTTGCAGCCGGTACCATAAAATTACAAGACTCTGCCGAAGTAGCTAAACGACCTTTAGATTGTTATTTATATTTTATCTATGCCGATAATTTGCCAATAAAATCCCACGCAGAAAGTTTAAAAGTTGCCGAACGATGGGGGTTTCCGGTTTGCCAACACTATGTCCTTTGTGAAACAATTACCGAAGCTTTAGAATTCATTCACCATTGGGAAAATAAAAGGAATACCCTTTCATTTGATATTGATGGGATAGTAATTAAAGTAGATGATTACAACATACAAAATGAATTAGGATTTACGGCTAAATCGCCAAGATGGGCAATATCTTATAAATACAAAGCACAACAAGCAGAAACCATTCTGGAAAAAGTAAGTTACCAAGTGGGCAGAACAGGTGCTGTTACACCGGTAGCCAATTTAAAACCGGTTTTATTGGCAGGAACAACCGTAAAGCGAGCTACATTACATAATGCAAATGAAATAGAACGTTTAGACTTATGCGAAGGCGATTGGGTTTTTGTAGAAAAGGGAGGCGAGATAATTCCAAAAATAATAGGAGTAAATCTGGCCAAGCGTAAATCCGGACTTAGTTTGGTGCAATATCCAACCTTATGCCCAGAGTGCCAAAGTATTTTGTCAAGAAAAGAAGGAGAAGCGGTACATTACTGCCTCAATGATACGGATTGTCCGCCTCAAATAATTGGTAAAATTCAACATTTTATTAGCAGAAAAGCCATGAACATGGATGGGATTGGCGATGAAACGGTAGAGTATTTCTATCGTGAGAAATTAATAAAAAGCATTGCAGATTTATATGATTTACCAAATAAAAAAGAACGATTACTAAGTTTAGACCGATTCGGAGAAAAATCGGTTACAAAACTATTAGAAGGATTAGAAGCTTCTAAGCAAATGCCGTTTGAGCGAGTTTTATTCGGCTTAGGAATTCGTTTTGTAGGCGCAACTGTGGCAAAAAAACTAGCCATGCATTTCAAAACCATTGATGCTTTAATGACTGCAAGTTATGATCAATTAATAGAGGTGGATGAAATAGGCGAAAGAATAGCAGAAAGTGTTGTAAAGTACTTTAATATGCATTCAACTGAACTTTTGATAAAACATTTGCGTAATAAAGGCTTACAATTAGAATCAAAACACATTGAAAAAGAACCACAAAGTGATATGTTAAAAGATAAAACTTTTGTGATATCTGGCACTTTTACCAAGAATAGCAGAGAAGGCTTAAAAGAAATAATTGAAGAAAATGGTGGAAAAATGTTGAGTGGTATATCAACAAAATTGAATTATCTTGTAGCCGGTGAAAATATGGGGCCTGCAAAATTGCAAAAGGCCAACGATTTAAATATCCCAATCATCTCTGAAGATGATTTGTTGAACATGCTAAAATGAATTTATTTAAAAATGTAAGATTAAACCTTGCTTTGAATATTCTTAAAAAAGAAATCAAACGAAAAAGGTATAAACACCAAACCATAGCCTTTAAAGATGCTACACAAATAGGGTTACTTTTTAATGTAACATCCACCGATGACTTTACTCAAATCCAAGAATTTGTTAGTTTTTTGAAAGATAATGCCAAAAAAGTACATGTCATTGGATTTATTCCTCAAGGTGAGCTTACTACCTATTTATTAAAAAGTTCTGAGATTGATTATCTAACTAACGACCATTTAAATTGGCTGTATATTCCAAAAAAGGAAAGAATACAAAAATTTACAGATAGACCATTAGATATTCTCATCAATTTATCTCCAAAAATGTATTTCCCGTTAAATTATATTGCTGCAAAAACCCGAGCAAAATTCAAAATTGGGCAATACGATAAACAGGCTACTTTTTGTTATGATTTTATGATTGATAACAAAAACAATCCATCTTTATCCGAATTTATACATCAAATAAAACATTATTTACTATTAATTAACAATGAACAAACACCACTTTAGAGGTACAGGTGTAGCATTAGTTACACCATTTACAAAAACCGGAGACATTGATTTTGATGCTTTTGAAAAGGTAATTGAGCACGTGTTGGCTTCTGGTCAAGGGGTAGATTATTTAGTACCCGTAGGTACCACCGGAGAGTCGGTAACATTAAGTAAAGCTGAAAAACAAGCTATTTTTAGTTTTGTTTTGGAAAAAACAAATAAACGAGTTCCAGTGGTTGCCGGAATTGGCGGAAACAATACCCGCGAAATTTTGGATGCGTATGAACATATCAATTTAACTGGAATTTCGGCTATTTTAAGTGTTTGTCCGTATTACAATAAACCAAATCAAGAAGGCATTTACCAGCATTACAAAACAGTATGTGAAAATGCTCCTTTGCCAGTTATTTTATATAACGTACCAGGAAGAACGGGTGTAAACATGACAGCCGATACCACCTTACGCATTGCACACCAAGTGCCAAATGCTATAGCAATAAAAGAGGCATCGGGTAATTTTGATCAGTTTATGCAAATCATCAAAAATAAACCCAAAGACTTTTTATTTATTTCTGGTGATGATGGATACACATTACCTATGATAGCATTAGGTGCAGATGGGGTAATTTCTGTAGTAGCCAATGTCTATCCAAAGGAGTTTTGCAAACTGGTAAATCTATCTTTAGAAGGTAAATTTGAAGAAGCCAGAGAATTACAATATCGGCTGATTGATATCATAAATTTATTATTTGCCGAAGGCAGCCCAGGTGGCGCAAAAGCATTTTTAAAACAAATGAATATTTGTGGAGATACGGTGAGACAACCTCTAGCGAATGTGAGCGAACAATTGTATTCTAAAATTGCTCAATCTATAAAAAGTTTCTAAAAAATAATGTCCCGATATTTTATCGGGACATTATTAACTTCAAAATTGCGAATAATTACTTAGCGCTATTTTTAGTGTTTTGAACTTCTAAACGTATAGCTTGTGCTAAATTCTTAAGGTCTTGCATACCTTTGCGTACACGAGTACCGGCTGCATTGTTACCTTTATTATAAAACTTATCGGCATCGCCTTCTAAGTCTGCAACCATTTTTTTGAAGTCATTAAATTTTTTCATAAAGTTAATTTTTTAAGGTTTTAAAATAATTTTTAGGGCTATTGTATTGCTAAAGTAGAATGTTTTTCCAGTAAACCAAAATTTTTTTAAATAAAAAAATAGCATTAGAGTAATTAATTATGCACATTTTATTGCATAGGAGTAAATCTAAGCTAAATTTTAGTCTGTAGAAAATTGTAATATATACCTCTTAAGGTTTTAAACTAAGAAGGGCGGAAATAATTTTCCGCCCTTCTTAGTTTATGTATTAACCTGAAATAGAATACTATACAGCTATTAAACGTTCGGTGGAGTAAGCTCCTTTTTTTAGCTTTTCATATACCTCAGTAAATGCAATAAGTGTACGTTCTACGTCTTCTAACTCATGAACTGCTGAAGGTATTAAACGTAACATTAATTGTCCTTTTGGAATGACAGGGTAGGTTACGATAGAGCAAAAAATGCTATAATTTTCACGTAAATCCATAATTAAGTTAGTAGCTTCTGTTAATGTCCCGTTTAAAAATACAGGAGTAACAGGGCTATTTGTCTTTCCTAAATCAAATCCACGTGCTTTAAGTCCACTTTGTAATGCGTGTACTATAGTCCAAAGCTTATCTTTTAATTGCGGATTGGAGCGAAGTAACTCTAAACGCTTTAATAAACCAATTACCATTGGCATAGGTAAAGATTTGGCAAAGGTTTGTGAGCGCATGTTGTAACGTAAATACTCTACTACTTGCTCTGTACTAGATACAAATGCACCAATACCTGCCATTGATTTTGCAAACGTTCCAAAATAAACGTCTATCCCATCCTGACAACCTTGCTCTTCTCCGGCACCTGCACCAGTTTTACCCATGGTTCCAAAACCGTGTGCATCATCTACCAGTAAACGGAAGTTATGAGTAGCTTTTAAAGCTACAATTTCTTTTAGTTTACCTTGTACGCCCGACATTCCGAATACACCTTCGGTGATTACCAAAATAGCTCCTGGCGTTCCTTCTACGAGTTTTTCGGCGCGTTTTAGTTGTACTACCAAGTTATCCACGTCATTATGTTTATACACAAATCGTTTTCCTTGATGTAATCTAACTCCATCAATAATACAAGCATGAGATTCGGCATCGTATACAATAACATCATGACGATCTACTAATGTATCGACAATAGAAACCATGCCTTGGTAGCCGTAATTGAGCAAGAAAGTATCTTCCTTACCCATAAATTCGGATAATTGGCGCTCTAATGCTTCGTGATAATTGGAGTTACCAGACATCATGCGTGCTCCCATAGGGTACGCCATGCCAAATTCTTTGGCTCCTTCTGCATCTACTCTTCTTACTTCGGGATGATTGGCTAAGCCTAAGTAATTATTTAAGCTCCAAACTAAATGTTCTTTACCTCTGAAATTCATGTGAGGTCCTATATCGCCTTCTAATTTTGGGAATGCGAAGTATCCGTGCGCCATTTTAGAGTGCTGGCCTAATGGGCCACGGTTTTTCTGAATTTTTTCGAATATATCCAATGGTTTGTGTTTTTAATTTTAACTAGTTTGCAAAGGTAATTGATAGTAATGGTTTTAACAAAAAAGAGCAGGGCTATTACACCCTACTCCTAATCACAACATAAAAATTTGAATGGACTTAATCCACATTGTCGTGTAAAAATGAATTATTAGGCCTAATCTCAGTTATACCTTCTTCTTCAGATAATGTAAATCTTGATATTTCTGACTCGGATGAATGAGAAACATTTTGTAGGTTTCTGTTTTTGCGAACATAAGCCGGAACGTTTTCTATCATGTTAAGGTTTTGGTTAGCTCTTAAACCTTCCGTTAGTTGTTTTAGTTTAATAATTCGTTCTCTAGATCGTTTTAATTGTTCTTCTACAGTAAATCCTTCCTCCGTAGGTTTTTCTTCTTCTTCTGCTACATTTTCAGCAGGATGGGTAGATGTTTCTGAATCACCCACTCCCGGAAAATCAAAAATACTTACTTGTCTCTTAGATAGCTCTTCGATAGGAGTTTTTACAATTAATGTTGGTTCCTTAAGAACAGGTTCTGAACTAAAATCGAAATCAAATGGAGAATTGCTATCTGCTATTTTTTCTTCTACTTTAAACTGTATATGGGAAGCTGCTTCTTCCATTGCAGATTTTGGTGCAGTATCTACTGTAAATGCTGCTTTAACTTCTTCAGAATTTGCTGAAAGAATTGTTACTTTTTTGGTAAATCCATTTTTTTGACGCTCTTCTTTGGTTTGAAATCCCGTGGCTATGATGGTTACCAATATGTTTTCACCCAATGATTCATCGTAGCAATGGCCCCAAATCATTTCTGCAGTTTGACCGGCTTGTTCTTGTATGTAATCGGTAATTTCTGCTACTTCATCCATCAAAATTTCTTTGGTGCCAGAAGTTATATTTAAGAGAATATAACGTGCGCCTTCAATTTCACTTTCATCTAACAAAGGTGAGGATAATGCGCCCATTACTGCACGTTTAGCTCTATTCTCTCCTTCGGCCATGCTAGATCCCATGATGGCTACACCACTATCTATCATGACGGTTTTTACGTCTTCAAAATCCACGTTTACTTTACCCGGAACGGTAATTAACTCTGCAATTCCTTTTGCGGCAGTGGTTAATACATCATCCGCTTCTGAGAATGCATTGGTTAGAGTTAAATTGCCAAACATGGTGCGAAGTTTATCGTTAGAGATAACCAACATGGCATCCACATTTTTCTTTAATTCTGCCAAACCTTCGTCTGCTTGTTGTCTACGTCTTTTTCCTTCAAAAGAAAAAGGAGTGGTAATGATGCCAACCGTTAGAATTCCAAGCTCTTTGGCAGCTTGCGCAATAATTGGGCTTGCACCTGTACCAGTTCCACCGCCCATTCCGGCAGTTATGAAAACCATTTTGGTGTTATTTCCCAAAATTTCTTTTATCTCTTCGATATTTTCAATCGCCGCATTTCTACCAACTTCCGGATTTGAACCGGCACCTAAACCTTCGCGAAGGCTTGCACCAAGTTGAATCTTGGTAGGTATGGGGCTTAGCTCAAGCGCTTGAGCATCGGTATTACATATCAAGAAATCTACGCCTTTTATTCCTTGATTATACATGTGGTTTACGGCATTTCCGCCTCCACCACCTACACCAATTACTTTTATAATTGATGAGCGCTCTTTTTCCATTTCAAATTTCATAGTTGTAATTATTTATGTTGTGTGAAAAATTTATTTATCTAAATATTCTTTATCATCCGGCCCTTTGTTGTCTACAATCAGGTTTGCACTTTTCTGAATAAGATTACCAAAAAACGTAAATGCTGTTTTCTGTTTTACTTCTTTTGTTTCTTCTTTTTTATCTCTTCTTTCAGCTGTGTTAACTCCATCTATTAATAAGCCTATTGCAGTTGCATACATTGGGCTGGCAATATCATTTATATTACTTCTGGCTATATGTTCTGTTGGGTAACCTATGCGTGCATCCATACCAGTCATGTATTCTACTAGTTGTGGAAGGTGTTTTAATTGAGAACCACCGCCGGTTATTACGATTCCTGCAATGAGTTTTTTCTCTAAGCCAGAATTTTTAATTTCATAATACACATGCTCAATAATTTCTTCCATTCTGGCTTGAATGATATAGGCAAGATTTTTTACCGAAATTTCTTTTGCTTCACGGCCTCTTAAACCTGGTATGGAAATGATTTCGGTATCCTTATTTTCATCTGCTAATGCTGAACCAAATTTTATCTTTAATAACTCTGCTTGATTTTTCATTACCATGCATCCTTCTCTTATATCTTCGGTTACAATGTTTCCTCCCAATGGGATTACCGCAGTATGACGGATGATGTCTTGCAAGAAAATGGCCACATCGGTTGTTCCACCACCTATATCTACCAACACAACTCCGGCATCTTTCTCTTCTTTACTTAACACAGATTCTGAGGAAGCTAAAGGTTCTAATACTAAGTTTTCTGTTTCGAGCCCGGCACGGTTAACGCATTTTTGGATGTTAGAAATGGCTGTTACTTGTCCGGTTATGATATGAAAATTAGCTTCCATTCGGATGCCAGCCATACCAATCGGGTCTAAAATTCCGGCTTCGTTATCTATGGTATAATCTTGAGGTAAAATATGGATGATTTGCTCGCCTGGAGGCATTAGTAACCGATTCATATCTTCAATTAATGCATCGATATCTGCTTGGCTTATTTCGGCCATGTTATTATTCCTAACTCGTAATCCTCTGTGCTGCTGGCTACGAATGTGTTGACCCGCAATACCCACGTTTACAGTAAAAATATCGGCTTTAGATTGCGCAGAAGCTAATTCTACAGCTTCTTTGATGCCATTTACTGTTTTTTCTATGTTTGATACCACACCACGGCTTACCCCAAAAGACTCGGTTTTGCCCAGTCCGAGTACTTCTATTTTACCGTAATCTGTTCTTCGACCAACGATTGCACAAATTTTTGTTGTGCCGATATCAAGTCCTACTACAATTTCTGAATTAGCCATACGTATTAATTATTTATTGTGTCTTTTATACAAACTATTTGGTTGTGATATTTTAGGTTGAGTGTTTTATACTTTTCCCACCCCACTCTAGGTAGTGCTTCTTTATAAAAAAGCATCAAGTTTCTGAATTTAAGTTCCATGTTTTGTACATCTCCAAGTAAAATTCGATGATTACCAACTCGTGGGATGAGCTCAATTTCTTTATTGGCGTTAACAAAGATTTGTCCAATTTGGGCTTTCCAGAATTCATCATTACTTATAAAATTTGCCAATTGATATAAGTCTTTAATTAAGCTTGTGTTTAAAGAATCTATGGTACCGTATCCTTCATCAATAAAACCGTTTGCAACCAATACTCTAGCTGTGAAATTTTCGGATAAAGGCATTTTTAATCCATTCTTATCTATATAAAAACTTCTGTAACTCTCATTTATCACTCGCATTAATGGCTCTCTTTGCTTTAGTTTTATACGCATGGTACCATCTATGTCTATGTAAACATTAGAAGCTAAAACATAGGGGTTTGATGTAATTTCATTTTCTAGCAATTCCACCGGTATTCCATGTATAGATTCTCCAACCAATCGTCTATTATTATTGTATAGGATATCGTTTACTTGATCTTTTTCTAGAAAAAAGTTTTCGCCAATGATGTTTATTTCGATGGACTTTAATTTAATATTTTGTTGTTGCTGATGTGCAAAACCCATTAACACGACAACCGATGCCAGTGCCAAAATCCATAAAAAGCTGTATAAAATTCTTTTCCAGATCATCTAAGTAAATGGTTTTTAATCGGTTCCACTAATTGGTCTATATCACCTGCTCCCACTGTAACTATTAGTTCTGTATCAGCCAAATGGTCCAGTATATCCATTTTGCTTACTAATTTTTTGTTCGTAATACTTACTTTATCTAATATCATTTGAGAAGTAACGCCTTCTATTGGCAGTTCTCTAGCCGGATAAATATCTAGCATGATTAATTCATCTACCATGGATAAACTATCAGCAAATCCATCGGCAAAATCTCTGGTTCTACTAAATAAATGAGGCTGAAAAATGGCTTTTATTTTTTTGCTAGGATATAATTCTCTAACCGAGTTAAAACAGGCAGCTAATTCTTCGGGATGGTGTGCATAGTCATCAATAAATACTACTTCTTTTTTACGTATAATGTATTCGAATCTGCGTTTAATTCCTTTAAAATCAATTAATGCTTTTCTAATTTTATCATCATCAATCCCTAAAATTAATGCAACCGTAATAGCAGCCAAGGCATTTTCTACATTGTGTCTGCCTGCTAATCCAAGGGTTAATGCTTTTAATTCTCTACCCAAACCTTGGTAATTAAACTTGTAATTGCCGTCTTCTATCCAAATTTTACTTGCACAAACCTGTGCTGTGCAATCTGATACACTATAAGAAATATCGTTTTGTACTAATGGTAGATGTAATTTATGAATAAGCTTACCATTAGATTTAATTTGCGATACAAATAGGTTAAAAGAATCTTCTAGTTGATGTTTATCGCCATAAATATCTAAATGATCAGCATCTGTAGATGTTACGATAGCAATATTGGGGTGTAGAGTTAAAAACGATCGATCGTACTCATCGGCCTCTACTACTAACACATTATTTTTACCAAATAAAACATTGGAGTTGTAATTTGTAGCTATTCCTCCTAAAAAAGCAGAGCAATCATACCCGCTATGTTTTAATACATGCGCAATGATGGAAGAAGTAGTTGTTTTACCATGTGTTCCAGCCACTGCAATGGTGTACATTTCTTTACTGATTATGCCAAGAACTTCAGATCTTTTGTAAAGTGTATACCCCAATTCATTGAAATGATTTTTTATGGCACTATCTTTAGGTATAGCCGGGGTGTAAATGATTAGTTGGTTTGGATTTGCAACTCCGGTAAAACTGTCGGGGATGCTGTTTACTTCGTCAGTGTAGCTTATGCGTATACCTTCGCTTTCTAATTGTTTACAAAGGGGTGTTTGCGTACGATCATAGCCTGCTACTGCACAACCTCTATGTTTGAAATAACGTGCAAGTGCACTCATCCCGATACCGCCGATACCGATTAAGTAAACTTGTTGTATGTTATTCATTTTCATGTTAGTTTTTTAGTTCTGCTAAGCGTAAAACTTCGTTTGCAATTTTTTCAGCAGCATTTGGTAATGCAAGTTTTTTAATGTTTGAAGCTAATAATTTGCATTTTTCCTCGTTAAGTAATAGTCTTATTGCCGATGGAATTAATTCGGTAAGGGCTATTTCATCTCTAATTATAATCGCGGCGTTTTTATTTACTAAAGCCATCGCATTTTTAGTTTGGTGGTCGGCTGCAACATTTGGCGATGGAACCAAAATAATGGGCTTGCCTATAAAACACAACTCAGAAATGGTTCCGGCACCTGCTCTAGAAATGATTAAATCTGCTGCAGCATATGCCATTTCTACATTATCAAAAAACTCGGTAATTACCACATTTGGGTATTTTGATTTTTCCACTTTGCCAGACATACTTTCGTGGTAATATTTACCTGTTTGCCATATTACTTGCAGATTGTTTTCTGCTAAAACGTCTAAATGTTTTAACACACTTTCGTTTAATGTTTTAGAACCGCCACTACCTCCAACAACCAAAATGGTTTTTTTATCTTCTGTAAAACCAAAGTAAGCGCAAGCAGCTGAATGATTATTTTCAAATTCAACTATATTGTGGCGTACAGGATTGCCGGTTAATTGAATCTTATCGGAATCGAAAAATTTTTCCATTCCATCAAAAGCTACACACACCTTTTTTGCTTTTTTGCCTAATAGTTTATTGGTTATACCGGGATAGGAGTTTTGTTCTTGAATTAGAGTAGGAATGTTTTTATTTCCTGCTGCTTGTAATATTGGACCAGATGCATAACCTCCTGTTCCTACAACCACATCTGGGTTGAACTCCTTGATAATGGATAGTGATTTTTGGTAAGATTTTATCAACTTAAAAGGGAACAACAAATTTTGCAGAGTGAAATTCCGTTGAAATCCTCTTATGTCTAACCCAATGATGGTATACCCTAAAGTGGGTACTTTATCCATTTCAATTTTTCCTTTTGCCCCAACAAATAATAACTGTATTTCTGGCTCTATTAATTTTAATGCCTCGGCAATGGCTATGGCAGGGAATAAATGCCCTCCAGTACCTCCACCACTGATAATTACTCTTTTTGCAGGCATGATTTTAAGCGATTTCACCACGTGCTCCTTTCTCCGTTTCTTCAATATCACGACTTACACTTAAAATAATACCGAATGCTACACTTGTAAACAGGATGGAAGTACCGCCCATACTTACTAGAGGTAATGCTGCACCGGTAACCGGTAATAAATTAACGGCAACACCCATATTGGCAAAGGCTTGTATTACCAAACTGAAACTGAGTGCCGTTGCTAATAGTGCACCAAAAGCTTTGGGGGCTTTGGTAATTATTTTTACAGATCGATATAAGAAAATAAGATATAAAACCACTATAAGGATTGCTCCTATTAATCCGTATTCTTCTATGATGATAGCATATATAAAATCTGCATATGGTGATGGCAAAAAATTTCTTTGCGTACTATTACCAGGGCCTTTACCTGTTAAACCACCAGTTGCGATGGCAATTTTTGCTTGGTCGGATTGGTAACTTTTATCAGAATCTACTTGCTCAGCATTTATATATGCATTAATCCTTGATTTATACGTTTCTTTTCTTGGTCCAAAAAAGGCAAAGGCTGCCATTAAGACGATACCAACTAATGCTACCAATGAGATTTGTTTAATACTAATTCTGCCGACAAACATTAATATTAAACAAGTCATAAAAACCATTAAAGCTGTAGACATGTTTGCTGGTGCGATGAGTGCAAACACCAAGATTACTGCCCAAAACACTCCTGAAAATCCTTTCCAAAAATCTTTGATATTTTCTTGTCGATTAGATAATTCTCTTGCCAAAAACATAAATAATGCAAGTTTTGCAAAATCGGAAGGCTGAAATGTTTGATTAATGATAGGCAAGGTAATCCAACGTTTTGCATCATTAATCTCGCTACCAAAAAACAAAGTATATGCAAGTATGGGCAAAGAAATAATCAATAAAATACGTGATATTCCTTTATAATATCTGTAATCAATTAAATGAGCTAGGTACATTAAAACCAATCCGGCAATTATCATCACCCCGTGTTTTAATAAATAGTAGGTTGTGTCTGCACCTTTTTGGTAAGCAAGTGTGCCGGTTGAGCTATAAACAGCCAAAACAGACAGCATAGAAAGCAGAATTACAACTAACCATATCCATCTATCTCCTCTTGCATTATTTAAAAACCAACTCATGACTACTCTTTGTTTATTTATTCTAATATTGGACTGTTATCACTATATCACTATAATTCTTTTACTGCATTTTTAAACTGTGTGCCTCTATCTTCATAATTTTTAAATAAATCGAAACTGGCACAAGCAGGTGATAATAAAACAGTATCTCCTTTACTTGCTAAATGGTAAGCAACCATTGCAGCTTCGGTTGCTGTAGCGGTATTTACAATAATTTCTACCATGTCTTCAAAGGCTTCGTGGATTTTTCTGTTGTCTTTTCCTAAACATACAATGGCTTTAACTTTATCTTTTACCAATGGATAAAGCATGGTATAATCGTTGCCTTTATCTACTCCGCCTACAATCCAAACCACTTTGGTATGCATGCTTTCTAAAGCGTACCAAACCGAATTAACATTGGTTGCTTTAGAGTCGTTTATAAAACTAATGCCTTGAATTTTTGCTACATGTTCTAGGCGGTGTTCAACGTTTTTAAAATCTCCTAAACTTTCTCGTAAACTCTCACTGCGCACTTGAAGCAATTTGGCAACAATGCCAGATGCCATGGAATTATACAGATTATGTTTGCCTTGCAAAGCGAGTTCGTTGATTGACATATTAAAATTAGAATTAGGAGTATTTATGGTTAGTTGATCTTGTAAAATATAGGCGCCTTGTTTTTCAAAAGCTTCGGTTAAACTGAAGGGGTATAATTGGGCTTGGATTTCGATATTTTTTAATGCATTTTTTATCTCTTCGTCATCAAAACAATAAATGAAAACATCGGATTTAGTTTGATTTTGAGTTATGCGAAATTTAGAATTCACATAATTTTGCATCTTATAATCATAACTATCTAGATGATCTGGGGTGATGTTTAATAATACAGCAACATCTGCCTTAAACTCATACATTCCGTCTAGCTGAAAACTGCTAAGTTCTAGCACGTAATAATCAAAATCGTTTTGGGCTACTTGTTTGGCAAAACTTTTACCAATATTACCTGCCAAACCAACGTTTAGACCTGCATTTTTTAGAATATGATAGGTTAATAGAGTGGTAGTGGTTTTTCCATTACTACCTGTAATACATACTGTTTTTGCTTTGGTGTATCTGCCTGCAAATTCAATTTCGGAAATTACAGGAGTTCCTTGTTGGGTTAATTTTACAATTAATGATGCTTTATCTGGTATTCCGGGGCTTTTAATAACTTCTTGCGCAGCTAAAATTTTATGCTCTGTGTGTTCGCCCGATTCAAACTCAATGCCATATGACTTGAGTTCTTGTGCATACACCTCTTTTATCTCACCTATATCGGATACAAATACATCGAATCCTTGTTTTTTAGCTAAAATGGCGCTACCTACACCACTTTCGCCTGCTCCAATAATTGCTATTAATCCTTTCTTTTGCATTATCTTATTTTTAAGGTGACTATGGTGATAACCGCCAGAATAATTCCTACAATCCAAAAACGAGTTACGATTTTAGATTCATGGTATCCTGATTTTTGATAATGATGGTGTAGCGGAGCCATTTTAAATATTCTTCGGCCCTCGCCATATCTTTTCTTGGTATATTTAAAATAACCTACCTGAAGCATTACTGATAAATTTTCGATTAAAAACACTCCGCATAAAACCGGTATTAATAATTCTTTGCGAATAAGTATTGCAAATGCAGCTATAATTCCACCAATTGCTAAGCTTCCGGTGTCGCCCATGAATACTTGTGCCGGATAAGAATTATACCATAAAAACCCTATGCAGGCACCAAAAAACGCACCAGCAAAAACCACTAACTCACCAGAGTTTGGTATGTAGGCAATGCCGAGGTAATCGGAGAAAAACACGTTACCCGAAACATATGCCAAAATTGCTAGAGTTACCGCTATAATTGCCGAAGTACCGGTTGCTAATCCATCAATACCGTCGGTTATGTTTGCTCCGTTTGATACTGCCGTAATAATGATGATGATGATTGGAATAAAAATCCAGAAGGCATATTTTGCATAATCACCTCCTAAGAATTTCAATAATTTTGCATAATCAAATTCATTGTTTTTGTAAAAAGGCACGTTTGTTTTTGTAGATTTCACATCGTTTGTTTTTACTTTTTCGGCAGCAATTATACTTTGTTCATAAGTATCTGTAGTCTCAATTTTTACGTTAGCTGTTGTAGGTATTTTTTCACGGATAACAATATCAGGATGAAAATACATGGTGGCTCCTACTATAAGTCCCAAACCAACTTGACCCATTATTTTAAATTGTCCTCTTAATCCTTCTTTATCTTTTTTAAATACTTTTATGTAATCATCAATGAATCCTATTACACCCATCCAAACGGTGGTGATAATCATCAGTATGATATAGATGTTATTTAACTTGGTAAGTAATAATACTGGTATTAAAATGGCCGCAAGTATAATTAAACCGCCCATGGTAGGTGTGCCTTGTTTTTTTAGCTGCCCATCTAAACCTAAATCTCTAATGGTTTCTCCTACCTGCTTTTTGCGAAGCATTTCAATTAATTTTCCGCCATAAACAGTAGTTATAACTAAGGAGATAATTACAGCCAAACTGGTACGAAAAGATATGTACTGAAATAACCCCATTCCGGGTATATCATATAAATTATCTAACCAAGTAAAAAGATAATATAACATGTTATTTAGTTTGAAGATTTAGTTAATCGAAATATAGATTGTTTAGGTATTTTCATGTTTATAAAAAAAATCATATTTCTTACTTTCTTATGATTCAGACAATTGATTAAAACATTCTTTTAAAATCTGTTTATCATCAAATGCGTATTTCACTCCTTTAATTTCTTGGTATTTTTCATGTCCTTTTCCTGCCAGAAGAATGATATCACCGGGTTGTGCTAAATGACAAGCGGTACGAATTGCTTCTCTTCTATCTACAATGGAAATGGTTTTCTTACGATTAGTTGGGCTTACCCCTTTTTCCATGGCTTGTATAATAAGTTCGGGTTCTTCCGAACGTGGATTATCGGATGTAAGAATTACTTTATCACTCCAATCGCATGCTACTTTTGCCATTATCGGTCTTTTTTCAGTATCTCTGTCGCCACCACAACCAATAACGGTTATAATTTTTTCTGTATTTTTTCGAATATCACTTATGGTAGATAACACATTCTGGATAGCATCCGGAGTGTGTGCATAATCTACAATGCCTATGATATTGGTTGGGAATAAAGTATAATCAAATCGTCCTTCGGCTCCTGTTAATCTGCTTAAAATGGTTAGTACTTTTATTTTGTCTTGATCTAACAGGAGTGCACAAGCATAAACCGCCAATAAATTATATGCATTAAAACTGCCAACTAGCTTAAACCAAGTGTCTTCTCCATCGATATTTAAAAGCATACCAGAAAATTGATTCTCAAGTAATTTTGCTTTATAATCTGCCATGCTGCGCAGACTGTAGGTTTTATGATGTGCTTTGGTATTTTGTAGCATTACCATGCCACGCTTATCATCTACATTAGTTAAGGCAAAAGCGTTGGTTGGCAATCCATCAAAAAAAGCTTTTTTAGCTTTTATGTATTCGTCAAATGTTTTGTGATAATCTAAATGATCATGAGATAAATTGGTAAACACGCCACCAGAAAAATGTAAGCCTGCAATCCGTTTTTGTACGATGGCGTGCGAACTAACTTCCATAAAGGCGTAATCGCAACCCTTTGCAATCATTTCTGCCAATAGTTTATTTAAAGAAATTGCATCGGGAGTGGTATGGGTAGCCTCTATAATTTCGTTCCCGATTTGGTTTTTTACTGTGGATAGAAGACCACAGAAATACCCTAGTTCAGTAAACAAATTAAATAGAAGTGTTGCGCATGTAGTCTTACCATTGGTTCCCGTAATTCCGATTAATTTTATCCTTTTAGATGGATTATGATAAAAATTGCTTGCAATAATGCCCAAAGCAGCACTTGCGTCATCTACACGTAAATAGGTTATATCTTTCTGGATGTTTTGCGGAAGGGTTTCGCATAAAATAGCTGTTGCTCCGTTTCGGATGGCAGTGTCAATAAAATTGTGCCCATCAGCCTTAACTCCTTTGTTAGCAATAAACAAAGTACCAGGAGTAACCGTTCTTGAGTCGAAACTAAGTTGAGAAATCTCCATTGTGGTATTGCCTCTTACTTCGAGTAAAGAAACCGTATACAATATGTCTTTTAACAAAGGCATTATTTCAATTCTATTAATATTTGTTGACCAATACTAAATGCTCCTCCGGGTAAAACGGATTGTCTTACAACTCTTCCACTACCTTTCACAATGGGCTTTAATCCTAAATTTTCTAACACATACAACACATCTTGTAAACTCATACCAGTTACATCTGGCATTAAATCTTCGGTTTGCGGTATATCTCCCAAAGCCACTACATTATTTATAAAAATGGGCATCACCCAATCTCCGCTTGTAGTACTTTGCACAGTTCGCATACCCAATCCGGCATATACTTTTTCTAAATCTGGCTTATAGCCAACTTTTATTACGGGTGCTACAGAATCTAAGCGATTGTTATTCACGTGTATTCCTTTATGTATATCCACTCTAGAAGCAAACACTTTATCTGCAATGTCTCTAAATACTGGGGCTGCTACTGCACCACCATAGTAAGCAGATTTAGTTGGGTTAGAAATGATTACAATCATCGAATATTTTGGTTCCTCGGCTGGAAAATAACCGCAAAATGAGGCTAAGTAGCGCACTTTTCCGGTTTTATACCCTCTTGAACCATCGGCAATTTGAGCTGTGCCGGTTTTGCCTGCAATGGTATAATATGGATTTTGTAGACGTTTTCCTGTTCCTTCTGTTACCACTGCTTCCAGCATTCCTCTTGCCTTAGCAATGGTTGAAGGTTTTGCCATTTGTTCTAACAATACTCTAGGCTCAAATTTCTTTATACTTTCACCTAAGAACCGTATTTCTTTTACAAACATTGGAGCAACTAAACGACCGTTGTTTGCTACTCCGTTATAATAAGTTAGGGTTTGTAGAGGGGTAATTAATTGTTCGTACCCGATGGATAACCAAGGTAAAGTTGTAGAATACCAATCTTTATTTTTAGGGTGTTTTAAAAGAGGTCTGGCTTCGCCAGGTATATCTAAGCCCATTTTTTTACCAAATCCCATGCGTTCTAAACCTGCTACAAAAGCAGCTTGATTATCGGCGTAGGCATCATAAACTGCTTTAGATGTCCCAACGTTTGAAGATTGCATGAAAATAGTTCTTACGCTGTGTCTACCTGGCATTGCATGAGCATCGCGCATGGTTCTATTCCGATATTGGGCTGCCATGCCTACGTCATAAACTGTGCTAGTATCAAATTTTCCATCATCTAAACCCACCATAAGGGAAGCTAACTTAAAGGTAGATCCGGGCTCTTGAGCAGAACCAACTGCGTAGTTGTACGTTTCTTTATACCCTTGTCCAGGTACTTTGGTAAGGTTTACGATGGCTCTAATTTCACCGGTTGCAACTTCCATTAAAATCACCACGCCATAATCTGCTTCCTGTAGTTCTAATTGTTTCTTTAAAGAGTTGTGTGCAACATCTTGGATGTTTATGTTGATGGTAGAAATTATATCACTTCCGTCAGTAGCAATAATTTCTTCTTCTTCATTTATAGGCATCCATGCGCCAGAAATTCTGCGCATTAATCGTTTTCCATTGCTACCATTTATAAATTCGCCATAAGCTCCCTCTAGGCCTACAGGTTGTACATTTTCTGAATTATATCCAATGGTACGCGCAGCTAAATCTTTGAATGGTAAAATTCTTTTGTTTTGCTGTACAGCAATTAATCCGCTTTTATTTCTACCTAAACTAAAAATTGGAAAAGTTTTTACCTGTTTATATTGTGTATGAGATACTTTTCTTTTGAGTAAAAAATACCTTTCTCCTTTAGTTCTGGCATTTTTAAGTAGCTGAGCATATTCTTTTGCAGATTTGTCTTTGAATAAAAGTGAAAGTTGATTGGATAATTCATTCACATTATTATTAAAAAGTTCATCTGTTAGCCCATCTGCTTTAAAATCAATCCTTAATTCATATTCTGGAAGTGATGCTGCCATCATATAGCCATCTTCAGAATATATATTCCCTCGAGCTGCATCTACAGTAAAAAATTTGGTTTGCAAACTATCTGCCATGGCAGCCCATTTATCGCCTTGTATGTATTGTATTTGCCAAACTCTGAACAGAATTAATATTGCAAATGCAAACAAGAGCAGATACATTAAGTATACTTTAAGTAATATTTCGGTTCTAATTTTCATTTTCCGTTTTTATTACCAGTTTTTGAGGCGGCTCAATGGTTTCTTTTAAACCAATATTTTCGGCGCGTTTTGCCACTTCTGAGAGTTTATTTAAATACATTAACTCTGATTTTGCATTCAGATATTCTGTTTTTAAATCTTTTAACTGAGCATTTAATCGTTCAATCTCACGTATATTTTTTTCAGCAATGTGCCTGTTGCCGATATAAAACAAGGCTAAAATGACTGCAAAAAATAATACCGGAATGATGGCAGCCACTTTTTCCCAACCCAGCACTTCGGTAGAGAATAGCAAGGAAAAGAACCCTCTTTTTGGAGATCTTTCGCTTTGGCTGCGTTGTTCGTTTTCCTCTTCTCTTAGTTTGTTCATTGTAATTTTATTCCAATTCTGAGTTTTGCACTTCTTGCTCTAGAGTTTAATGAAACTTCTAGCGCCGATGGAACTATCGCTTTTTTACTTAATGGAGCAATAGGTTTTAAATCGTTTCCAAAGAAATCCTTATCTACTTCGCCTTTAAATTTTCCTTTGCTCATAAAATTCTTTACCAATCTATCTTCTAAAGAATGGTAAGATATAACTACCAATCGGCCGCCTTCCGAAAGAATTTCTGCACTTTGTAAAAGCATTTCTTCCAGAGATTCCATTTCTTTGTTCACTTCAATTCTTAATGCCTGAAAAACTTGGGCATAGTATTGATTTTCTTTCCCCCTCTTTACTAAATGCTGAATGGATTTTTTTAATTGTGCTATGGTTTTAAATGGCTCGTTTGAGCGGGAAATAACAATTTGCTTCGCGAGGGTTTTTGCATTGTGCACTTCGCCATACATGCCAAATATTCGATGTAATTCATCTTGAGAATACTCATTTAGGATTTTGGCTGCAGTTACATCAGCATCTTTATCCATTCGCATATCCAGATCGGCATCAAAACGGATTGAAAAACCTCGCTCGGGTGTATCAAACTGATGAGAGGATACGCCCAAATCGGCCAAAATACCATCTACCTTTGCGTAACCATGTAATCGGCAATACTTTTTAAGATATCTGAAGTTTTGATCTACAAAAAGAAAATTTTTATCGTTAGTAATATTCTGCTTGGCATCTGCATCTTGGTCAAATGCTATCAGTTTACCACTTACAAGTCTTTTTAGTATCTCTTTTGAATGACCGCCTCCGCCAAATGTTACGTCGACATAAACGCCATCTGGATTGATATTTAATCCTTCTATGCATTCTTGTAACATAACTGGGTTGTGATACATTTTTATATTATTGTTTGTAATTTTTTTTCAAAATATAATTACCTAAGCCTAACACTTAGATTTATTCATCTTGCAATCCACCCATCACTTCTTCCGCCAATGCGCCAAAATCTACTGCTGGATTGTTTACAGACTTCTCGTATTGGGTTTTGTCCCAGATCTCAATCATGTTAATTGCCGATGCCATTACAATGTCTTTTGAAATTCCGGCAAACTCCATCAAATCTTTAGATAGCAACAAGCGACCATTAGAATCTAATTCCACTGCCTTAACTCCCGCATTGAACATTCTAATAAAATCCATGTTCTTCTTGTTAAAACGATTGAGCTTGTTGATGTCGGCCATCACTTTTTCCCATTCGTCTATGCTATATAACTCTAAGCATTTTTGAAAAACACTACGCTTTAGAACAAATCCTTTATCCATAACAGATTGCAATTGTTTCTTATATGCAATGGGCATCATCAGTCTGCCTTTGGCATCTGCGGTACATTCATATACACCTAAAAAAGTTGTCATTCTGTATTTTTGATAAATTCTTAAGGTAAAAGTAGATATAAATTCCACCTTTTACCACTTTTTACCACAAAAAGTTTTCCACAGAAAATGAGGGTTTTATGAAAATATCTGCTAGATAATAGGGAAAATAAAAAAGCTAAATAACCTTACAAGTTATTTAGCTTCAATTAGTTAGAAATAATTTAGGATAAAATTGCTTTCACCCCTGGAAGTTCTTTGCCTTCCATGTACTCGAGCAATGCGCCACCACCTGTAGAAACATAGCTTACTTTTTCGGAGAAATTAAACTTTGCTACAGCAGCTGCAGAGTCGCCGCCACCAATAAGTGTAAAGGCTCCGTTGGATGTTGCTTTTACTACTTCTTCGGCAATAGATTTTGTTCCTTTTTCAAATTTTTTCATTTCAAAAACTCCCATTGGGCCATTCCATAAAACACATTTAGAATTCTGAATTACTTCTTGAAAAGCTTTTATGCTATCCGGACCAATGTCTAAGCCCATCCAACCATCTGGAATGGCATCGTTCGATGCAATTTTTGTTTGGGCATCATTTGAAAAAGCATCTGCAACAATAGAATCGGTTGGTAAAACTAATTGCACATTACTAGCTTCAGCTTTGGCAATCAATTCTAAAGCTAAATCTAATTTATCTTCTTCTACCAAAGAATTGCCTATGTTACCCCCTTTTGCTTTTGCGAAAGTATACGCCATTCCTCCACCAATAATCAAATTATCTACTTTATCTAAAAGTTTTTCTATTAGTAGAATTTTATCCGAAACTTTCGCTCCTCCCATTATAGCTGTGAGCGGACGTGCAGCACCGTTAAGGATTTTATTTGCGTTTTCTATTTCTGCTGCCATTACATATCCAAAAACTTTGTCATCTGGAAAAAAATGGGCAACAATAGTAGTAGATGCATGTGCCCGATGCGCAGTACCAAAGGCATCGTTTACGTAAACATCACCATGCTTTGCAAGTTTTTCTGCAAAAAGTACGTCTCCTTTTTCTTCTTCTTTATAAAATCTAAGATTCTCTAATAATAAAACTTCTCCTGGTTTAAGGTTTTTGGAGGCTTGAAAAGCTTTATCGCCAATGCAATCCTCAGCAAAAAAAACATTGGTATTTAATAAGGCAGATAGATGGTTTACAATGTGTTTTAACGAATACTTTTCTACCGGACCTTCTTTGGGTCGGCCGAGGTGCGACATTAAAATACAGGAACCTCCATCCTTTAAAATTTTCTGAATGGTTGGTACAGCCGCCTGCATCCTGTTATCGTCTGTGATGTTAAATTCAGCATCTAATGGAACGTTAAAATCTACTCTTATTAATGCTTTTTTGTTTAGAAATGAATAGTTTTCTACGGTTTTAATCATGGATATGGGATTTGGGCAAAAATAAATTAATAAGTATTTTCTGATTATAACTTTTCTACTAAATCTGCTAAACGGCTAGAATACCCATATTCATTATCATACCAACCTACCACTTTCACTAGATTTCCGACTACGGAGGTTAATTGGGCATCAAACACACAGGAGTAAGAATTACCAATTATATCAACCGATACAATGGGATCTTCTGTGTATTGCAATATTCCTTTAAGCTCACCTTCAGCAGCTTTTTTAAATGCGGCATTTATTTCTTCAACGCTAGCGCTTTTAGAAAGAATGCAAGTAAAATCTGTCATGGAACCATTTGCAACCGGCACACGAACTCCAGCGCCTCCAAGCTTGCCAGTAAGTTCCGGGAATATTAGTGTAATTGCCTTTGCAGCTCCGGTGGAAGTAGGTATGATGGATTGTGCAGCAGCTCTTGCTCTTCGCAAGTCTTTATGTGGCGCATCGTGTAAATTTTGATCGCCGGTGTATGAATGTATAGTTGTAATGTAACCACTCTCTACTCCCCATTTTTGATTTAATACCTTAACCATGGGAGCAACATTATTGGTAGTGCAAGAAGCATTCGAAATTACTGTTGCTTTTAAATCGACATTTTTTTCATTTACACCCAATACAACCGTATCAATGTCTTTACCGGAAGGTGGAGCTGATAAGATAACTTGTTTTGCTCCGGCTTCTATGTGTAACAATGCTTTCTCTCTGGATGTGAATCTACCGGTGCACTCTAACACAATATCAATATCCAATGATTTCCAAGGCAATTTATTGGGCTCTTTTTCGGCAAATACTGGGATATTGATATTATTAACGATGATGTGATTTTCATCATGACTTACGGTTCCATTAAAGCCTCTGTGTATAGAATCATATTTAAAGAGATGAGCTAAAGTAGCAGTATCAGTTAAGTCATTAATAGCCACAACCTGCATCTTTTTTTCTATCAATTTTCGTAAAGTAATTCTGCCAATACGACCAAATCCATTAATTGCAATTTTCTTCATTTTCGATGATTATTAATACTTCTCAAATTTAATTTAAGTGTGCGAGAAAGTTCTAAAAAGATTTTTTTTAAAAATTATTTTAAGGTATGTTTTTTTTGCTACTTTTGCAATCCCAAAAACAAACATGGCCCGTTCGTCTAGGGGTTAGGACGTTAGATTTTCATTCTAGAAACAGGGGTTCGATTCCCCTACGGGCTACTAAAAATGACTGCAAGTATGCAGTCATTTTTTTTTGTGTATTTTCCGAGATGATATCTGTTTATGCTTTAGCTAATCCGTTTAACTCAGAAATCTATATCGGTATCTCCAAAGATATTTTGGCTAGATTAAAACAACATAATTCCGGCAAAAACAGGTATACTAAAGCGTTTATACCTTGGAAAATTATTTACTATTTAATCTGTTATAGAACCTTCCCACTTCTAAATGATGCGGTAGAGTAAGCATCGAAATAGCAATTATAAATACCGTAATAAGAGGAATGGATGACTGATAAAAGTAGAATACTATAAGTAGCATGATGATACCAGAAATACTGATAAGAGTAAATGGCAATGCTGCTTTAACAAAATCAAAAACAGAGAAAGTTGGGTCCATTTTTTTTAACCCGGTAATTTGCAATGAGATAGCATCTAAGGAGTGCCATAGTGTAAAGAAAATGGTGAATCCGATTAATAAATCACTGAAGTAAAATATCACGGCTAACAACGTAAAGTCTAATATATTTTTTAGGCTTTGATTGAAATGTTGAAAAACTAACATTAACCCAATCCATGTGACTAGGCAAGATAATCCAACCATTAATACTATGGAGTTGTTAAAAATTAAATGATTGGGTGATAACAAATCTTTTAAATAAAAATTCGTGTCGGCCGGGTATAAATAAAATAAAAGGCAGATAAGAGATGCCCCCCAACAGATATATGTCAATCGTCTGACAATTGTAGATGCATTTCCTAGTTTGCCATGTTTAAGCCATTGTGTTTCTCCAAAATGATATGCCGACACAAATAGGAAAAACAAGAGTGAAAGTGCTGGGGTAATCCACCACAACACTGCATAAGAAACAAGAATGATTAAATATTTCTGAAGAAAATGAAAATCAGCTTTTCTACTGATTATTTTTTTAGAACTGAAATTATGCAGTACATGATCTGTAGCACCGTGTGGTATCCCAAAAATTAGCATCATCGGCAATGCTAACCAAATTACATAATCCATGTTAGCATTACTTGTTTGCCATGCAAAATGATAAACAACTAAGACGATTATTGTAATTAATATTTTTATTAGGTATCCCATAGTTGAAACAGTAAAACAAGAGCTCCTTTTATCCGGAGCTCTTGTCTAAATGTACTTTATGCTGATTTTTTGTCGGATATAGCAATGTTATACACTACTAAACCGAAACCAATTTTGTTTACAGCATCCGCAATGTTATAGAATAAATCTACATTGGAACTGCTCCAACCTAAACCGGTATTTAACCAACCACCTGGCATACACATGTATCCAATCGGATAAATTGCCCATCCAACCAAAACAAACCATGCTAATGCACGAATTCCTTTGATTACAGTAGGGTTGTTAGATTTGTCGGCTAATTGTTTTACCTCACCAAACCATGCGGTGTAAAGAATGTAAACATAACCAACGGTTGAGATGGTTCCCCACAAAACGGAGTGAGAAGTGCTTCCACCTTCTGGGTTAAATGCTTCGCCGATATAACCAGCAACCAACATTAACACAGATGCCAGAATAAGTTTCCATAATAAACTCAATCTGGCACCCGCTGCTTTTGTTAATAGATAGAACTCTACACACATTAATGGAACGGTTAGTGTCCAATCAATGTAACGGAGAGCTGTTGGATTTTCTCCGGTTGCTGCATAATAATCGCGCATGTAATAATAATGCACTGCTGCAATACCGGTAATTAATCCGGATACTAATAATGATGTTTTCCATTTACCTTCAACTTGACTTCTTTCGAAAAAGAAGAAAACCGATGCAGCAAACATTGCCATGTAACCGGTAAAGAAAGTAAACGCAACTGGGTCATCCTTTGGGATGCTAACCAGGTTTAGTAAGGTTTGTGTTTCCATATATTGTTTAACTTTTTTGTGTATTTGTTAAACAACATAACAGGGTAATTTTGTTTTACTTTTTTGAATTTTATATAAAAAAAATACTTATATATTTGATTATCTGTTATATAAAATATTTTCCCGAACATTATTCTTGCTCAAATCAGATAATGCATACTGAGTAAATATACTAGCTCTAACATCACTAAGTTGTTACATAATAGTACAATAAGCTTTATTCAATTGCTTTACATTTACAAAAACAATTACTATTTACCTATAATAAATGAGAATAGCCTTTGTTTCCCTAATGGGATCCGACCCTTGGGGTGGAAGTGAAATGTTGTGGTCGTTAACAGCAAAAGAAGCCTTAAAAAACAATCACAAAGTATTTATTTCTGTTTTTGGATGGGGATTAATTCCGGATGAAATAAAAGAATTACAGGAACTAGGGGCTACCGTTGATTTCAGAGAACATTATCAAACGGATTTAGGAGTTTTCCAAAAAGCATACTTCAAATTAGCACAGCGTTATTTAAAAAATTCCATCAATGAGTACAAATCGTTGTTTCAATTTAAACCTCAGATTGTTTTAATAAACCAAGGCAATACCCACGATGCCATTAGTAATTTAGGGTTATTTGAAACATTAAAAATTAAGAAAATCCCTTACCATATATTGAGTCAACACAGTGTGGATGTTGGAGGAGTATACGAACACATCCTTACACCAACGGCCGAAATTTTTGAGAATGCCCAAAAATTATATTTTGTTTCGGAGAGAAATTTAAACTCTATTCGAAGACAATTATGTAAACCCTTAAAGCAATCGATACTCATAAATAATCCGGTAACAAATACCGGAGTAAATCTCATTGAATATCCCAATACAAATACTGCAAATTTTGCATGTGTTGCCAGGTTACAATGCAATTTTAAAGGACAAGATTTGCTTTTTGAGGTTTTATCAGGTGATAAATGGAAAGATAGAAATTGGCACTTAAATCTTTATGGCGATGGACCTGATCAAGAATATCTAATTAAATTAAGTAAACATTTTGGGATAGAGGATAAGATTACTTTTCATGGTTTTGTATTTAAAGTAACTGAAATTTGGAAGCATAATCACCTAATGGTATTACCTTCTGTAAGCGAAGGCTCTGCACTTTCGTTACTAGAAGCAGTTTGCTGTGGCAGAGCAGCAGTTACCAGTGATGTTGGAGGAAATAGCGAATGGGTACAAGATGGCGTCAATGGATTTTTAGCTCCATCATCCTCCATTGATTATTTTTCAATTGCCATGGAAAAAGCTTGGGAATTAAAAGATAAATGGAAAGAAATGGGTACAAATGGAAGAGAAAATGCACTCAAGAAATTAGATAACTCTCCTTGGAAAACACTGCTTAATTTGATGCAGAGTTAATTTTTAATTCTTCGTCCTTTTGATTTATTGGTTTTACTTTTCGGATCAAAAGCGAGGCAATTAGAGTTGCTACAACGGCAACTACTCCTGCCATCCAATAGTTTTCCATTTTACCTGTTGTAGTGGTGGTAATTAATATCCCACCAATAAAAGATGCAAAACCCGCCGATAATTGTTGTGCACAGCTATTTAAACTCATAAAACTGCCTCGCTTTTCGGGCTGTACACTAGCTGTAATAATAGCCACCACCGGAACCGATCTGCCCGAAACCAAAATGAAGAAAAATGTAGTAATGACTAACGTAGTTGCTACCGGTAGTTCTACTAAATTGGTGACGATTATTATTGGAATAATGGATAAAAAATTAAATATGGTGAACATTCTTAGCTTACCATACTTATCAGAAAGTTTACCGATTAAAATGGAAGAAACCAAGGTAAATGCTCCTCCAAACAAATAAACATACATTAATTCGGATTCGGGTAAGCCTGCGTTACTAACCAAAAAAGGAGCCAAGTAAGGAATTACTGTAAACCCACTTATCATTAAAATCATCATTAAAACCAATGCTTTTAACTGATTTGGGTTGGTTAAAATGCTCTTTACAGTTTGTATAGGTTTTATATATTTTGATTTTTCTACGTGTCCGTTTACAGAAGGCAACAAAAAATAAGCTACTATCCAAATGGCTGCACTAAATGCAGTGAGAGCAAAAAACGGGGTATGCCAATCGAATTTATTAGCTAAAAACAAACCAATCGGAACGCCAATTACGGATGCAACCGCAAATGCCGACATGACTTTTCCCATAGCAGCTCCTCTGCGCTCATACGGTATAATATCACCCACTATGGATAAAACCAAGGCAGCCATGGCACCACCAAACATACCGGCAACAATTCGGGCAGAAATTAAAAATACATAACTATTGGCAATGGCACAGAGTAAAGTTCCAATGGTAAACCCAATTAAAAGGGTGAGTAAAGCACTTTTTCGATCAAATTTATCGATGAAAAATGCAGCTAAAAACCCAAATATACCAGCGCTGAACGTGTAGGAAGATACAATCATCCCAAATTGTTGATTCGTAATTTCAAATGCTCGGATTAAATGAGGGCCAAGTGGCATAACGATCACAAAATCTAACACATTGGCAAACTGTATAGCTGCCAATATCAAGATGATTAAATTCTCATTAAGTTTTTTGGGAGTAGGATTACCTTTTGTCATGGAGATAAATAGCCAAAACCTGTTAGAAATTAATTGCTTTCCAGATTAAATCCTTTAACTCGTCTAATCCTTTTTGAGCTACAGATGAGATAAAAACACACGCAATATTTTCGGGTAATTCTTTCTTTAATTCGGTGGTAAGCTCCTCATCCAACATATCTGATTTTGTTATAGCCAACACACGTGGTTTATCCAACATTTCGGGATTGAATTTTTCTAACTCGTTTAATAAAATTCGGTATTCATCCTTAATGTTTTTAGCATCGGCAGGTATCATAAACAATAAAACGGAGTTACGTTCAATGTGGCGCAAAAACCTAATTCCTAAGCCTTTACCTTCAGAAGCTCCTTCAATGATTCCGGGAATATCCGCCATTACAAACGATTTTTCATCCCGGTATCGAACTATACCTAAATTAGGCACTAAGGTAGTAAAGGCATAATCGCCAATTTCTGGTTTTGCAGCAGAAACCACGGATAGTAAGGTAGATTTTCCGGCATTCGGAAAGCCAACCAAGCCAACATCTGCCAAAAGTTTTAATTCCAAAATATTCCAAACTTCTTTTCCGGGTTCTCCGGGTTGGGCATAATGTGGATTTTGATTGGTAGATGTTCTGAAGTGCCAGTTTCCAAGCCCCCCTCTGCCACCTTCCAACAAAATTTCTTCTTGTCCGTCTTTGGTTATTTCAAATAATACTTTTCCGGTTTCGGCATCTTTGGCAATGGTTCCTAAAGGAACGTCCAAAATTTCATCCTTACCTCGTGCACCGGTTTTATTACCTCCTTGCCCGTTTTGACCGGCCTCAGCAATTACATGCTTACGGTATTTTAAATGAAGTAGGGTCCAGAATTGGGTGTTACCACGTAAGATGATGTGACCTCCTCTACCTCCATCCCCACCATCCGGACCGCCTAAGGCAGTATGTTTATCTCTATGAAAATGCATAGAGCCTGCCCCTCCGGCACCTGTACGGCAGCAAATCTTAACGTAATCAACAAAATTTGAACTTCCGGACACTACAATAATTTTTAAGAAGGATTAAAAGGAATCTACTACGCTACAAATATCTTCAAATATTTCGTCGATAGAACCAATGCCTTTTACACTGGTAAATTTGTCTTGCTGTTGGTAATAATTGGCTACAGGTGTAGTTTTATTCTGATATTCTGTAATTCTGTTTTTAATTACTTGCGGATTAGCATCATCTGCCCTACCCGAATCTTTTCCTCGTAATAAAAGTCTTTTTTCCAACTCTTCATCGTCCACCACTAAAGCTATCATGCCCGATATTGCAGTATTTTTTGTTGCTAACAATTGATCTAATGCTTTTGCTTGTTCTACTGTGCGCGGAAATCCATCGAAAATAAACCCTTTTGCATGTTTATTTGCATCTAACTTATTGCTGATCATGCCAATTACCACTTCATCTGGAACTAAAACTCCTTTATCCATTAGTTTCTTGGCTTCGGCTCCTAATTGAGTACCTGCCGCAATTTCTGATCTTAAAATATCTCCGGTAGATAAATGTACTAAGCCATACTTATCTATCAGTTTCTGTGATTGAGTTCCTTTACCTGCCCCGGGAGGGCCAAACAGCACGATGTTATACATAGGCATTGTTTAAATTTAAAAGCCCTTCCGCATGTAGCGAAAAGGCTTAATGATAATAACATTATTTGTGGTCTCGACAGGATTCAAACCTGTAACCTTCTGATCCGTAGTCAGATGCTCTATTCAGTTAAGCTACGAAACCA
>JBGTLU010000054.1:0-2449 GCA_041743935.1 Sphingobacteriaceae bacterium
GTTATTGCTATGATATATAAGTCTTGAAGCTGTATCATAGATTTTCACAGAAACAAATTTCACCCCATCGATAGTTAATATGTCCTTAACAGGATTTGGATAGATGCTAACTTGACTAAAAGATGGTTCTTCTAAGGATAACACAGTGTCATTTGTAGAAAATGCCATTATCTTTGCATCCTCCGAAAATGGAGGAAAATTAAACGATTCGGATGTCATCAAATATCTGTTGGCACTTATATGTGTAATTGCTTCTACCTGTTCAAATCCCAAACTTGAAAGTGTTATTTGTGTATTTGTTCCTGAGAAGATGTCGTCACCCGCAAAGTTTTCACTAACCCAAACAAACGGTTGTAGTGTCGCATTATAACCTACTGCATATAGTTTTCCTGTTAGTTGGTTGTAAGTGGCATCAGTTATTAGCCCTCCACTGGTTAAAGCAGTGGTTAGGGGATTCACTGCATAAGTGCCACTATCTTTTGGAATTGTGTAAGCCTTGGTGACTCCATTCACCCAATTTTTAGTCAATAAGATGAGATTTGTATCAAAAGCAATTAGTGCTTCAGAATCCCATTCGGTATTATTGGGGTTGGCTGTAAAATCAGTCTGATCAGAATAGTTAAAGTTTATTAATTCTGAAGTTACATTGGTAGCGTTTAGAAAGTCGTTTTTATCTATTTTATAAATTTTTAAATCCGTTCTATTTCCATTGTTATTTCCGATATCTCCAACATAAATCGAAGAGTCATCTTGTGTAAGTGCTTCCCAGTCTAAATTTGTGGCATTATCGATGGTAATAATTCTGGTCACTGCCTGTGAAATTGTATCTAATTCATAAAGTTTATTTTCATTACCTGAATCATTGTGAGTTATAAGCCTATCATTAAAAAAAATGGCTCCCGATGACTCACTCAAAACTGTTGGTAGCGTAAATTTTATCTCAACATTGGTTATTTGAGCAATTGCGTTGATAGTTCCTAAAATAAGAAAGGCCACTAAAGTTAGTTTTTTCATGCTCTATATATTTGCAGCACAACATCTTTATAATCTAATATTGTGGTTATCTCTATTATAGTGCTAATATACAAATATCTTCATGTCGAAAGATGAACTTGATAATAATTCTGTATGAAGTGGAATTGGTATTTATGTAGAGTACGGATCTGTCGAAATTCCACTTGGGATAGAGCCGAGCAATTATCTTTTCACGGTGTGACACCAGTTTTTTATTCGATTTTAATAGTATGGTCCAGCCACAAACTTGCCATATTTAGCATTTCAAACGTAAACATATGTTTCATTTCGATTTCTCGAAAATAAGTACAGCCAGAACAAACGGAAATCACTTCAATCGATTTTTTAATTTCCGCGATCAATTTCAATTCAGTTTCTTTGAGTTTGTATTTACCGAGTTCATTTAGTTTTTCAAGAGTGATAACTGACATATACTTTTCAGCCTTATTTTCAGAGGTCAATTGTTTAGCAATCCATTCATAATTTTCACTATGCAGTTTCGTTGTGAATATTTCTACAGTTTTGGTAGGAGAGCCTGCGAAACCACAGGAGAATCCCACCATTTCATTTGTGCCCAATTTGTCTTGAGCATTTACAAAGCTTGAAATTCCGATTAATAAAACAATGGTTAATATGTTAGTTTTCATTTTCTTAACTGGGATGGCAACATTATTATAATCAAAATATTACGGTTAAGTCTCTTTTAACGCTAATATACAAAATCTTCAGGATGAAGAATGGACCTAGAAAGGGATTGTTTATGAACAGCAAATGTAGATTCTTGTACAAGAATTTTCAGAAGCACTCCGATACATTAGTTGATAACAAGCATTTACTTATTGCAAGAACTGTGTTTTATTCCGATTTACAGTGTATCGGATTTTTACAATTTCCTTTGTGTGCCATAAAACCCAAGGCCTTATTGTTATCCGGCTGCTCTTTATGAATTAAATACTCACATCCGTCAAAAGTTATGATCTCAAACTTATCGTATTCGATCTGTAACGTTAGTCCTGCTGCTGTCCTATCGATACTGTCTTGCAGTCGGGCTCGCTCTTTAAGTTGTTGTTCGTGAAATTTATCTCTACATGAAAAAGTCAAGAGAATGGTAATAATCATTAGCCAAGTGGGCACTTTATTAAATTTATTCATCTTTTAAAAATCTTTTAATATCTTTATTTGAGCCATAAACCACGAGAATATCGTCCTTGTTAAGTTTATTATCAGGGCTTGCAACACCTTTTACTTCCACCACATTTTTTGTTTTACCAATAATACTTTTCGTCTGTGTATTGGCAATAGAGGTTAACACCAAAAGATTGTATGTCTGTCGTATTCGAATCTCTTTGATTGTTTTTCCGTCGTAGCGCTTGGGGACATTCACTTCTACGATGCTATAATCATCACTTAATTCAAAGGAGTCCACAACGTCTTT
>JBGTLU010000055.1:0-5757 GCA_041743935.1 Sphingobacteriaceae bacterium
CAAGCTGCTGCACCTGCCGAAGTTCCGGCTAATAAAAACGGAGTATTTTGATATTTATCGATTAAAATCTCATGGAAATTGGTGCCGCCTAAGATTGAAGTTAATCTTAGCTGGTCACCTCCAGTCATCACTAATACATCAGCATCTGTTAATCTATCACAAATTTCTTTGCTGTTTGCCATTTCTCGGCTTTCAATGTTCATAACTCCTACATTGTTAGAACCCAGCAGATTAAAAGCTTTGATGTATTCTCTTCCTACCTCTTTGGGGATTAGTGAAGCAGTAGTAAGTACTTCTATTCGAGGATTTTTTGGGGCAGATTCCTCTAAAATTCTATGTAGAATTCCTTCTTCAAAAAAATTAATTGTATTCGGCTGGTTTAAATTCTGTTCAGAGAAACTCCCTTTATCAACCGCTCCCCCAATGATAATCAACTTTCCGGTTGGCTGCATATCCTTAGTACTAAATTAATAATAAATTTATGCAAATGTAATCTCTTAAGTTTTCAATGCATAAATTATTTGCATTTCTATTTCAACAATTCTTTAAAAATAATGGACTAAGATTTTTTTTACTTGTTAAGATGAAATAAAGTTTCTTAAATTATGCCAAAATTTACCTCATTAAAGTAACCTATCGTATGAAAATAATAAGTATTCAGGCCTTGCGCGGACCCAATGTTTGGAGCGTTAATCGTAAAAAACTAATCCAAATGCGATTAGATTTAGAAGATATTGAGCAAAGGCCTACCAATAAAATAGATGGTTTTGGTGAAAGATTGGAAAAATTGTTCCCCACTATGTATGAGCATCGCTGCTCAGAAGGCGTACCGGGTGGATTTTTCTCTAGAGTAAAACGTGGCACTTGGATGGGACACGTAATAGAACATATTGCGCTCGAGGTACAAACTCTTGCCGGTATGGATACTGGTTTTGGTAGAACAAGAGAAACCAAAACCCCTGGCGTTTACAATGTTGTATTTAGTTATTTAGAAGAAAAAGCGGGCATGTATGCTGCCGAAGCATCCGTTAGAATTGCTCAAGCTTTAATAGATAATACCGACTATGATTTAGCAGATGATATTCAGAAAATGCGCGAGCTGCGTGAAGAGGAAAGATTAGGGCCAAGTACAGCATCTATTGTAGACGAAGCAGTTGCCAGAGATATTCCATGGATAAGATTAGGGTCTAATTCTTTAATACAATTAGGGTATGGCGTTTATCAACGCAGATTCCAAGCAACCATAACCGATAAAACCAGTAACATCGCCGTAGATATTGCTTGCAACAAAGAACAAACTAAAAAAATGTTGGAGGGAGCTGCCATCCCAGTTGCAAAAGGAGTAGTAATATTTGATGAAGAAGATTTAGATCTTGCGATAAAAAAGCTGGGTTATCCTCTAGTGTTTAAACCAATAGATGGCAACCACGGAAAAGGCGCTACCATTGATGTTAAAACCGATGAACAAGCATTAGAAGCTTTTCATCATGCAAAAAATTATTCCAGAAGAGTTATTGTAGAGCGTTTTATTACCGGGTATGACTTTAGAGTTTTAGTTATTGATAACAAATTTATTGCTGCAGCGCAACGTATACCGGCACATGTAAAAGGCGATGGTAAAAGTACCATTGAGCAATTAATTGAAATAGAAAATAGCGACCCACGAAGAGGATATGGTCATGAAAACGTGCTTACGGAAATTAGTGTAACCAAAGATACGCTTGACCTCTTATCTAAAAAAGGATATGATTTAACTACTATTTTGCCTAAAGGAGAATTAGTTCCATTAAAATCTACTGCTAATTTAAGTACGGGTGGCACTTCAGTAGATATGACTGATGTAGTGCATCCGCAAAATATATTTATTTGCGAACGTATTTCTAGAGTAATAGGATTAGATGTTTGTGGGATTGATATCATGGCTAAAAACCTAAGCCAACCATTAACTCAAACTGGTGGAGTAATTTTAGAGGTAAATGCTGCACCAGGCTTCCGCATGCACCTCGACCCTAGTGAAGGTTTGCCACGAAATGTTGCTGCACCTGTTATAGATATGCTTTATCCTCCTGGAAAATCATCGCGTATTCCAATCATTGCAGTTACCGGTACCAACGGTAAAACTACAACCACTCGTTTGCTTGCTCATATTGTCAAAAATCAAGGATATAGAGTAGGGTTTACTACTTCAGATGGTATTTATGTGCAAAACCAAATGTTAGAAAAAGGCGATACTACAGGTCCTTTCAGCGCAGAGTTTATTCTCAAAGACCCAACGGTAGAGTTTGCTGTTTTAGAGACTGCACGCGGTGGTATTTTACGAGCAGGTTTAGGCTTTTCTCGTTGCGATATAGCCATTGTAACCAATATTCAGGAAGATCATTTAGGCTTATCGGATATACATACTCTCGAAGATTTAGCCAGAGTAAAATCTGTGGTGCCACGAAGTGTAAAACAAGATGGATGGGCTATTTTAAATGCCGAAGATGAATGGTGCGTAAAAATGGCCAATGATTTAGACTGTAAAATTGCTTATTTCAGTTTAGATGAAAACCATCCGGTAATTAAAAAGCATTGTAAAGCAGGAGGCCTTGCAGCCATTTATGAAAATGGATTTGTAACCATTAAAAAAGGCGATTGGAAAATACGAGTAGAAAAAGTAACCACCATACCATTAACCATGGGAGGTAAAGCTACTTTTATGATAGCCAATGTATTGGCAGCAACTTTAGCAGGTTATCTATCCGGATTTAAGACAGAAGACATGCGTCTATCTTTAGAAACCTTCATCCCTTCTGCAGCTCAAACCCCGGGCCGCATGAATATTTTTGAGTTTAAAGATTTTAGGGTCATGATTGATTTTGCTCACAACCCTGCCGGATATCGTGCCGTTGCCGATTACCTAAGCAAAGTAGATGCACCCCAAAAAGTGGGGATAATTGCCGGTGTGGGAGATAGAAGAGACGAAGACATCCGAGAATGCGGTGCATTAGCTGCAAGCATGTTTGATCATATTATTATTAGGCAAGAGAAACACTTACGTGGCCGCCAAGAACAAGAAATCATTGATTTAATCTTAGAAGGAATTCATTCGGTAGATAAAAAGAAATCCTATGAAATTATACCAAAAGAAATTGAAGCCATTAAACATGCCATCAACATGGCAAAACCAGGCACCTTTATCATTGCTCTTAGCGATGTAGTAACCAACGCCATCGAAATTGTGCAACAATATTTAGATAAAGAATCGGGGATGTAATTCAAAAAATACCTAGCAACACGTATTGTATATACTAGGGGCTTTTTTTTATTTTGATATTAAAACCCAACATAATGAGAAAACTAAAAGTATACGTTGCTAGCATTGCAATACTCCAATTGCTAAATGCTCCTGCTAAAGCGCAGGATATTTATCCGGTATATAGGCAAGCCGAAACCTACATCACGTTTCTACAAGAAAAAGAATATGAAATTGTGAGAATAGAGTATGATTTGTTGTTTAGCAGCAAATCATCGGTTCGTACGTTAACCAGCGCCTACAATTACGGCATCATTGCTTTTGGCGATAAAAATGCCATCGAATCGGTAGATTTAATTGTGTACCGGAAATCTGGTGACGATTGGATTGAAGAAGCCAGAGATATAGTTAGCCCTGAGTTTGCTTCGGTGGTTTTGCGCCCCGAGCGTAACGATGAATACCGATTTGAAGTAAAAGTTCGGAAGTTTAAAACGGGCTTTACTGGCGGGTATTATGGCATCATCGTTTTCCATGATTTCCCGGAAGATTAAAAATTTGGAACCTATTTTGTTACACAAAGCTCCGAGTTAATTAACTTGGGGCTTTTATATTTATATCATGAAGAAAATAATTCTTTTTTTGTTGTTGAGTACGATTTGGCAAAGCAGTTATGCGCAGTTATTGCAAGGACGAAAACAATTTTCACGGGCAGATTCGTTGCGTGGCATGTTAAGTCCAGAGCGTAATGCATACGATGTTACTTTCTATAATCTCGATATAAGTATCAACCCAAAAACAAGAGAATTAAGCGGTAGTAACACCATTCATTTTACTGTTGTAAACGATTTTGAACGGATGCAAGTGGATTTATTCCCAAACATGCGGGTAGATAAAATCATTTGGAATGACATAGAATTGACATATGAGCGCGAGTTTGGTGCCGTATTCATTACCATCCCCCAAAAACTAAAAAAAGGAAGCAAGCATGCCATAGCATTTTATTATTCGGGCAGACCACAAACCGCCAGAAGAGCTCCCTGGGACGGCGGATTTGTTTGGAGTGCGGATGATAACGGAAAAGATTGGATTGGCGTAGCTTGTCAAGGTACCGGCGCCAGTATGTGGTGGCCAAATAAGGACCACCAAAGCGACGAGCCAGATAGCATGCGCATTGCTGTGGCAGTGCCAAAACATCTAAAAAATATCTCTAACGGAAGATTACGAAGTGTAACCCCTACAGAAAATGATTACTTGAAATACGAATGGTTTGTAAGCAACCCCATCAACAATTACAACGTAACGGTAAACATTGGAGATTATGCCCACATACAAGACGTACACAATGGACTTAGTTTAGATTATTACGTGTTGCCCTATAATGTAGAACGTGCTAAAAAACACTTCGCCGAGGTAAAACCCATGATGGATTGCTTCGAAGAAAAATTTGGGGAATATCCTTTCCGGAAAGATGGATTTAAATTAATAGAGACCCCATATTTAGGGATGGAACACCAAAGTGCCATTGCCTATGGTAATAAATACCGAATGGGATATTTAGGCTCCGATTTATCAGGTACGGGCATTGGTCTATTGTTTGATTACATAACGATTCATGAAAGTGGGCACGAATGGTTTGGCAATAGTTTAACTACGGCAGATATTGCCGATATGTGGATACACGAAGGTTTTACCGTTTACACCGAAGCAGTATATGTAGAATGCCGATGGGGGAAAGATAAAGCCTTAGAATATTTAAACGGAATTAAGAAAAACATAGAAAACAAAGAACCAATTATTGGTACTTATAATGTAAACAGCGAAGGTTCTGGCGATATGTACTACAAAGGGGCTATGGTATTAAATACTCTACGAAGCATAGTAAATAACGACGAAAAATGGTGGAAAATCATTAAAAATTTAGCCGTTGAACATAAAAAACAAATCGTTACATCGGCTCAAATAGAAAAATATTTTTCCGATAATATCGGGATGGATTTAATCCCTGTTTTCGATCAGTATTTACGCAATGCCAGCATCCCGGTTTTGGAGTATCAATTACTAAACAACGAAGTAAAATACCGTTGGAAAACTACCGTTCCTAACTTTTCTATGCCCATTAAGCTACAAACCGAAAACGGAAAATACAGCATGGTAACTGCTACCAACGACTGGAAAAGCATCAAACTGAAAAACACCAAAGAGTTTAGAGTACCAACTGAGTGGTTTTATGTGGAGATAAAACAAGTAAACTAGTTGTAAGTGTAGGAAGAGTTCACTATCCAAAAATCGGCCGTGGCTTTTTTTGATTACTTTTTTTAGCTACAGAAAAAAAGTAATGCCTACGGCAGTAGAAAAACAATCAAATCAACCCCAAAACTTCAATTATTAAATTATTTACAATCATGGAAACAGATTACCACGTCCCGTGTCGTAGCGATGCTTCGCTACAGCGAGACGAAAATTTCAGCACTTACGAACTTGTAAAAAGTTTCCTACTAAAAAATCGGCCTTGGCTGATGCGG
>JBGTLU010000056.1:0-15745 GCA_041743935.1 Sphingobacteriaceae bacterium
TTCGGTAACTATGGTGCCTTTGCTTCTTTTGTTCCGATGGAATGTTATGCCAAACCGATGTGCTTCATCCCGCATGTATTGTATTATTTTAAGTGATTCCGACTTCTTATCGAGATATAATGGGAAAGAATCGCTAGGATAATAGATTTCTTCTAAACGTTTTGCAATGCCTATGATGGGTATTTTTTTGTTTAGTTTTAGTTTGGATAAACTTTCTAACGCGGCACTTAACTGACCTTTGCCGCCATCCACTACAATTAAGTTAGGTAGTGGTGCATTTTCTTCTATTAAGCGGCTGTATCTTCTGTAAACTACTTCAGCCATCGAAGCAAAATCATTGGGGCCTTCTACTGTTTTAATATTATAGTGCCTGTATTCTTTTCTCAATGGTTTTGCATCTTTAAATAGTACCATGGCAGATACCGGATACTTTCCCTGAAAGTTAGAATTATCAAAGCATTCGATGTGGCGAGGCAATTCGGTTAAACGTAAATCTTTTTGTAGTTGGGTTAAAATTCTATTCGTCCGTAATTCGGGGTTTAGTTTTTCGTATTGCTCCAGTTTAGATTTTTTATAATAGAGCACATTTTTTAGAGATAACTCTATTAATTTTTTTTTGTCACCTGCTTTTGGAACGGTAAATTTTATGTTTTCATCCTCCAAAATCATAGGAAACGGAACCACAATTTCTTTGGCCGTGCTACCAAAACGTTGCCTAAACTCCGAAATAGCTAAACTCAGCAATTCTGCATCTGTTTCATCCAATCGTTTTTTTAGTTCGATGGTTTGCGTTTGGATGATAGTACCTTTGGCTACTCTCAAATAGTTTACAAACGCATACCGCTCATCTGAAGCTATAGAAAAAACATCCACATTATGAATAATAGTGCTAACTACGGCAGATTTACTCTGATAATTTTCTAGTGATTCTATTTTAAATTTAAGCTGATGAGCCAATTCAAAATCCATTGCATCAACCGCAGATTTTAGCTGCTGGTGCAATCCTTTAAGCACACTGCCAATTTCGCCTTTCAGAATATTCTGTATGTCTTCAATGTTTTTGGCGTAATCTGCTTCCGATTGAAAATTTTGGCATGGCCCTTTGCAGTTCCCAATTTGATATTCTAAACATACTTTAAACTTATCTGCCTCGATATTTTCTTTACTTAAATGCAAACTGCACGTTCGTAGTGGATATAAATCCTTTACCAAATCCAAGATGGTTCTCATCATGTTTAGTGAGGCATACGGACCAAAATAAGTTGAACCATCCCGAATCACATTACGGGTCATGAAAATACGAGGAAATCGTTCTTTCTTTATGCAAATAGAAGGATAGGTTTTATCGTCTTTTAACGAAATATTATATCTGGGTTGATGTTTTTTGATGAGGTTATTTTCTAGCAACCAAGCATCTATTTCGGTATCAACAATGGTAAATTGTATGTCGCGTATTTTGCTAACCAAGATTTTGGTTTTGGCATTAGTCTGCGAATTTTCCTTATTGAAATAAGATTGTACGCGATTTTTTAAACTCTTTGCTTTGCCAACGTAAATTAACTCCCCATCCGCATTAAAAAACTGATAAACACCCGGTTTTTTAGGTAATTTTTGTAGGATTTTTTGAGGATCGAAAAGCATCATAAAATGCTAAAACATTAAAATCCGAGTCGGTCATCGCGGTCGTCTCTTTTAATCCTACTTTGATTATACATGTCGCAATTCAATTCAATGTTTACTCCTCCAATGGGTGCTTCAAATGGTCCTTTAGAGTAATTCAGTTTAGGATCTTTATAAACCTTTTGCATGTATAGCGCCCAAACCGGCAATGCCATGTTTGCTCCCTCACCTAAATTAATGGATCTAAAATGTACGCCACGATCTTCGTTCCCAGTCCAAACTCCGGTTACAAGCTGTGGGGTAATACCCATGAACCAACCATCCGAATTATTTTGAGTTGTTCCGGTTTTTCCTGCTATTGGATTGGTAAACCCATATCGGAAACGCAATCTTTGACCAGTACCTCCTTGCAAAGTAGTGGTTCCTTCTAACATGTATAACATCACATAGGCAGTTTGTTCGCTTAATACTTCTCGTTTTCGGGGAACTTTATTGTAGAGTAGATTTCCGTTTTTATCTTCAATTCTAATTAAATAGGTTGGTTCTGTCCAAATTCCTTTGTTGGCATACACGCTGTAAGCCCCAACCATATCGTAAATCGTTACATCTGTAACGCCTAATGCAATGGACGGATAAGCTGGTATATCACCTGTGAGACCCATTCGTTTAGCTAAATCGGCAACGGATTTTGGCCCAACTTGTTTAATTAGATAAGCGGTTATAATATTTACCGAACGTGCTAATCCCTGCCTTACAGTATAAACTCCGCCGGTTTTATTATCTGAGTTTTTGGGTGAATAATTATTAAAATCTTCGAAAACAACGGGCCGATTTTCTATCTGAAAACACGGTGAAAATCCATTATCTATCGCAACAGTATAAACAAATGGTTTAAAAGTAGAACCTACTTGCCTTGCTCCGTCTTTTACTTGATCGTATTTAAAATGTTTGTAATTAATTCCCCCAACCCATGCTCTAATGTATCCGGTTTGTGGTTCCATAGACATCATAGCAGAGCGTAAAAACATTTTGTAATATTTCACCGAATCCAACGGCGACATTACCGTATCGATATCCCCTTTCCATGAAAAAACAGACATTCTAATTGGTTTATCAAATTCTCTTTTGATAGAATCTTCTGATGCACCGGCATTTTTTAAGGCTAAATATCTATCCGAACGACGCATACCTTGTCCAATAACTTCGGGTACTTTTTCCCAGGGCACACGTCCTTTCCAATGGTCAAAAAATTGTTTCTGTAAGACTGCTAAATGCTCTTTTTCTGCTTCTTCGGCATAGCGTTGCATATCGGAGTGGATGGTGGTGTAAATTCTTAAACCATCTCTATACAAATCATATGGGGTGCCATCGGGTTTATTTTTTATGGTTCCATCCCTGAGCATTTTGGTTATTTCTATACGTAAATATTCTCTAAAATAGGGAGCTAATCCTTCGTTATGGTCGGTGGGTTGATAATCTAATTCAGTTGTTGAATTTTTTAATATTTCATAAGTTTCATCGTCAATGAATTTATTCTTATTCATTTGATATAAAACGGTATTTCTTCTAGCTGTCGATCTATTCGGGTTGCGAATTGGGTTAAATATAGTAGTACCTTTTAGTAAACCAATTAATACTGCCGATTGATCTATGGTTAATTTATCTGGCGTGGTATTATAATACGTTCTGGCTGCTGCTTTTATACCAAACGAATTATTTCCAAAATCAACCGTATTTAAATACATGGTAATGATTTCTTCTTTGGTATAGTTGTACTCTAATTTTACGGCTGTTATCCATTCTTTTAGTTTCTGGATGCCGCGTTTTAATGTACTGCGCGAGCGGCCTTCCTCAGAAAATAAGTTTAATGCCAATTGTTGGGTGATGGTACTTGCGCCTTGTCTATTACCAGCTAGATTATAAAAAATAATGGTAAAAGTTCTTTTGATATCAATTCCTGAGTGTTCGTAATACCGAATATCCTCGGTTGCAATTAGGGCATTGATAATGTTTGGAGATAACTCTTCGTATTTAGTATACGATCTATTTTGTCGGTAATAGGTTCCTAAAACTTTGCCGTCTGCAGATCTAACCTCAGTGGCTAAGCTGTTTTTCGGATTCTCTAACTCAACAAAAGAGGGTAATTTACCAAATGCTCCTAATCCAATTAGAGTTAAAAAAAGGGCAGCAAATAAGATTCCGCCAATAATAATGTACCAAAAGGTGCGGATGTATTTTTTTAAGTCTTCAGCAGTTAGTTGGGTTTTGTTCATCTTTTAAAAGTTGCTTCGGTAATATTCTGAGTATTGTATAATGGCATCGAAGTTCGTAAGTTTTTCAAAATTATCGGCACTAATAATAAAATGTTGATAAACAGAAGTACCAATTCGTAAGATTTCATTGCTATTTTGGTTAAATCTGGTCCAATACAAACTTGCTTCTTTTTTATTTGATATGGTAGATACATAAACCATTTGGGTGCCGTCTGGTAATGTTTTAGAATTATGTCGGTAAGGTTTTGCAGTAAACTCTCTGCGATTAAATTGGCTAATGCCTAATCTTACAGCATTTAAATTCATTTCTCTGTCCGGAACAGCAATTACCAAATAGTAGGGTACTTCATCTGCAGATTTTGCAAATGATATTACTTCTCTATTCCCTAAAATAGGTGCAACACCAGTATTTGGGATAGTGGGGTTAATTTTTGGATTGATTACATTGGTATTTCCTTTTTCATCGGGGTTGAGATTACCACTTGTGTTTCTAGGCAATGATTGGGTGTTTTTATCTCTATCTGCTTCTAAAGTTGCCAAAGCATCCATTTCTATTTTTTGATTTCTTACCGCAGTTACGAAAGGCTTAATTTCATTCTCAAAAACCACTCTAAAATAGTTGCTGTAATTGCTCATTTCTGTGCGATTAGAAACTAGATTTAAGTTTTCTTCGGTAATAAGAAATAGCTCGTACTTAAAAGAGGGTAACCGAATAATATCTCTCAATTCTGAGATGAATTTTTCATAATACTCTAAGGCAATAACCGGGTTTTCGAAACTTTGTACCGTAAGTAATTGTAATTCTTTAGATATAGGTGTGGTAACGATTTTATAATCTGCTTGTCGGTAATGTTTACGATTAAAACGACTTATTCCTAAGCGGGTACTGTTCAGGTTTATTTTATTGTCATAAATAGAAATTAACATTTTATACCTCGAATCTATTCTTGGGGATTTAAACCTACGAAGTTCAATTCCTAGTAAACGTTGGTATTCTTCGTTTTCTAACCTTAGCCTTTCCATCTCGTCGAAACGTTGTGCCGTTGCTATTAACCCGCCTGTTTCATCTACGATTAATGCTACGTTTCTGGCCTGATATTCTTCTCTATTTAAATTAATTGCGCTATTTATTGCAATGGCTCTATTGGCTATTTCGGTATTTGGGAACTCCTCCATAACGGTTTTTAAAGCCGTTTCAAAAGGAGCCAATGGTTGCAAATGACCAATTGCCATGGCTTTTAACAAAGCAAATTTTGCTTGAACTTCGGGTTCTGCATTCTCTTTGTCAAATTCAGCTGCACACAGCAAAACGTTCTCAAAGTTTCCTGCTAGATATTCTTCAAAGGCACTTTCGTATTGAAACTCAGTTGCCAAAATCAAAAAGTTTTCTTTGGGTTGAGGTTCGGGATTGCTAATGATGTTTGCATATACACTACCCGGGAATTCGTTTAATATCTTTTGTTCGTAGAAAGCAGCGCGATCTTGGTTTTTCAATTCGTTATTAATCTTTAATAACTCATAATAAGCTTCTACTTTAAAAGGGGTATTTGGGAAACGAGTTAAAAGTTTTTCAAAATACTCAGTTGCTCGTTTGGTATCGGCAATTTCATCCCGATAAAAATAGCCTATGTTATAGATGGCTGTTTCTATTTTTTTGTTGGATGTATCTTTTAAAGCTGCAGTTAGAGGTAACCCTGCTAAAAATCTATTTTTAATAGATTCTGTATCTATTTGTCCATCGGCAGTTACAGGATTTGGCCCTGCGTTTGGGTTTGGGTTGGTGGGGTCGTTGGTAAAAGCAATTTGTTGTTTATCTTTTCTTCTCCAATTATCTTCTGATGGTCTGCTTCCCCAACGACGTACAAATTCTGAAAATCCTAAACTTATAGAATTGTTATTATAAAAATACCAAGTACCATCTGTAGTGTTAGTACTAGTAATATTGGTAGTGTTAGTGTTAAAAAGTAAATCAGGGTTTGATAATGCTTGCCGTTCTCTTTGCTGCCTTTCTTGTATTTTATTTACTTCTGTATCAACTAATTTGGCAATAAACTGTTCTCTATCCAAATCAGATAAATTGGCAATACTTTGCAGGCTATCTTCCCTGCTTATTACATCTAAGTTTTCTACCAAAATACTTAATCTATCTCTAGTGTCTTTAATGCCTGCATAGGTAAAATCATCTTTGGGCATCACATTGGCTGTAGAGTCGTAATACCGTTGAGCTTTAATATAATTTTCTAGTTTATTGTAATAAATAACTGCTATTTTTTCATATGCTCTACCTTTTTGAGCCGAATTTTTACTTATTTGAGCCGATTTAGAATACGTTTCAATTGCTTTTTCGTATCTGCCTTTTTGCTCATCTATACCTGCCAGGGCAAAAAACAATTGGTCCTGAAATTCTCTATTCTTCTCCTCCTTAAGCATACTTTGTAATTCTTCTACAATTTTTTGTTCCCCTTCTGTGCCTGGATTAAAGAGTCTGGCAATACTAATTCTGGTTTGAAAAATATATTCATAAGCGGGGCTCATGGTTAAAATATTTCTGAAAGTAGTAGCTGCCAAAGCCGTTTCATTATCTCTTTCATATAATTGTGCTAAAAGATAAGAGTATCTAATTCTATCGTCTTTAGCATGAGATTTTTGAGCAATCAATATTGGCAAAAGTTTTTTAAGATCTTCCACCCGATTTTTTTCCAAAAGATATTGTGCAATTAATGGGTAAACTTTATCTAAATATTTTGTAGATGAATCTATTCTTGCATTCAGAAAGTCATAGGTAGTTTCTGCATCCTTGTCTTTTTTCTGTTTATGGTATGCCAACATAAGCCATGCTAAGGCTTCGTTTTGTAGCTCCGGAAAGCCATTATAAGTATTAAATACATAACTAAAACTCAATGCAGCATTAAAAGGGTCTCCTTTGTATAAATAAGATTTACCCACTAATTGATAACTGTATTTAGTCCATTTGCTGTAAGGATGTCTATCAATTACGGTAGAAGCTTTCCTAATTACTTCATCCAAATTGGTAGCCAATGACCTGGCTTGATTTTGATCTGGTAAGATGATAACGGGTAAAAGCCTATCAAATCTGGCAGGTGTGCCAGTCTCAAAACTTTTAATGCTTTCATCAAATAATTGAACTCCATTGAAATAACCATTATAACGTGCCGTTACATTATGGTACACTCGTGCAACCAATCCATTTCTATCCTGTTTTTTAACTCCACACGAATGCATGAATGGAATCGCTATTAGGCACAAAAGAAAGAGTATGAATGATTTTTTTTGCAAAGTATCTTTTAGATTAGTGTGAAATAGCAAATATAATAACTGTGTTGAGCATAAAATATTTTATAATACTATTAACTTTGCAGGCAAAATATGGCAAATAAAAGGAAAATAATTGATAGGCTTAAGGCCAAGTATAAACTGGTAATTTTAAACGACGAAACTTTTGAAGAAAAAGCTTCCCTTACTTTAAATCCATTAAGCGTATTTGTAGTTGTAAGTTCATTATCTATCATATTAATTTCACTTACTACCTTTTTGTTGGTTTTCACTCCATTAAAAGAGTATGTACCTGGGTTTAATGACATTTCGCTCCGTAGGGATGTTACCATTGCTTTTGCCAAAACAGATTCTTTGGAAAGAGAAATAAATGCAAGAGATATCTACTTAGATAATATTCGTAGAATAATTTCTGGCGAAGTTGGCCCAGAGGTATTTACCCAAACCGCCAATGGGGGGTTAAAGATAGATAGTGTAAAATTAAACAGAGAACCTACAAAAACAGAACTGGAGTTACGCCAGTATGTAGAAGACGAAACCAAATTTTCGGTAGATTTAGACAAGAACTCTCGTGCAAAGGGATCGATAATGGAATTTACATTCTTCCCTCCAATTAAAGGAAGTATTTCTCAACCGTACAGTACAAAAGATAGGCATTTGGCTGTAGATGTAACAGCAAAAAAAAATGAGCCAATTAAGGCTACACTAGATGGAACCGTATTTTTTGCAGGCTTTACTACGGATGAAGGTAACGTAATCGGAATACAACATGCAAATAACATTGTTTCATTTTACAAGCATTGTTCAGTGATTATAAAAAAAGTTGGTAGTTTTGTCAAGGCTGGCGAAATAATCGGCGTGGTAGGTAATAGCGGAGAACTAACAACCGGTCCGCATTTACACTTCGAATTATGGTACAACGGAAGCCCAATTAACCCAAGCGAACACATTAAATTTAATTAACCTAGAATGTTTAAAAAGAAAGAAAACCAACACGAAGCCAACGACGAAATGGTTTCGGGTTCCATCAACCTAATTGGCATTGGAACTGTAATAGAAGGAAACGTTATTTGTAAAGGAGATATTAGAGTAGATGGGCAAGTAGTTGGCAATGTAAGCTCTAAATCAAAAGTGGTTATCGGATCCACCGGACAAATTAAAGGCGATATCTATTCACAAAATGCCGATATTTCTGGTTCACATTTTGGCAGCTCTCACATCACCGATTTATTGTTTCTTAAATCTACATCCAAAGTAAACGGCAACATAAACACCGGCAAATTGGTAGTAGAGTCTGGTGCAGTATTTACCGGAAATTGTAACATGGGCGTTATTGCCGAAAAACCAATTAAAGTGGATGTCAACTTCAGAGAACGACAACCAAAAGAAGATAGAGCAAGCGAAGAAATCTTTGCATAGCTATACCCGTTACTCGGGAATAGCCATACAAATGATTGTTATCATTGGCGCACTCACTTACTTAGGTTATTTTGCAGATAAATATTTCGAAACATCGTTTCCGGTATTTACTTTGATTTTTTTGCTAGTTTCTGTGGCATTAGCCATGTATACCATCATTAAAAAGATTTAGGTTGAAAACCTTACTATTAAAATACTTTTCTTTTTCTGCATTAGTAGCTGTTCTAATATTATCTCTAGGGTATTTATTACCAACAGGATATATTCATTACCACACATGGTACAGCTACTTGTTTACTGCAACCCTTACCCTTTTGGTTATAAGTATTACCAATTCTGGACTAAAAGAAAACCATACCAGATTCATGACAGGCGTTACGGGAGGCATAGGATTAAAACTTTTTGCATCCCTTATTTTTATTGCTATCATTTTGGCAAATAAGCCCTCTCAGAGCAATGTATTCGTTATTAATTTTTTTGTGATATATTTCTTGTTTACAGCCTTTGAAATTAATTATTTGATTGCTAACTTGCGCGACCTTAAAAAGAAATAAAATTTCGCGTTTTGATGCAAATTAGCCCCTTTTTCAATAAAAAATTCTTCACAATTGTATTTGCAATTGCAGTTGTTTTGATATTGCCTGTTAAAAGCATCTTTGCTGCAGGTGGCGATTCAGAAAAATTTGATGCCGGTAAAATGATTTTACATCATATTGGCGATGCACATGAATGGCATATTTTAGATTATAAAGGCTCCGATGGTAAATACCATCCTGTAAGTGTCCCACTTCCTGTAATTCTATGGAATAATGGAACATTGGACGTTTTTATGTCGAGTAAATTTAATCATAAATTAGATACAGTTTCTGCTTCCAGTGGAGCACAGTACTACATGGATAAAAATTACCACATCAAAACAGTTGATGGTAGTACATTTTATGATTTTTCCATGACTAAGAATGTAATTGCCTTATTCGTAAGTGCCATCCTATTATTTTGGATTTTTACCTCCATAGCCAAAACGTATACTCGCAACAAAAATAAAGCCCCAAAAGGCATTCAATCTGCAATTGAACCAATTATTTTGTTTATCCGTGATGAAGTTGCAAAACCATCCATCGGTAGACATTTTGAAAAATACATGCCGTATTTGCTTACTGTATTTTTCTTTATTTGGCTTAATAACTTATTAGGTTTAGTGCCTATTATGCCTTTTGGCGCAAATCTTACTGGTAACATTGCGGTAACCATGACCTTGGCTTTGATAACCTTTGTTATTACACTTTTTAGTAGTAAAAAAGATTATTGGGTTCATATATTTAACACGCCAGGGGTACCTTGGTGGTTAAAATTCCCAATCCCATTAATGCCTGTTGTAGAGTTTTTGGGAGTATTCATAAAGCCATTTGTATTAACCCTTCGTTTGTTTGCAAACATTACAGCAGGGCACATTATCCCATTAGCATTCATTAGTTTGATATTTATTTTTGCTGAGATGAACCCACTTGCTGGAGGAGGCGTATCTATTCTTTCGGTATTTTTGAGTTTGTTCATGAAAGTATTAGAATTACTAATTAGCTTCTTGCAAGCGTATGTATTTACCTTACTTTCTGCAATTTATTTCGGACAAGCATTAGAAGAGCATCATCACGAACACGAGCATCAACATGCAGAAAGTCATTAATAAGTTTTTTGTTTAACCCTTTATATATAACACTATGTCAACGTTACAAATTTTATTACAAGAGTCGGCTAACTTAGCTTTAGCTTATGCAGGCGCAGGTATTGGTGCTGGTATTGCAGCATTAGCAGCTGGTATTGGTATTGGTCGCATTGGTGGTTCTGCATTAGAATCTATTGCACGCCAGCCAGAAGCAACAGGTGATATTCGTGGAAACATGATTGTTGCTGCCGCTCTTATTGAAGGTGCTGCATTCGTAGCTATTGTAGCTTGTTTACTAATCATCTTCAAGTAAAAATTATTTCTGCCCAAAAGCGATTGGCCTCGGGCAGAAATTTTTGTTAAACAGATTCAAAAAATTAAAAACAACAAACAATGGAATTATTAAGTCCCGGTATTGGTCTGATATTTTGGCAAGTATTGGTTTTTGTTTTGCTTTTATTTTTATTAAAAGCATTTGCATGGAAACCAATTTTGAATGCTTTGAAGGATCGTGAGTTGTCTATTGAAGAAGCTTTATCTTCTGCAGAAAAAGCAAAATCCGAAATGGAAAAGTTAAATGCAGATAGCGATAAACTTTTAAGGGAAGCCCGTTTTGAGCGCGATAAAATACTTCGCGAAGCAAAAGAATTGAAAGATTCTATTGTAAATGCAGCAAGCGACGAAGCAAAAACAGAAGGAGCTAAATTATTGGCAAAGGCAAAAACAGAGATTGAGAATCAGAAAACTGCTGCAGTTGCCGAAATTAAAAGCCAAGTAGCATTGCTTTCTATAGAGATTGCCGAAAAAGTATTACGTAAGAAATTTGAAGATGCTAAAGAGCAACAAGCTTTAGTAAACGAATTGTTGAAAGAAGTAAAACTAAACTAATGTCAGAAACAAAAGTTGCTTCGCGTTACGCAAAATCTATGATAGACTTAGCTTTAGAGCAAAACTCTTTAGATAAAGTATATGCAGATATGCAATTAACACGCGATGTGTTTAAAGCTAATTCTAATTTACGTGCTGTAATTGCTAACCCAATTGTATCTGCACATGATAAATTAGTTATTATGGATAAAGTGTTTACAAGTAAAGTAAGCACAGTTACCGATGCATTTTTCAAGTTAATGATAAATAAAGGTCGTCATGCATTAATTTATCAAACTACTAAAGAATTTTATCATCAATACAACCAACTAAAAGGTATTATTACTGCCAAAGTATCTTCTGCTACAGAACTTAATTCAGAAGCTAAAAAATACATTTCTGATTTAGTAAAAGAAACAACCAAGGCAAACGAAGTTATACTAGATACCACCATCAACTCCGATTTAATTGGAGGGTTTGTTCTTACCGTTGGCGATAAACAATTTGATGCTAGTATTCAGAAAAGTTTACGTGTTTTAGCCAAAGATTTGGCAAGCAACCAATATAAATCGAGTATAAATTAAATAGAAGTATAATTTAAAATCACTATAAAAAAATATAAACATGGTAGATGTAAGACCAGATGAAGTATCGGCAATATTGCGTGAGCAATTGTCGGGCTTTAAATCAGAAGCTGAACTAGAAGAAGTAGGTACCGTTTTACAGGTGGGTGATGGTATTGCCCGTGTGTATGGTTTAACTAAAGTTCAATCCGGTGAGTTGGTTGAATTTGCAAACGGATTACAAGGGATTGTATTGAACTTAGAAGAAGATAACGTTGGGGTTGTATTACTAGGTAGTTCCGATTCTATCAAAGAAGGAGATACTATTAAACGTACCAAAAAAATTGCCTCTATCAATGTTGGCGAAGGTATGTTGGGCCGTGTAGTTAATACTCTTGGTCAGCCGGTAGATGGTAAAGGACCAATTTTAGGTAAAACTTACGAAATGCCATTAGAGCGCAAAGCACCAGGGGTAATTTATCGTCAACCAGTAAATGAGCCATTACAAACTGGTATTAAAGCAATCGATGCCATGATTCCAATCGGTCGTGGACAACGTGAGCTTATCATTGGTGATCGTCAAACTGGTAAAACAGCCGTAGCGATTGATACCATCATCAACCAAAAAGAATTTTACGAAGCAGGAGAACCTGTATTTTGTATCTATGTCGCAATTGGTCAAAAAAACTCTACCGTTGCTAATATTGTGCGAGCATTAGATGAGCGCGGTGCTATGCCTTACACAGTTGTAGTGGCCGCATCGGCTGCAGACCCTGCTCCAATGCAATTTTATGCACCTTTTGCAGGCGCTGCTATCGGAGAGTTTTTCCGCGATACTGGTCGCCCGGCATTAATTGTTTATGATGATTTATCTAAACAAGCAGTAGCATACCGCGAAGTTTCTTTGTTATTACGTCGTCCTCCAGGTCGTGAGGCTTATCCAGGGGATGTATTTTATCTTCACTCTCGCCTATTGGAGCGTGCAGCTAAGATTAATGCTACCGACGAAATTGCTCAAGCGATGAACGATTTACCAGAATCTTTAAAAGGTATGGTTAAAGGAGGAGGTTCATTAACGGCATTGCCAATTATTGAAACTCAAGCAGGTGACGTATCTGCTTATATCCCTACCAACGTAATTTCTATTACAGATGGGCAAATATTCTTAGAGTCTAATTTATTTAACGCAGGTGTTCGTCCGGCAATTAACGTGGGTATTTCTGTATCACGTGTTGGTGGTAATGCTCAAATTAAATCCATGAAAAAAGTAGCTGGTACACTTAAGTTAGACCAAGCACAATACCGTGAGTTAGAGGCATTTTCTAAGTTCGGTTCTGATTTAGATGCTGCCACAAAATCCGTTTTAGATAAAGGAGCTCGTAACGTAGAAATCCTTAAGCAAGGACAATACTCACCAGTACCAGTTGAAAAACAAGTTGCTATTATTTATTGTGGTACTAAAGGATTGATGAGTAAAGTTCCGGTAAATAAAATCCATGAATTTGAAAGCGAATTTCTTCAACAATTAGAATTACGTCATAAAGATATTTTAGATAGATTGAAAAAAGGCGAATTCAACGACGAAATAACCGGAGTTTTAGATACAGTAGCAAAAGAATTAACAGCAAAATACTAATTTGAAAATTTGATAATTTGAAAATCAGATAAGAACATTTTCAAATTATCAAATTGGCTAATTATCAAATTAAAAGATGGCTAATTTAAAAGAAGTACGTATTAGGATTGCATCGGTAAATTCTACTCAGCAGATTACCAAAGCTATGAAAATGGTTTCGGCTGCTAAGTTAAGAAGAGCAACAGATGCCATTATTCAAATGCGTCCGTATGCAAATAAATTGAAGGATATTTTGGGCAATTTGAGTGCGAGCTTAGAAGATTCTGTAAGTCCGTACACTCAAATTCGCGAACCTAAAAACGTTCTAATTATTGTAGTTACCTCTAACCGCGGTTTAGCCGGTGGTTTTAACTCCAATGCTATTAAAACTGCCAATCATTTAATTGCTGAAAAATACATGGAGCAGAAGAAAAATGGTACTCTACACTTACTATGTATTGGTAAAAAAGGACAAGATTATTTTACCAAAGGCAAATACAATGTAATTGGCAATTATAATCATGTTTTTAATGGTTTAAATTTTAATGAAGCCATAACCATTGCAGAAAAAGTGATGGATGGATTTATTTCAGGTGAGTTTGATCGTGTGGAATTAGTATATAATCAGTTCAAAAATGCAGCGGTTCAGATTTTAACTGCAGAACAATTGCTACCAATTGTAAAAACGGAGGCTGTAAGCACTAAAGCCATGAAAGTGGATTATATTTTAGAGCCTAATCAAGAAGAAATTGTCCAAGGGTTAATTCCAAAATCCATAAAAATACAACTCTACAAAGCTTTGTTAGATTCTCATGCATCTGAACATGGAGCACGCATGACGGCAATGGACAAAGCAACCGATAATGCTGGTGAATTGTTACGTAATTTACGTTTACAATATAACCAAGCTCGCCAAGCAGCAATTACTAACGAAATTTTAGAAATTGTTAGCGGAGCAAATGCACTATCCTCAGATTAAAAATCTAAAAAGGATAAATATTAAATCCCTCTAACGTTTATCGATAGGGGGATTTTTTGTGAGTTGCATTTTTAATTAATAAGATATCAACTTAAGAAACCTCTATCACAGTAAAAGCATTATCTGCAAAACGTAATCTTGCCATGGCTTTGCTTTTGGCATGATAAAACAAGCAAATCCAGTTTTCACTAGCCGCTTGTTCTCCAAATTGTTGTCTTAATTCCATTGCCTTTCTGCCATCCATGTCGTATTTGGCTATGAATTTCCGTTGGACTTGTTCGGGTTCAGGAACTACATCGCCCCCAAAGAAATACGTTTCTCCACCTGTTTTTATAGAAATAACTTGGTGATACTCTGAATGTGCACCGGTTAGTTGATAACTGATTTCAGAATTGATATTTCCATCACCCGTAAGGTAATTAACCACACCCGAACGTAGCAAAGCTTCAAGCATGGGTTGGTTGTAAGATTTTGATGTTTTAGCTAATGCCGATTTTAATTCATTTTCTTGCACATAATACGTAGCATTTGGGAATGATGGAAAATAGTTCCCATCTTTCTCTATCATCATCCCGCCTGAATGATCGAAATGCAAATGACTCATGATTACCATACTCACATCCTCCGGATTAAAACCAGCCTTACGAATATTTTGATGTAACCAAAGCTCGCCATCTTCATCCTGATAGCCTAAGCCAGTATCCAATAAAACTAAATCAGAGGAAGTCTGCACCAAAAATGGTTGTACATAAACAAATAAGGATGCTGGTCGGTCTTTTGCATTGTGTATAGCCGGATTAAAAGGGATAAACTTTTTATCGGCTGCTACAGAATAAGAACCTTCGTATAGTGGAAAAGCTTTCAACTCGTAACCCATCAAATCACGCTTAGCTCTTTCCCAACTTTGGTAAATGCAGCTATGGCTTTATCTAAATGATGTTGTTCGTGTGCTGCCGATAGTTGAACCCGGATTCTTGCTTTTCCTTTTGGTACCACCGGGAAATAAAATCCAATGACATAGATTCCCTCATTGAGCAAGCGAGAAGCAAATTCTTGTGCCAGTGTAGCTTCGTAAAGCATTATTGGCACAATTGGATGCACACCAGGTTTGATATCAAATCCTGCTGCGGTCATTTTCTCACGGAAATACGTAGTGTTATATTCTAGTTTATCTCTTAATTCGGTTGTTTCGCTAAGCATATCCAATACTGCAATAGAAGCACCCACAATACTTGGTGCTAAGGTATTGGAAAATAAATAGGGACGAGAGCGCTGACGAAGCATAGCAATAATTTCTTTGCGCCCAGAGGTAAATCCACCAGAAGCACCACCTAATGCTTTCCCTAATGTTCCTGTAATTATATCTACTCTACCCATCACATTCATCAATTCATGTGTACCTCTACCGGTTTTGCCTAAAAATCCAGAACAATGACATTCATCAATCATTAC
>JBGTLU010000057.1:0-71165 GCA_041743935.1 Sphingobacteriaceae bacterium
TAAGTTTGGAACTCCTGTGTAGAAAATTGGTAAAATATCTACTGCACGTGGGCTAGAGTTATTTGGTAATAAAATACTTCCAAAATTAGCTTCTGATAATGCAGTACCATCTAATGCCGGACTGCCTTTTAATGGGAATAACCCTGGTTTACCATTTCTGAAATCGAAACCAGAACCTGGCATGCCATTGTTTAATGAGTTGGATTGAATGCGAAGTTTGCCTAATGCAGGAACTGCGCCGCCAAATTGACTATCATCCATGTATAATGCTAACTCAGGATTCATAAAATACTGAGCAAATTGTAAATCATCGTAGGGTGAAGTTGCATTCCATTTGTCTTTATCGCCAATTGGAATAACGGCTTCATTGGTTAATGGCATTCCTAAACGAGATACTTGTACGTAATTGTTAGAAGCGCTTTCGGTACCATCGCCGTTTAAGGTGGTAGTTACCGGACGGCTAGCTGTAGCCCATACACCAATAACAAAATTAGGATCTAAAATGCTGGTAGCTTTTGATACCTGCATTCCATCTTTTTGTAATAGAAATATTGGAATTTGAATAGCGATAGAATGACAGTTGAATTTTGCAACCGCATCACGTGCTTTATCTACACCGCTTGCATTTCTGCTTCTTAATCCACCTAAATCAAACACACCCCCTAAATCCACAAAAAACGGATCATCGGCTGGGCCTGCAAATAATTTTTCTCCGGTGCTTGCAGTAGTAATAGCTGCGCTAATTAATGCATCATAGGTTGTTCCTAAACCAACTACCGGATTTTCAATAGAACGAGGGCCGATGTTGTAAGGAGGAACAATACCATTTGTTTTAATGGTTACAAATGAGTTACCACCATCTGTGCTTTTTTCGGCAGTGTAGGTGGTTTTAAGGTTTTCTTTTCCTAAACGAATATTAAAAAACGTGGTAGGGTCTTCGTTAACTTTATTGAAAGTGAAACGATAGATGATATCTGCCCCGGCAACTCCGTTGTTTTCAATGTGAATCTCGTAACGAATGTTTTCGCCAAAAGAAGAATAGTTAGGTCCTCCTTCTGGTAGTTGTAGGGGTATGTAATTAGCGATGATGGTTACTGTGTTTGGGTCATCAGGACTTACAAATGCATATAAGTCGGTATTGTCTGCTAATGGGTCAAAAGCAATTAACGGTGCTTCTCTGTGGCTCGAAGCTTCTAACGTTACTTCTCTAACACCTGCAATACTCAATAATGTAACAGCAACCGATATGCAGAATATTTTTACTGCTTTTTTAGTTGAAATTTCCATGTGTTTATTATTTGATTAAGTTAATATGATAAGCATGATCTTACAACAATGTCAACTTTTGACCAATTTGTAAGCCTATTTTAGTAATAGTGTAGATGGATGTGTAAAGTATTAAGTTGCTTTCCTCCTTTCGTGATGATTAAACTACGAGTTGAATATACGGTTAAACTATACATAAAGATTTACTATAAATAGAAAAAACCCAACTATGAGTTAATTATGTAACTTTTTGTTGGGTTTTTGAAAATGTGGTGAGTGTGTTCTATCTTTTTCCTGCAGGCATATTTGGCATGTTGCGCATCATCCTAGCTGCATTTGCCGGATTATTCATGAGCTTCATCATTTTCTTCATTTCTTCAAATTGCTTTAAAAGCTTATTCACCTCTACTATGGAGGTACCACTTCCCTTGGCAATTCGCATTTTTCTATTTCCGGATATGATTTCCGGATTTTCTCTTTCGTGGTTAGTCATCGATTGAATGATGGCTTCAATTTGCTTGAAAGAGTTTTCATCTACATCCACGTCTTTTATTGCTTTTCCTACTCCCGGAATCATCCCCATCAAATCTTTAATATTTCCCATTTTTTTGATTTGCCCAATCTGATTTAGAAAATCATTAAAATCGAATTTATTTTTCCGAATTTTTCGTTGTAATTCTTCTGCTTCCTTTTGGTTATACTGTTGTTGAGCGCGCTCTACTAACGAAACCACATCACCCATTCCCAAAATACGGGAAGCCATCCTATCCGGGTAGAACACATCCAAAGCGTCCAATTTCTCGCCGGTACCAATAAATTTAATTGGTTTATTTACTATTGCTTTTATGGATAATGCTGCACCACCACGTGTATCGCCATCTAATTTGGTAAGCACAACCCCGCTAAAGTCTAATCGTTCATTAAAGGTTTTAGCTGTATTAACGGCATCCTGACCGGTCATGGCATCCACCACAAATAATATCTCGTGTGGATTGGTGGCTTTTTTAACGGCAGCAATTTCATTCATCATTTGCTCATCCACCGCCAAACGACCTGCCGTATCTATAATTACCAGGTTGTTTCCGTTTTGCTTTGCTTGTTTTATGGCTGCTTCGGCAATTTTTACCGGATCTTTTTGCTCATAGTCTGTAAATACCGGAACGCCAATTTGTTCTCCCAATATTTTTAATTGGTCAATGGCTGCCGGACGATAAACATCTGCTGCTACCAATAATGGTTGACGACCTTTATTGGTTTTTAAATAGTTAGCCAATTTACCCGAGAATGTGGTTTTACCAGAACCTTGTAAACCTGCAATTAGAATAATGGTTGGAGTAAATTTTAGTTCTAAATCTACCTTTTGCCCGCCCATCAATTCTGCTAATTCATCATTGGCAATTTTAATAAGTAACTGGCCCGGAGATACGGCAGTAAGTACATTTTGTCCGAGTGCTTTTTGTTTTACGGTATCGGTAAACTCTTTGGCAACCTTAAAACTAACGTCGGCATCTAATAGTGCTTTGCGAACTTCTTTCATGGTTTCGGCAACGTTAATTTCGCTGATTCTGCCTTGACCTTTTAATACTTTAAACGCTCTATCGAGCTTATCGGATAAATTATCGAACATGGTATTTACTCTTTCTATCTATTAGTACAATATAACGGATTGCAAAAATACAATTTTGCTGGAAGCTTTACGGGGTTAAGCCTAATTGTAGGCTAATTGACAAGCATTAAATCATAAAAATAATATATTAGGGGCCAAAACCAAGCGATATGAAGCGTTTATTTAATCTTCCTTTATATACTCAAATCACAATTGGACTTGTATTGGGTATTGTTTTCGCCATCCTTTCTAGCACCTTTGGCTTTAGTAGTTTTACTATAAATTGGATTGACCCTTTTGGCGAAATTTTCATCCGAGCGTTAAAAATGATTGCCGTGCCCTTGGTACTATTCTCCATAATTAAAGGAATAACTGGTTTATCTGATACCACGAGATTAGGAAGACTCGCTTTTAAGACCATTAGCATTTATTTATTAAGTACAGTAGTGGCTATTACCATAGGTTTAACCATTGTTAACACCATAAAGCCGGGCGAATTGGTAAGTGATGACCAACGACAGGCAAACCGCGAGAAATATGAACTCTGGGTGGCTGGCACAGATGGAGTAGAGTTGTTGGATGGGGAAAAAACTGGCACCGATGCGATGCTAGCACAACGTATTAAAGATGCCGATGCCACAAAACAAAGAAAACCTTTACAGTTTTTAGTAGATATCGTACCTGATAATATTTTTAAAGCCTTAGGCGATGGTGGTTTGATGCTTCAAATTATTTTCTTCGCCATTTTCTTTGGTGTTACACTTCTCTTTGTAAATCAACAAACGGTTAAACCCATCCTTGATTTTGTAGATGCTGCCAATGAAGTGTTTATAGGCATGGTAAACATTCTGATGAAAGGAGCTCCTTTCTTTGTGTTTGCACTCATGGCTGGGGTTATCTCAAAACTAGCTGGTGATGATACCGCAAAGATGATAGAAGTGTTCAAAGGATTAAGCTGGTATACACTTACCGTATTACTTGGTTTAGCTACCTTATTATTTGGATTATATCCATTAATTGTTTCCATCCTTTCCAAACGTTTAAATTATCGTGGGTTCTTTAGAGCAATGGGACCTGCACAGTTGTTAGCACTTTCTACCAGTTCAAGTGCAGCAACGCTGCCAGTTACCATGAAATGTGTAAACAACAACCTAAAAGTAGATAGCAACATAAGTAGCTTTGTACTACCCATTGGTGCAACTATAAATATGGATGGGACAGCTCTTTACCAAGCCATTGCTGTGGTATTTTTGGCACAGTTTCACATGGTAGATTTAACCTTGGCCCAACAAATTACCATTGTTTTAACCGCCGTATTGGCTTCCATCGGATCGGCAGCTATACCAAGCGCAGGTTTAATTATGATGGTGATAATTCTTGAGTCTGTCGGGTTAAATCCTGCTTGGATTGCAATTATATTTCCTGTGGATAGAATTCTAGATATGTGCCGTACCGTAGTTAACGTAACCGGAGATGCTATGGTAACTTTAGTTGTGGATAGCACAGAGAAAAAAGTGGAAGTATAATCACTACATAACTGCCTTAAATTAAGGATGTTGATTATTTATTTCCTATGCAAAAATTGGTGATAATTATTGTTAAAAAGGATTTCATTAATTGATTTATAATACAATATATTAGACGCCAAATTTAAACCAAATGAAGCGTTTATTTAATCTTCCTTTATATACTCAAATTACCATTGGATTGGTATTGGGAATTATATTCGCCATCCTATCCAGCACGTTAGGATTTAGTTCTTTTACCATCAATTGGATTGATCCTTTTGGCGAAATTTTTATCCGAGCGTTAAAACTAATTGCCATTCCTTTGGTACTGTTTTCCATTATAAAGGGGATAACGGGATTATCTGATACCACCCGATTGGGAAGACTTGCAGTTAAAACCATTACTATTTTTTTAACCACTACTGTAATTGCCATTACCATTGGTTTAACCATTGTTAACACCATTAAACCAGGCGAATTGGTAAGCGATGAGCAACGACTGGCGAACCGCGAGAAATATGAACTATGGGTGGCTGGTACGGACGGAGTTGAGCTACTAGATGGAGAAAAATCAAGCACCGATGCAATGCTTGAGAAACGCATTAAGGAAGCCAATGCTGCTAAACAAAACAAACCCTTACAATTTTTAGTAGACATCGTACCTGATAATATTTTTAAAGCATTGGCTGATAGTAGCTTAATGTTACAAATAATCACATTTGCTTTATTTTTTGGAGTAACCCTCTTGTATGTAAATCAACAAACTGTAAAGCCCATTCTAGATTTTGTAGATGGCGCCAACGAAGTGTTTATAGGCATGGTAAACATTCTGATGAAAGGAGCACCTTTCTTTGTGTTTGCACTCATGGCCGGGGTCATCTCAAAACTAGCCGGTGACGATACCGCTAAAATGATTGAGGTATTTAAAGGATTAAGCTGGTACACGCTTACCGTATTGTTGGGTTTAGCCATCGTTTTGTTTGGATTATATCCTTTAATCGCTACCATAATATCCAAACGCGTAAATTATCGTGGGTTTTTTAAAGCAATGGGGCCGGCGCAGTTGTTAGCGCTTTCCACTAGCTCAAGCGCAGCAACTTTACCTGTTACCATGGAATGTGTAAACAACAACCTAAAAGTAGATAAAAGCATTAGCAGTTTTGTGCTTCCTATCGGCGCAACAGTTAACATGGACGGAACTGCTCTTTACCAAGCTGTAGCGGTAGTATTTTTGGCACAGTTTCACATGGTAGATTTAACCTTGGCCCAACAAATTACCATTGTATTAACCGCCGTTTTGGCTTCCATCGGATCGGCAGCTATACCAAGTGCAGGTTTGATTATGATGGTGTTGATTTTAGAATCGGTTGGGTTAAATCCTGCATGGATTGCCATTATATTTCCGGTGGATAGAATTTTAGATATGTGCCGTACCGTAGTTAACGTAACCGGAGATTGTGTGGTGACCTTAGTGGTAGATAGTACGGAGAAAAAGGTGGGGGTTTAGCCCGCATACCTATGCAACACCTTCACGTCTAGGTGTTGCATCATTTCTTTCTCCTCATTAAAAAACTCGAATTTCCATGTAATGGCAGCTGTTTTACCGTCTTGATTGGGGTTGATATCCGTAATCGTTACGGTGCAGTTTAAGGTTTGGTTAGGATACACCGGTTTATAAAACTTCCAATTGTTTATTTCTAATCCGCATAAAAAAGTATCCGCAGTATTGGGTATCCACCAATGTTTATGAAAATAAAGATAGGGGTGTGCACCACAAGCTATGATGCTTTTAAAGATGCTTTTTTCGCCTGCAACTTTATCAATGTGTATGGGTTGAGGGTCGTTTACTTGGGCAAAGGCAATGATTTCTTCTTCTGTAAAAGAAACGGTACCAAGTAAAAAAGTTTTTCCAATAATGTAATCGGTGGTAAGAAGTTTTAGGCTGGATATCATAGAAGCCAAATATAGATATAGGCTTTTCTTATTTATTAATCCATGTATAAAATGCGAAGATTATTTTACGAAACGGTAAAACGGATTTGCTTATCCAAGACTGCATGGAAATCTAAACGAAAAGAATTTCTATTAATTATATAGGTTGTCTTACCAGATTACAATCTACTCATAACAAATAAAAATTAATCTAAATGACCAAATTTTCCGTTTTGAAAATCATCGAATGCTTCCATCAACTCTTGTCTTGTATTCATTACAAAAGGGCCATGAGATGCAATAGGTTCATCAATAGGTTCGCCGCTTAAAATTAAAACCAAAGCATCTTCTTGGGCTTTAATTTCAAACTCTTCTCCATCCGTATTAAATACTACAAAATTGTTCACCGGAATAGCGGCACTACCATTTACAGAAATATTGCCTTCGATAATTAATACTGCGGTAGTATAGTTTGCCGGAAAATTAAATACTGCGGTTGACTCTTTATTAATTTTAGCATTAAAAACATGCATGGGGGTAAAAGTGGATGCCGCCCCTGAAGAACCTTTATAATTTCCTGCAATAACCTCTACTATACCAGCTTGGTTTGGTAGGTTTACTTTAGTAATCTGATTATTGGTAATTGCTTGATATTTTGGCTCTGTCATTTTGTATTTAGCCGGAAGATTAACCCAAAGTTGCGCCATTTGAAAATTACCCCCTGCTTTGCTAAATTCTTCTTCGTGGTATTCTTTGTGTAGAATTCCTGATGCAGCCGTCATCCATTGTACATCTCCTTCCTGTATGACCCCGCTATTGCCGGCGCTATCGTTGTGTGCAATTTTACCTTTATAGGCAATGGTTACCGTTTCGAACCCGCGATGAGGGTGCACATCTACACCTCTTGGTTTATCGGTGGGCGGAAAATAGAACGGGGAATTGTAATCCAACATAATAAACGGACTCATTCTTTGCATGGTTAACCCAGCAGAGCCTGGAATAAAATTATGTACTCTAAACCCATCCCCAACATAATGTGGGGCTTGAGGAGAAATGATTTTGTCTACTGTTTTGGTAGTCATATAATTATAGTTCTGGTTTTAAAGTTTGCCATACATTATTAGCAACAATTACTTGCCCTTTTATGTTTGGATGTATACCGTCTGGTAAGTTCAAACTGTCAATTCCTGCTACATTATCCAACAAAAAGGGAATTAATTTTACCATTTTTTCTTTGGCAATATCCGGAAATATTTGGCTGAATTCTTTACTATATTCTATTCCTAAATTGGGGGGAATCATCATCCCCGCCAACACAATTTTAGCTTCGGGGTATTTGGCTCTTACTTTATCAATCATACTAATAAGGTTTGCTTTGGTTTCTTTAGTTGGGATGCCTCTTAGACCGTCGTTTGCCCCAAGTTCTAATATAAAAACAGATATTTCTTGTCTGTCTAATACCCAATCAATCCTGCTGTTGCCAGTAGCCGTGGTTTCTCCCGAAACTCCTGCATTTACAACCCTATAATCCAAGCCTAAAGAATCTATTTTTCGTTGTATTAAAGATGGAAAAGCTTCAGAGGGGTCTAAACCATATCCAGCAGATAAACTATTGCCGAAAAACAAAATAATTGGTTTGTTTTCTTCATTAGTAGAATTACTCTCTACCTCAATGGTGTTTTTCTCTACAGGTTTATCTGCGGTAGGATTTTTACAGGCACTAGCCAAAAAAAAGAGTAATATTATTGCTAGATGATATCTTTTATGTACAAACATGGGTTTAATTTTAAATATTAGTAAAAAAACAACTTTCTGTTAAGAATGTTGTGCCTAAAATTATATTTACCCTATAAAAAATGAGTGAAACGATACTAAAAGTAAGCAACCTTAGTAAATCCTATTCCAGTGGCGATAAATTACTTACGGTATTGGCCGATGTAAATTTTGAGTTAGAAAAAGGCAGTAGTTGCGCTATTGTGGGTCCGTCTGGTAGCGGAAAAACAACCTTACTTGGTTTATGTGCCGGATTAGATAAAGCTAGCTCTGGTTCTGTTACAGTAAATGACGTTGTACTTGATCATTTAAGTGAAGACGAAAGAGCTTTAATTAGGCGGAAGCACATTGGGTTCATTTTTCAAAGTTTTAATTTAATACCTACACTAACCGCATTAGAAAATGTGATGATTCCCCTAGAACTTAAAAATGAAAAAAATATCCGCGAGAGATGCCTTGAATTATTAAAAAAGGTTGGTTTGGGAGATAGATACAATCATTACCCATCGCAATTATCGGGTGGGGAGCAGCAACGGGTTTCTATTGCCCGGGCATTTTCCAATGAACCCATCTTACTTTTTGCCGATGAACCAACCGGTAATTTAGACGACGAAACTGGTGCAACCATTCAAGAACTCATCTTCGACCTAAATAAAGAAAAGGGAACAACCTTGGTATTAGTTACCCACGATTTGGACTTAGCCAAAAAAACCAGCCGTATTTTAAAAATGAAGGGCGGAAAAATCGTTTCGGATGAAACTCAAGTTTTAGCAGGATTGCCTTTATGAATAGGTTTTGGTTATTTAAAATGGCATGGCGAGACAGCAGGAAAAATCGTGCTCGCTTATTTTTATTTTTAAGTAGTATTATACTGGGCATAGCCGCTTTGGTTGCCATACAGTCTTTTGGAGAAAATCTTAAAAATCAACTGGATAACGAAGCGAAAGAACTATTAGGTGCCGATATAGAGATTCAGTCTCGCTATGCTTTTCCGCAAAAATTTTTAGGGTATTTAGACTCCATGGGGGTGCAATCTGCCAGAGAGGTGAGTTTTGCTTCCATGGTTTTGTTTACCAAAAGTGGTGAGTCAAGGTTGGTAAATGTACGTGCTGTAGAACCCGGTTATCCATATTATGGCAGTTTCGGAACAAATCCCATAAACCAGGGGGTATTAACTAATCCTAATCAAGCATTGGTAGATGAAACTTTACTTCTACAATACAAAGCTAATACTGGAGATTCGGTTAAAGTGGGGGAAATTACGTTTGCAATCCGTGCCGGACTTACCCAAATTCCCGGACAAACCGGAATAGCTGCCACAGTTGCTCCACCTGTATTTATACCATACAATCGTGTGGAAGAAACAAATTTGATGCAGCGCGGAAGCAGGCTTTATTATAAACTCTATGTAAAATACCCTCCCAATATTTCCGAAACGCTCGTAAAATCCATTAAAGACAAATTAGAAGCAGAAAATCTTAGATACGATGACGTAGAAGAACGAAAAGAAGAAATTGGAGAAGCTTACGAAGATTTGACTGGATTTTTAAACCTTACCGCCTTTATAGCACTTCTGTTGGGGTGCATAGGTGTAGCAAGCTCTGTTCATATCTACATGAAAGAAAAAGTGCAACTGATAGCTTTATTACGCTGTTTGGGCGCAAAAGGCAGACAAGGATTTGGCATTTATTTGGTTCAATTGTTGGCAATGGGGCTTATTGGTTCCATTATAGGTGCGTTTTTAGGTACAGTAATACAATACTATTTTCCCTTATTATTTAAAGATTTTTTACCGTTTGATATCGACTTACAATTAAGTTGGCCATCTGTAATAAAAGGAATTGTTTTAGGGGTGATTACCACGCTGTTGTTTTCTTTATATCCATTACTTAAGATCAGAAAAATATCACCACTAAAAGTTTTAAGAGCTTCTGTAGAAAATAACGAACCCGACCGATGGCCGTTGCTGGTTTATGTTTTAATCGGCTTGTTTATTCTTGGATTTTCTTATTTACAACTTGGCAATTGGTTTACCTCTGTGTTGTTTTGTTTGGTATTATTGGTAGCTTTTGTTGTGCTGGCAGGGCTTGCACAAGGCATCATTTGGCTGGTTAAGCGTTTTTTCCCTACCAAACGAAGCTTTATTTTACGGCAGAGTTTGGCAAATCTCTATCGGCCAAATAACCAAACACTCGTTTTAGTAATTACCATTGGTTTAGGCACCGCATTATTGTCTACCTTATTTCTAAGCAGACAAATATTACTCGATAAAGTGAATATATCTGCCACTTTAGAAAATAGGCCCAACATGGTTTTGTTTGATATACAAGAATCTCAAATAAAAGAATTAGAAGATTTAACCAAACAAAACAACCTCCCTGTTCTGGCTTCCATTCCGGTAGTAACCATGCAAATTGAGTCTGTTAAGGGCAAAACCGCGCAAGAGAATAAGGCCGATACGGTATCCGGATTAAGAAATTGGGTGTTTAATAGAGAATATCGGGTTACTTACAGAAATACGTTAACCGAATCAGAAACCGTCACCTCCGGAATTTGGCAGGGTAAAGTAACGGGACCGAGAGATAGTATATTTATTTCTTTAGACGAAAGATTGGCCGAAGATTTAAAAGTAGCTATTGGAGACCCCCTGGTTTTTAACGTGCAAGGAGCATTTATAACTACTTATTTAGGGAGTATTAGAAAAGTAGATTGGCAACGATTGGAAACTAATTTCCAGGTGTTATTCCCTTCTGGGGTTTTAGAACAAGCTCCTAAATTTTATGTGCTTTTAACTAGGTTTGAATCTGCTGCAGAATCTGCAAAATACCAACAAGTGATGGTTCAAAAATTTCCGTCTGTCTCCATCATCGACCTAAATTTAATATTGCAAACCGTTGATGAGGTAATATCCAAAGTATCGTTCATCATCCAATTTATGGCATTTTTTAGCATAATCACTGGAATTATCGTGTTAATTGGCTCGGTACTTATTAGCAAGTACCAGCGCATACAAGAAAGTGTTTTACTGCGAACTTTGGGGGCAAGTCGCAATCATATATTAAGTATAAATGCATTGGAGTATTTTATACTTGGAAGTTTAGCTGCTCTCACTGGTATAGTTATCTCTTTATTTATAGGTATGGGATTGGCAATTGGTTATTTTAATACCACATTTAATCCAGATTTGCTTTCGCTGCTTGGCATGTATTTATTCATTACTTTAAGTACCGTATTTATTGGTTTGTATAATTACCGCTCGGTAATTATACAGCCACCGCTAGAAATTTTGAGGAAAGAGGGCTAGAAATTGAATATTTTCGGGATGGCCGGATTTGAACCCACGACCTCCAGCACCCGAGCTTGATTAAGTTACCTTATAAGCCCACAATTTTTGTTGTTTACCTTACAGAAAGATAATCAAATTTAGATAAAACCTTATCTTTAATCAATTTTAGTAAGCAACGGGTATAGATAACCCGAGCTTATCGATTTGGGATAATATAAAATTGAGGACGGGTATAACTGGCGTAAGTCAAGACTTAAAAATATCTCTAACTATTTGCCTTTTTATTAAATAAATGTTAATTAGGTTGTGCACCAAACATACATTTCACCATACATTTGAAAAAAATACCCAATTTAATTTTAATCATTACATTGCTTGGAGCATTTATATATGGTTGTCAAAAATCATAAATGTTTAAACTAAATGAATCCTCTGAAACTATTCAATTTAAGCCTGCAATATCAATTAATGAACTAAATCATTTTTCCGTGAGTTATTCAATCAAGGGTGTTACATATTCTTACGAAGCAAAATCTTCCAACAATAAATCAATATCTTCTTTGATAATTACTACCTGGAATACACAAAGATATATTTCCTTTGTGTATGATTATGGAAAGCGCGGTTATAAATTTGAACCACATATTGCTGTAATAAAAACAGCTAATGATATTTTAAGCAATTTTACGAAGGATGAGATTGAAAACTATTCCAAACTATATGAGGTTTTTGCAAAGTCTGTGCTGAACGAAAAAGATATTGTTCATAGTTCTCCAATAATTCAATCTCTTTTCTTTCACAACGCCATACTAAACACTATAAGGCGTAGTTTAAAAGAAAATAAAAATTGTGAGTGCACTCCTCATCCTGGCTACCTCCTCGATAAAACACCATTTTTTTGCACCGAGGATTATTATATAAATCCACAAGAGTATTTAAAAGCAATTGACAAAAGTAATTACGTTAAAAGTAGTTTGGATAAAAAAGCTTATGCTTATTTGCAACAAAATAGGGATAAAATATCAATTTCTATTGATAAAGTTCTTACAATTTATGAATCTAAAGTCGAATATTTGAATAGAGTAGAGTATACAAGAACGAAAATTAATAATTTAACCTCAAATAAAACTATTAATGAGAATAATTTAGCCGGAATTGCGGAAAGTGATTGTATGAAGGGAACTGATCTTGGATGCTGCGGAAACTACGAGGGATGTTGTTGGTATTCAAGTATGTTTTGTTTGGCCCATGATATTAAATGTTATTGTTGCAGCAAATGGCACTGTGGTCCGGGCTGTAAAAAAGAAAATGGGTGTCCAGCATGAAAACTTTTGTTGCATATCTATCCGTCTTTTTAAATGTCTACTATACAGTAGCATGGTTAATCGTATTTAACAGCTATTCCTACGAGCAAAGAACAGTTGTAATTGGAAATTTTTTTCCATTAATACAGCTTTCCCCCGCAATATCGAATATATTCTTAATACTATTGAGTATAGTATCTATCATCATTCTAAGCAAAAAAAGCTTGGCACATCGGCTTGTTATAATTTTACAGTTAGCCTATATTTTACTTTTTATTTGGCAACTTCTTTAGTTTTCGCCGTTGGTAATCGCAAAACAATCCGACCATTAGACTAGTTTCAGAAATACTATGTAAAGATTAATAAATAGAGAGTGATATACGATAACATTTAGTGAAATACTGTTTTGGTCGGGATGGCCGGATTTGAACCGACGACCTCCAGCACCCCATGCTGGCGCGATACCGGGCTACGCTACATCCCGAAAATAGAGTTCAAAAATAGAAACCTTTTAAAAGTAAAAAATAGTATTTCAAAAAATTTTATTTGGCTTCTATACGTTTAATGCTTAATTTCAGTCTCTTTTGTTTTAACCATGCAGGCAACTCCTTACCAACACTTACTTCAACGCCTCGATGATTTTATCAGGCGATATTATAAAAACCAGTTGGTTAAGGGAGCATTGTTTACGGTGGCCATTATACTTTCAGCTTATTTGTTTGTGGTAGTTTTTGGCTACTATAGTTATTTTAGTTCGACTATAAGAACCGTACTTTTCTATTCCTTTTTGCTTACCAATGTTATCATCCTCAGAAAATATATTCTTCTACCAATATTGTCTTATTTCAGGCTGGGTGCTGTAATTAATCACGAAACTGCTGCCAACATCATTGGAAAACACTTTCCGGAAGTAGAAGACAAGCTTTTGAATATTTTACAACTTAAACAAATACATCAATCCGATTCTTCCACAGATTTGGTGGAAGCAAGTATTAACCAAAAAATTAACAAATTACAACCTATACCTTTTAATAATGTAATCCAATTTGGGGAGAATAAAAAATACCTAAAATATGTGATTGCCCCTGTTTGTTTATTGGTCATATTACTATTTGCTGCACCAAGCATCTTGAGCGAGGGAGTAAAACAAGTAGTATATCATAACCAAGTTTTCGAAAAACCAGCCCCATTTGAGTTTACTGTGTTAAATGACGATTTAACTGCGTTACAAAACGAAGATTTCAAGTTAGAACTAAAGCTTTCAGGTACAGAAATTCCGGCAGAAGTATTTTTAGAATTAGATGGAAACCGATATAAACTGGACAAACAAAGCAATCTGCGTTTTTCATATGATTTTAAAAATCTTCAAAAATCTGCCAATTTTAACTTTTATGCGGTAGGTTTTAACTCTAAAACCTATCAATTAAAAGTACTTCCAAAGGCCAGTATATTAAGTTTTGATGTTGATATTCAGTATCCTGCATATACAAAGAAGAAATCCGAAAAGCTTAGAAACACTGGCGACCTAACCATACCGGCAGGCACAGTTGTAAACTGGGTGTTTACGGCAACTAACTCCGATAAAATTTCAGTTCAATTATACAATGAATTGACCGATGCTACACAAACAACAGCAAACCGGTTCGTTTATTCTAATCGTTTGGTTAAGTCCAGCGAGTTTTCGGTTTATCCAATAAACAATTTGGTAAATGACCCAGAGCAAGCCAATTATTTCATAACCGTTTTACCAGACAAATATCCAACCATTGAGGTGATAGAAAGAAAAGACTCTGTCCGGTCAAAGCTTTTATATTTTACCGGATATGTTACCGATGATTATGGCTTTAGCAGGTTAAATCTGGTTTATCAATTAAATAAAGAAAATGCAAAACCGGTAACTATACCACTTAATGTAAATAAAGATGGTTCCGAAGAAAGATTTTTTCACTACTGGGATTTAAACGAAACAAACCTAGAGCCGGGCGATGAAATTACCTATTACTTCGAAATTTGGGATAACGATGGAATATCGGGTGCAAAAAGCTCTCGATCTGCCTTGTTTTCTATAAAAACACCAAGCCTTTCTGAATTAACCAAACAAACTGAAATTAATAGTAATGTACTTAAGCAGAAAATGGCTGACGCCATGAAAAAAGCTTCAGAAATTGAACGAGAAGCGCAACGTATTCAGGAAAAATTACTGGAAAAGAAAGATTTATCCTTTGAAGACCGTAAACAAATTGAGCAGTTGGTAAATAAGCAAAAGCAATTGGAACAAATGGTGCAAGAAATTGCCAAAGAAAACGAAAGAAACCAACTTAATAACAACGAGTTTAATGAATTCAACGAGCGAATTGCAGAAAAACAAAATCAACTTAAAAACTTATTCGACAATATATTGGATGAAAAAACCAAAGAATTAATTGAACGATTACAAAAATTACTAGAAGAAAATAATAAAAGCCTCACCCAAGAAGAACTTGAAAAACTGAAGCTTAATAATAACACATTAGAAAAAGAACTTGATCGCATGCTGGAGTTGTATAAACAACTGGAGTTTGATCAGCAAATGCAACAAGCCATAGACCGATTGGACGAATTAGCTAAAAAACAAGAGGAATTGGCGGATTTGGCAAAAGATAAAACTACAGACCTAGACAAACTTGCCGAAGAGCAAAAAAAGTTAAACGACGAGTTTAATGCAATTAAAGAACAACTGAAGGATTTAGAGCAAAAAAACCAAGACCTCGCCAACCCCAACGGTTTTCAAAATCCAGTTGAGAAACAAGAAGAAATTGATAAACAAATGAAGGAGGGATTAAAAAACCTCGATAAGAAAGATAATGGCAAGGCTTCTCAAGATCAGAGGGGGGCCGCTCAAAAAATGCAAGAGCTTGCTAAACAATTACAAGAAATGCAAGAGGAAATGGAAGGAGAGCAATTGGACATTAATAGCCGCGCATTAAGAGAAATACTTGAAAATTTATTGAAAGTCTCTTTCAATCAAGAGAGAATAATGCAGGAACTTAGAAATACAAGTACAAATGATCCAAAATATATAGAACTTACTCGCAAGCAAAACGCTTTAATAGAGGATGTAAAAATGGTGCAAGATAGTTTACTATCCTTAAGTGCTCGTATCCCCCAAATAGAATCTGCTGTAAATAAAGAAATTGCTGAAATTGCTGCAAATTTAGAGCGTGTAATTACCTCATTAGCAGATAGAAGAACCGGAGAAGCAAATTCTAGGCAACAATTTGTTATGACCTCCGTAAACAATCTCGCCGTATTGTTAACTGAAATATTAAATCAGTTACAGAATGCTAAAATGAATGCAAAGGGATCTGGCAAAAGCAAACAACGGCAACCATCTCTATCTGAGTTAAGTAAAATGCAAGAAGAGATAAATAAAAGAATAGAAAAATTACAACAAGGAGTAAAACCCGGAGAAAAACCCGGAAGAGAACAAAGTGAAGAAATTGCTAGGCTTGCAAGAGAACAACAAGCATTGCGTAATATGCTTAACAAGATTAACCAAGAAAATAATAAAGATGGTAAAGGCTCATTGGGAGATTTAAATAAATTGGGAGAAGAAATGGAAAAGACCGAAACCGATTTATTTAACAAGAAATTAAACAGAGAACTGTTGATGAGACAACAGGAAATTTTAACCAGATTACTTGAGGCAGATAAAGCAGAACGAGAAAGGGATTTAGACGATAAACGTGAATCAAAATCGGGAAGAGAGTTTGTCCCTAATTATGATTTAGTTTTTGATGAATACAAAAATCTAAAAAACAAGGAAATAGAATTATATAAAACATTACCTGCCGGATTGAAACCTTTTTTTAAGTCAAAAATTAATGTTTACTTTGAACAACTTAATAACACCAAATCAATCAATGAATGAGTCTCTCGCCAATGATTCGGAAGAATTATATACCTTGCAAATACCTTCTAAAATAGAGAGTATTGCTATGGTAGAAGGCTTTTTAGAAGAATTATGCAATACATATAAAGTTTCGCCAGAAACATATGCAAATATCATGACTGCTATGAACGAAGCGGTTGTTAATGCCATTATACATGGCAATTCTAATAATTTTCAAAAGAAAGTTTACATCAATTTAGATGTACAAAATCGCAAACGATTTGTTTTTACGGTGGCAGATGAAGGCCCCGGATTCGATTATAATAAAATAAGTGACCCAACGCTTGCCGAAAATTTAGAATTAGGCGGCGGTCGTGGTATCTTTATCATAAAACACCTGGCAGATCAGGTAATATTTAATGAAAGCGGCAATCAATTAGAATTGCATTTTAAGATTTAATGCCAAGCATTTTATTTCAGAATCAGGCTGCTTCGTTTTCCTTAAAAAACAAAAATCTACTTAAACACTGGATTAAACAAAGCATCCAACATCACAAAGCTCATTTGGGGGAATTGTGTTTCATTTTTTGTTTGGATGATTTTTTGTTGGATTTAAACCAAAAGTACCTACAACATCAAACCCTTACCGATATCATCACTTTCGATTACTCTACTATCAATACAAAAAATATAAAAATAATTTCTGGTGATATTTTTATTAGTGTTGATAGAATCCAAGAAAATGCAAAGAAGTTTAATGTACCCTTTGAAGATGAACTACATCGTGTAATGATTCATGGGGTATTACACCTTTGCGGATTTAAGGATAAATCTAAATCGGATAAGCTTAAAATGACCGAAAACGAAAATCTATGTTTATCAGAATTAGGCTTGTTGAAAAAGTCAGCAATTCCAAACAAATCTTAATTCATCGGAACTTCGATTATAAGTATCTCTGAGTCTGTTTTTGTGGTAAATTCAAAAGAACTCGTATTGTAAATACCAATTGCGTCTCTATCCGTCAACTTGTTGTTTGCAATCTCAATTTCTCCATTTAAAACAAAAAAATAAACACCATTACCCGTTTTGCGAATAGTATATTGCTCTTTAGTGTCTTTCTTAAATCTACCAATGGATATATAGGCATCCTGATTTATCCATAATGCATCACCTCCTTCTGGAGATACAATCAATTTAAATTGTTGTTCGCGGTCTACAGGCAAATAAGTTTTTTGCTCGTAACGTGGTGTTATGTTTACTTCCTTGGGAATTATCCATAATTGTAAAAACTTCACCTCATTTACCCTTGAATTGTTCATTTCGGAATGAGCTATACCACTACCGGCAGACATAATTTGCACATCGTGTGTTTTTATAACTGCTTCTCTACCAGTTGAATCATTGTGGCGCAACTCTCCTTCTAAAGGGATAGATATGATTTCCATGTTATCATGTGAGTGTGTTCCAAACCCCATTCCTGCCGATACTGTATCGTCATTCAAAACTCGCAATAATCCAAAACTCATCTTGTTTGGATCATAATAACGAGAAAAACTAAAAGAATGGTAACTTTTTAACCAGCCCAAGTTGGCGGTTCCTCGTTCGTTTGATTTGTGTAAAATAGTTTTCATAATTCAAATTATTATTGATAACATTAAATGTTTAAACATATAAACGGAAAAATGGTTTGCTACAAAAAAGTTACCAAACGCCAGAGGGATAAATACCTTGTTTCTAAATAAGTGTTTAAACTCATATTGCTGATGTTCAGGTGTTTAAGTTGATGTAGTTCGCTTTAACTTTCATTTTATTCATAATATTTAACAATTTGTTAATCAAGTAATTCTAAAACCAACTGGGTTACAAAATACGTAAGTACGGACGATAAATAACAACTTATTTTATGAAAAAAACTTTACACTCCTACGTGAAAAGTACAAAATCCTTTGTGACGGCATTAGCCATTACACTGTTTTTGTACTCGTCAGCTGCCCAGGCGCAGGTGATATGGGCTGTTTCGGGTAACAACCTCATTTGGTTTAATGCCTCAACACCCGGCACACTAATTAACAACCAACCCATTACCGGATTAGGTACGGGACAAACCATTGAAGGTTTGGACTTCAGACCCGCAACCGGTGAGCTCTTTTTATTTGCTTACAACAGAACATCGCAAGAAGGTCAACTCTATCGGGTTAATCGTTTAACCGGTGTATCAACTGCTGCTGGCGCACCGTTTTTATTGAATGCTGGAACATCAGCTACTCTACGTTTCGGGTTCGATTTTAACCCAACCGTTGACAGAATCAGATTGGTTACTAATGAGGGTAAGAACTTCCGCTTAAATCCAATTACTGGTGGTTTAGTTCAAGCTGATGGCGACTTAAAATATGCAACCGGCGACCCTAACTTTGGTACTGCACCAAAAATTTCTGCGGCAGCATATACCAACAGCTTTATTTCTGCAACCAGAACACAGCTTTTCGTTTTGGATGAATCTCTTAGAGCATTTGCATTTCAAAACCCACCTAATGATGGTGTTTTAAATACCCTTTCTACTTTAGATTTTATGCTAAATACTACAGACTTAACTGTAGATATGGATATTTGGACTAACCCAACAACAGGAGTAGAAACAGCCTTTTTGGCTGCCAATCCTACTGGAGCTACAAACGATAACCTATATAGTGTAAACATACAAACAGGTGCTACAACCAATTTAGGTGCAATAGGTAGTGGATTACCGGTTCAGTTTATCTCTGCCAGAATTGTGAGAGACCTTCCGGCTATTACCGGAAAGTTGTTGTATGGTCGGTCTACCAACAACAATTTAATATCCTTTGATTCGGCTAATCCAGGCTTTATTCGTACAGCCGTTCCTATTACCGGTATAACTACCGGAGAAACCGTAGTAGGAATGGATTTCAGACCATTAACCGGAGAACTTTGGGCACTTGGCTACAACCGCAGCAACCAAATGGCATCTTTGTATACATTAAATCTTTCTACCGGTGCTGCAACGCTTCGTTCGCCTGCTCCGTTTATGCTCCCATTGGGAACCGGAGCAAACGAAAGAATTGGCTTTGATTTCAACCCAACTGTGGATAGAATCCGAGTAATTAGCACTAACGGCGCAAACTTCCGTTTAAATCCCAACAACGGACAAATTGCCGCTACCGATGGCCCTTTGAAATACAATACTGGCGATCCAAACTTTGGAGTTGCCCCAAGAGCTGGCACTGGTGGTTATACCAATAGCTACATTGCATCTACTGCAACTACATTATATGATATCGACATAAACTTAAACATATTGGCCATTCAAACCCCTCCAAACGATGGCGGTTTGCAAACTCTTGGTCCACTAGGTATTACCATAAATTCACCTGCGAATGTAGATTTTGACATCGATTTTGATTCTGCAAGTGGAATGAATATCGCTTATCTAAATGCTAATTCAGGACCAAATGCTTTTAGTAAATTGTATACCGTAAACTTAACTACCGGTGCTGCAACAGAAGTAGGCAGTATTGGCTTAAGAGTTGATGTAAGTAACATAACTACATTTATAGACAGAACTTTACCCGCAAATGTGGGTCAGTTGGCCTATGGTTTAATTACAAATAATCGTTTGATTTCCTTTGATTTAGATAATCCGAGTGTTATTCGTACAGAAATTCCTTTAGCGGGTATACCAGCTGGTCAAACCATCGAAGGAATGGATTATCGCCCACAAACCGGAGAGTTATATGCTTTCGGTTATAACAGAACAAATCAAACCGGACAATTATTTATTATCAATCCATCTACAGGAAACCTAACTCCTGTATCGCCAAATACCTTTTCTGTACTACTTGGTACCGGCGCCGATGTTAGAATTGGCTTCGATTTTAACCCAACTGTCGATAGAATTCGTTTAGTAAGTAACAATGGACGAAACTACCGCTTAAACCCAATTACCGGCGGCTTAGTACAAGAAGATGGAATGCTAAGTTATAATAGCGGAGATGCTAATTTTGGAACACCTGCTCGTATTGGCGCCGTAGGATATACCAACAGTTACATTGCATCAACAGCCACTGCATTATATGATATTGATGAAGACCTAAATATATTGGCATTACAAACCCCGCCAAACGACGGTGGTTTAAATACCATTGGTTCACTGGGTATTACTATTAACAAATCAGTTGGATACGATGCTGATATTACTAATAAAAATGGCGCTAACACCTTCTTTTTAGTAGCAGCAAACGGTAGTGCTACCGTATCGTCACTATATACTGTAAATCTTACTACTGGTGCAGCTACTTTAGTTACTAGAATTGGTAATGGTAGTGCAATAAGAAAAGTTACCGCTTTAATAGAACGTAACGTTCCGGAAGCTTTGGTTGGTAATTTGGTATATGGCGTAACCTCCAACAACAATTTAATTACGTTTGATAGTCAGAACCCAGGCATTATCCGAACTGCCACTCCAATTACAGGAATAGTATCCGGACAAATTCTCGAGGGTGCAGATTTCAGACCAGCCACCGGAGAACTTTGGGCATTTGGTTACAACAGAACCTTACAAGAAGGTCGATTGTATATCATTGACTTAGCTACCGGAGTTGCAACCCCACAGGGTCCAACAAACTTTGTTGTAGCTTTGGGTTCTGATGCCAATATGCGTATTGGATTTGACTTTAATCCAACCGTAGATAGAATCCGATTAGTAAGCTCTAATCGTGCAAACTTCCGTTTAAATCCAATTACAGGCGGTGTAGTTGCTTCTGATGGTCCATTAGGATATGCATCAGGAGACGCAAACTCAGCAAGCTCACCAAGAGTTGGCGCTGGAGCTTATACCAATAGCTTAATTGCCGCTACTAACACTTCTTTGTTTGTAATTGACGAAGGATTAAACATCATGGCTTTTCAAAATCCACCAAATGATGGTATTCTAAATACAGTTGGCGGATTAGGAATAACTTTAAATGCTACTGCCGGATATGATTTCGATATATTCTTTGATTCTAACTCTGGTTCGAACATTGGGGTTGTCGCTGCTGCTGATGCAGGCGGTATGCTTGGAAACTTCCACGAATTATACACTATTAACTTAAGTAACGGTTCTTTAACCAAAGTAGGTAAAATAGGCGGAGGTTTATCTGTAAGAAAAATATCAAACTTCATTAATAGAGTTGCTCCTCTTGCATTAGAGGGAGAGTTGATGTATGGATTAACTTCTGGTAATCAATTAATTACGTTTGATAGTGAAAAACCTGAATTTGTACGTTCTGCTGTTCCAGTCACTGGTATTATGGCAGGTCATACTTTAGAAGGATTAGATTCTCGTCCTGCTACTGGTGAGTTATTTGCCTTCAGTTATAACCGCACTACACAAGAAGGACGTTTGTACACAGTGAATCCAAGTACAGGAGTTGCCACAGCCTTAGGGCCTGGTGCTTTTGGTGTTGCTTTAGGTACTGCAGCTACTGTAAGAATTGGCTTTGATTTCAACCCTACGGTAGACAGAATTCGCTTGGTAAGTACAACCGGTGCTAATTTCAGATTGAACCCAATCACAGGTGGATTAGTTCAAGCGGATGGATCTTTATCTTATAACACAGGCGATGCAAATAATGGTACCCCTGCACGAATTGGTGCAGTAGGATATACCAATAGCTACATTGCTTCAACATCTACATCATTATTTGATATTGATGAGAATTTGAATATTCTAGCATTTCAAAACCCACCAAATAATGGTGGCTTAAATACAGTTGGTTCTTTGGGAATTACCATTAATCCTGCTGCTGGTTACGATTTAGATGTAGCTTATGATTGGGTAGAGTGTGTAAACATTGCCTACTTAGCTGCTGCAACCGGATCGTCAAATGCTCATAACTTATACCGTGTAAACACTGCAAGTGGCGCTACCACATTGGTTGGCGCAATTGGTGGAGCATTATCAGTTCGTAAAATAACTGCTTTCATAGACCGTACGGTTCCACAAAATATTAGTGGTCAGTTAGTTTATGGCGTTACTACAAACAATAATTTAGTAACATTTGCTACCGGAAATCCAAGAATTATTAGAACCGCTACTCCAATTACAGGTGTTGCTGCTGGTCAGGTATTAGTTGGATTAGACGTTAGGCCTAATAACATGCAACTATTCGGATTTGGATACAATGCAACAAACGGTACTGGTAGAATTTACACCATTAACCCCACTACAGCTGCTGCTACTCCTGTTGGATCAGCAGATATTATGGTTGATTTAGGAACAGGCCCTGTAACGTTTGACTTTAACCCTACAGTGGATAGAATTCGTTTAATGGGAACTAACGGTAAAAACTTCCGTTTGCATCCAGATTTAGGAACTCTTGTAGCTACTGATGGAAATTTAGCTTATGCCATGACAGATCCAAACAATGGGCAAACACCAAGAATTGTAACTGGTGCTTATACTCGTAGTTTCGGAGGATCTGGCAACACACGTTTATTGGTGTATGACGGAAACTTAAATATCCTTGCTTTCCAAAATCCACCAAACAATGGTACATTAAATACCGTTGGCCCAAGCGGACTAGTATTGAACGGCGCAGACATGACTGCTAGATTAGATATTTATTACGATGCTGCGAACGCAACAGATACGGCATTCTTTGCTGCAAACACAGTAGGAAGTGGAACTTTTGATAATTTGTACAAAATGAATTTAGAAAATGGTTCAACTACACTGATTTCTGTTATAGGTAATGGTATAGCATTAAGAAACATAACGATTGCAGTTGATGCGCCAGTAACATCTGTGCGTACCACAGAAGCATCTAGAATTGGTAAATTAATGCCAGTATTCCCGAATCCTATTGTTGATGTATCTACTGTTCGCGTAAGCTTAGCCGAAGCTTCTAACGCTCGTATTTCATTAATGGATATGTTGGGCAAAGAGGTACTACTAGTTTCAGATAATAAATTATCAGCTGGTGAACATCAATTTAAAATTGATGCCACTAATTTGAATAATGGCATTTACTTCTTACAGTTAATGATTGACGGCGTTCCTGCTGCAAACACAAGAATTGTAATCAGTAAATAATTGGGCTTTAGCGCTCTCTCAAAAAGAAGCCCCGACTTAATCGTCGGGGCTTCTTTTTTTTGGTTCCACGTGAAACAAAAGATAGATATGTGCTATTTGTTACCTTTGTATTCGTTCCACGTGAAACAAAAATGTTTAAAGAATACGATGTTATAGTAGTTGGTGCAGGGCACGCGGGTTGTGAAGCTGCTGCTTCGGCAGCTAATATGGGCTCTAGTGTATTGCTCATTACCATGAACATGCAAACCATTGCCCAAATGTCTTGTAATCCAGCAATGGGTGGTGTGGCAAAGGGTCAAATAGTAAGAGAAATAGATGCATTGGGTGGATATTCTGGAATAGTTACAGATAAAAGCACCATCCAATTCAGAATGCTCAACCGATCTAAAGGACCTGCAATGTGGAGTCCAAGAGCGCAGAATGATAGAATGAAATTTGCTGAAGAGTGGAGATTTAGACTAGAGAATACACCTAACGTTGATTTTTGGCAAGACATGGTGTCTTCAATACTAATTAAAAAAAATACAGCGTGTGGTGTTATAACATCCATGGGTATTGAAATAAAATCAAAAGCAGTAATTGTAACAAGTGGTACTTTTCTTAATGGGGTTATACACATTGGTGAGAAAAAATTTGGGGGCGGCAGAACAGGTGAAAAAGCTGCTACTGGAATAACCGAACAATTAGTTGAGCTTGGGTTTGAGGCCGGTAGAATGAAAACTGGAACACCACCAAGGATAGATGGAAGAAGCTTAAACTATGCCCTTATGGAAGAACAAAAGGGTGATGAGGAAGGTGGTAGATTTTCCTATACTAACATAGAACTACCCAAAGAACAAAGAAGTTGCCATATTACGTATACTAATCCTTCGGTACATGAAATACTTAAAGAGGGCTTTGAAAAATCTCCTATGTTCACAGGAAGAATTCAGGGACTTGGTCCAAGGTATTGCCCTTCTATTGAAGATAAAATAAACCGGTTCGCCGAAAGAACAAGACATCAAATATTTGTAGAACCTGAAGGATGGAATACGGTTGAGGTTTATATAAACGGATTTTCAACATCTCTTCCGGAAGAAATACAGTATAAAGCATTACAAAAAATAGAGGGCTTTGAGAATGTCAAAATGTTCAGGCCGGGATATGCGATTGAATATGATTATTTTCCACCTATACAACTAAATCATACGCTTGAAACTAAATTGGTGCAAAATCTGTTTTTTGCAGGTCAAATAAATGGTACAACCGGTTATGAAGAAGCAGCATGTCAAGGTCTTATGGCTGGCATTAATGCGCATCAAAAAATTACGGACAATAAAGAAATTATTCTCTCCAGAGATGAAGCATATATTGGTGTGTTAATAGATGATTTGATAACAAAGGGAACGGAAGAGCCGTATAGAATGTTTACTTCGAGAGCTGAGCACCGATTGCTTTTAAGACAAGACAATGCAGATATAAGACTTAGCAAAATAGGTTTTGATCTTGGTTTAATTGACGAAACACGTATGCAAAACGTAAACTCTAAAATAGAAAAATCGGATAAACTAGTGGAATTTATAAAAAACTACAGTGTTGATCCGAATGAAATTAACCAATTATTAGAGGCTTCGGAAACCTCGTCAATAACACAAAAGGTAAAACTAGTTAGTATTTTAAATAGGCCTCAAATAAATATACTCGATTTAGTTGACCGAATTAAAAAGCTGTATGAACACTGTCAAAATTTAACTAAAGAAACAATTGAACAAGCTGAGATTAAAATTAAATACGAAAGCTATTTTTTAAAAGAATTAGAGATGGTAAATAAAATGCATCGCATGGAAGAAAAAATAATATATCCGAATTTTGACTACAGCAAGCTTACCTCATTATCTAATGAAGCTCGAGAAAAATTAAAGAGAGTAAAACCTAGAACTTTGGGGCAAGCTTCAAGAATATCTGGAGTTTCTCCTGCCGATGTGTCCATTTTACTTGTTCATTTAACTAAATAATTGATTTACAATATATTAATTACATTTTAGACCCTAAATAAATTGCGTTATTTTTAGCCCATTAGAGCCACTTTTACAAATTGTCCAATGTGTTTTCCTTCAAAATATAAATCTTTCTTTAAATCAATTAAAATAGGGCCAAAACGGGCTAATGATAATTTTTTATTCCCTTGTTTCCTGATTTTAGTCCTATTTAGTAGTTGTGCGCAAATACGAACACCAACTGGTGGAGAAAGAGATAAACAACCTCCGATTTTAATCAATGCCAACCCTGCAGAAAAATCAGTAAATTTTTCTGATAACAAAATTGTATTAGAGTTTGATGAATTCATTCAACTTAAAAACAGAAACCGAATTACTATCACACCAGAAATAGTGGGTGGTTATGAAATAAAAGATAGATTAAAAATTGTTGAAATTAATCTGAAGGGAAAACTACAAGAAAACACAACCTATGTAATAAACTTCGGTAATTCCGTTGCCGACTTAAATGAAGGAAATGAATTAAAAAACTTCAACTATGTATTTTCAACTGGTAATACTATTGACTCTCTAAGTATTCAAGGTAAAATTACAGATAGCAAAGACGGAAAGGAAGCAAGCGATATAATGGTTTTGTTATTCAAAGATTTGGATACAATTGCCAATATACAATCCAGAACCACGCCATTCATCGTGCAAACCACCACGGACGGATTTTATAAATTCAATAATTTGTCGGAAGGAGTTTATAAAATAGTTGCCGTAAGAGATGAAAACTTAAACAGACGTTGGGATATAGGTGAAGACATTGGTTATAGTGAAAAAATCCAATTACTAAAAGATTCTACAATTATAGATGTAAAAATTTATGAAACAGAAAAACCATTTAAAATAAGTTCAAGAAGAATTTCAGAAAACGGCAAAATCCTGATTAATGCTTCTAAAGAGTTGAATAAAAATTTAGAAGTATATACAAATTCAATTACCGATATAGTAAGTGCAAATGCTGGATCACAAACCGCTATTTGGTTTACAAATTATGAAAATAGTGGTAATACTACGGTAACGATTATCAATGGGGCAGAACGTGATTCAACAAGAATATTTATACCAGAGAATTTAAAACCAGAAGAGATAAAAATTACTAATAACCTCACTAACAATATTTTACGTGCAAACACTAAATTAAAACTAATAGTAAACAACCCGGTTAAAACCGTTCCTAACAGTATAATTCTATTGGAAGATACCCTGCAATTAAACGTACCCATACTTTCCAGATTAACTATTTTGGGCACCGAACTAGATCTAGATTATCTTCCAAAACCCGGAAAAAAGTATCGTGTAATGCTTTCTAAGGGCATGATAACAGATATTTATAAACAAAAAAACCAAGAAATAATTTTAGATTTTGGAGCAGATGATGAAAAAAACTATGGAAACTTGGTTTTAAATTACAATCCACAAAACAAAGGAAATTATATTATAGAATTAAAAACAGAGCGCGGAGTAATAATAGCTACAGAGTTTATATCAAATCCAATCCAAAAGGAATACAAATTATTATCTCCCGGAAAATATTTTGTGACTGTTTATTACGATACAAATAATAATGGCATTTGGGATAAAATAAAACCTCTAGAAAATAAGCGAGCTGAAAATATATATAATCATCCTGGTGAAATTATATTACGGTCAAATTGGGACGTGGTGGAAACTATTATAATTCCGTAAACCACGAAGCGTATAAATTATAATTATCGGGTAGTTTATTCAATAGCTCTCTTTGTTGTGTAGAAATTTCCTTGATTTTTTTTGCTGGAGATCCAGCATAAATATATCCAGTTTCGCAAATAGTATTTTCTAAAACCACACTGCCAGCAGCAATAATACAATAAGACTCTACAACTGCCTTATCCATAACTATAGCACCCATTCCAATTAATACATTATCCTTAATTTCACAACCATGAACTAATGCATTGTGCCCCACAGACACTCTATTTCCAATTGTGGTAGAGGATTTCTTATATGTTCCGTGAATTACGGCACCATCTTGAATGTTAGTTTCGTTACCAATTTTGATGAAGTTTACATCCCCTCGTAAAACGGCATTAAACCAAATACTACAATTATTACCAATAACCACATCTCCTACAATGGTAGCATTAGGAGCGATAAAACAATTATTTCCAACGGTAGGATGAAAAGAATTAACTGGTAATATAATTGCCATATTAAAAGATAGTATCGATTGTGATTCCTTCTGTTTTATTTGGATAATCTGTTGTGTAATGTAAACCTCTGCTTTCCTTTCGCATACCAGCAGCTTTTATGATGATATAAGCCACTTGTATTAAATTACGAAGTTCGCAAAGTTTAACAGAAAGTTTTGTTTTTTTATAAAACTGCTCTGTTTCGTCGAACAATAAATGTAGGCGGCGCAAGGCCCTTTCTAATCTAAAATCTGAACGAACAATTCCTACATAATCACTCATCATACGTTGCATCTCTCTTAGATTGTGAGTAACGAGTACATCCTCATTTGATTGTAAAGTTCCAAACTCGTTCCAGGGTGGTATGTTTTCAGTAAAGTCCAGGCCCTTTATATCTTCAATAGCCGATTGATAACTTCTTTCTGCAAAAACTAGTGCTTCTAATAAAGAGTTTGAAGCTAATCTATTGGCGCCGTGCAAACCGGTAGATGCACACTCACCACAGGCATACAAATGATTTATAGAAGATTTTCCAAATTCATCTACTAAAATACCTCCACACATGTAATGAGCTGCAGGCACAACCGGTATCATTTCTTTGCTCATATCAATGCCAATACTTAAGCATTTGGCAAAAATATTAGGAAAATGTTTTAATAATTCGGTTTTAGATTTATGACTGATATCAAGATAAACAAAATCTTCTCCCGATTTTTTCATCTCTGCATCTATTGCTCTTGCTACAATATCACGTGGGGCTAAAGAGCCTCTATCGTCATAAAGATGCATAAATTCTTTCCCCTTAATGGTTTTTAAAATACCACCGAAACCCCTAACTGCTTCCGAAATCAAAAAAGAAGGATATTCACCTGGATTATATAATGCAGTTGGATGAAATTGAATAAACTCCATGTTACGAAGTTTTGCTTTAGCTCTGTAAGCCATCGCTATGCCGTCACCGGTTGCTATAACAGGGTTGGTTGTATTTAAATAAACATGACCAGCGCCACCAGATGCCATTACGGTTACTTTAGCTAAAATAGTTTCGACGGTATTGGATTTAATATTTAATGCATACACACCATAACATGAAATATCTTCTGAACTTTTATCAACCATTATACCTAAATGGTGTTGAGTTAATAGATCTATGGCAAAATAATGGGTGTATATGGTGATATTAGGATTTGAATTTACTTGAGCTAATAAACTTCGTTCTATTTCAAAACCTGTAATGTCTTTAAAGTGTAAAACCCTGCTTTCAGAATGACCACCTTCCTTGGCTAAATCATATTTACCGTTAGAGTCTTTATCGAAATTTGTACCGTACTCAATTATTTCTTGAATTCTATCGGGGCCTTCATTTACCACAATTTCAACAACTTGCTTATTACATAAGCCGTCACCAGCAATAAGCGTATCTTGAATATGTTTAGTAAATGAATCTGATTTGTTAACAACTACTGCTACTCCGCCTTGTGCATATTTGGTATTCGACTCATCCTCATTAGATTTAGTAACTATAGCTACCTTACCATGTTTAGCGGCTTTAAGTGCAAAACTTAATCCGGCTAAGCCCGAACCTATTACTAAAAAATCTACTTTCATTTAAAAATGTGGTAATTAGGTAAAAAATGTTAATAACACTTAGTAATTGTGTTAATTTTGTGTAAGCAATTATTTAATAAAAACTTAACATTACTAATTAACTAAAATTGTTCTACAAATAAACACATGGTTTATGTAAATAGTCGAATACTATTAACAACTTATTACACATAATTTAGTTTAATAATTTTAACAGTATAACTATAATAGATTCTATAATAGATAATCTAAAATTATGTAAATGAACAAGTTAAAGTAAAATAATTGTTAATAATTTGTTAAAAATGAGCTAAAAAGAACATAATCAAATCAAAAAAAAATAAATTACCAACTAATTCACACCATAACAAAAGAATAATAAAGATTTTTAAATAATTTTTTTGTTATGTAATTGGCGTGTTGAATAAAATAATATGAATCTAACTACAGATAACCCTACACTTGCAAAAGGATATTTAGATATTCCTATAGATCCGACCTTGGATTTATTTAAAGAAATTGAAAAATTAAAAAAAGAGAAAAATGCTGTAATACTGGCACATTATTACCAAGAACCAGATATACAAGATATTGCTGATTTTATTGGAGATAGTTTAGGTTTATCTCAAGAAGCAGCAAAAACGAAAGCAGATGTAATTGTTTTTGCAGGAGTACATTTTATGGCCGAAACAGCCAAAATATTATCTCCAACAAAGAAAGTTTTACTGCCAGATTTAAAGGCTGGATGTTCTTTAGCGGATACTTGTCCACCTGATTTATTTGAAGACTTTAAAAAGAAACATCCAGACCATGTGGTGATCATGTATGTAAATTCTACAGCCGAAATTAAAGCATTAAGCGACATTGTTTGTACATCAACTAATGCAGTTCAAATCGTAGAAAGCTTACCAAAAAATCAAAAAATTATTTTTGGGCCAGATAAGAATCTGGGAGCATATGTAGCTAAAAAAACAGGTAGAGATTTAGTTTTATGGAATGGTGCATGTATGGTTCACGAAATTTTTTCTAGATCTAAAATCGTAAAACTTAAAGAAAGACACCCAAATGCAAAATTAATTGCGCACCCCGAATGCGAAGAGGTTATTTTACAAATGGCAGATTTTATAGGATCTACAACAGGCTTATTAAAATACACCATCCAATCTCCCGAAAATGAATTTATTGTAGCTACAGAATCCGGAATACTTCACCAAATGTATAAATCATCACCGCATAAAACCTTTATTCCGGCCCCGCCAAATAATAGTTGTGCTTGCAATGATTGTCCATATATGAAACTAAACACGCTGGAAAAAGTATATAATTGTTTAAAGTACGATCAACCAGAAATTATATTATCAGAAGAGTTATTACATAAAGCAAAGCGGCCAATTGAAAGAATGTTAGAAATATCAGCTAAATACGGTTTGTAATGATTAAACAAACCGCAACAGCCGTATTGATGGTTAAACCTGCTTCGTTTGGATTTAATACACAAACTGCAATAACTAACACGTTTCAAACTCAAACTGAAGATTTTACTTCTAATCAAATACTTAGAGAATTCAAGAGTGTAGTAGATACTCTTGTTAAGATTGGAATATACGTGGTGGTAGTTGAAGACAAGCCGGATATACCAAAACCAGATGCTATTTTCCCTAATAACTGGTTTTATGTTCACCATACTGGCATATTGTTCTTATTTCCTATGCAGGCAAAAAACCGAAGATTAGAACGTGATACAGAAATAATCGAGAAGATTAAAACAGAAACTGGTATTTCTGAGGTTGTAGACCTGACCTATTTTGAAAAAGAAAATAAGTTTTTAGAAGGAACAGGAAGCGTGGTATTTAATCACAAATCTAAAAAAGCCTATGCCGTACTATCAGAAAGAACTAACCAAGAAGTTTTAGAGCATTTTTGCGAGTTATTAGGTTATAAACCTATCATTTTCCAAGCATATGACGAGGATGAAAAAGCGATTTATCATACCAATGTATTAATGGCCATCACAAATACGCATGCCATTATTTGCCTCGACGCCATTGACCAAGATGACCAAATAAGAATACTAAATCAGTTAGAAGAAGATAATTTAGAGATAATAGAGATAGATTACAAACAATTGTATTCTTTTGCAGGAAACATTTTGGGAGTTAGTAACGGCGAAAAGCAATTTATTATAATGTCAATAACCGCCCAAGAATCATTTACCCCAAATCAATTAGTAGAATTAAAAAAATACCATGAATTAATAACAGCCGATGTAAGCACCATTGAAAAAATTGGAGGAGGTGGAATAAGGTGTATGTTGGCAGAATTATTTTAAAAAATTATGTTTGAAAACTCAGAAAGAACCGAAATAAGCAAGCTGGGAGAGTTTGGCTTAATTAAACATATTACTCAAAAGATAAAACTCAATCATCCTGAAACTATAAAAGGAGTTGGCGATGATGCTGCAGTTTTAAACTATAAAAAACATACGTTGATATCAACAGACATGTTGGTAGAAGGCATACATTTCGATTTAACCTATACCCCCCTTAAGCATTTGGGCTACAAATCCGTAGTAGTAAACGTATCGGATATATGTGCCATGAATGGAATAGCAAAACACATTACAGTATCCATAGGAATTTCCAACCGTTTTTCATTAGAAGCCGTAGAAGAGTTTTATTCTGGTGTTTTATTGGCTTGCGAAAAATATAAAATAGATTTAATTGGAGGCGATACATCATCAACACCAGGCGGTATGTTTATTAGCATAACCGTTCTGGGCGAAATAGAGCCAACTCAAATTACTTACAGAAACGGAGCTAACGAAAACGATTTAATTTGTGTAACCGGAGATTTGGGTGCGGCATACATGGGGCTGCAAATACTCGAGAGAGAAAAATCCGTATATAAATCCAACCCGGCCATACAGCCAGACCTAGAAGGAAAAGATTACATTTTAGAACGCCAATTAAAACCCGAAGCAAGAACAGACATGGTACAGGTCTTAAGCAAACTAAAAATAGTACCCACCGCAATGATTGATATATCAGACGGATTAGCCTCTGAACTGATGCACATAGCCGAACAATCTGGTTTAGGTTGTGTAATTTATGAAGATAAACTACCAATAGATCCGTTAACTTACGAAACCGCAAGAGAGTTTAAACTAGACCCAACTACCTGTTTATTAAGCGGAGGCGAAGATTACGAACTACTATTTACAATCCAACAAAAGCATTTTGAAGCCATAAAAAACATCAAAGAAATAAGCATAATAGGACACATAACAGAAGCCAATGACACCTGCCATCTAATAAGCAAAGGCGGACAAAAACACAAAATAACAGCACAGGGCTGGAATTCATTTGCAAATAATTAAACAGAAATTTATAACTTAGACAGTTAATTCAACCAAAACGCTCAACAAAACATTCACAAATCCAATTTAGGCTACTAACCAAACCCAAAAAGTATGTGTAAATTATTTAAAATAACGCTCGTTGCATTGCTCTATTCTTTTATCTATGTGGATGTTATCGCTCAAACATCTGTAGTAACCGGAACCATCCGTGACAAAAACACTAGAGAAACGCTACCCGGTGCAACCATTGTAGAAAAAGGCAATCCAACTAACGGAAGAGCCACAGATTTTAACGGCAAATTTGAAATCAGGGTGGATTTAAACACCCCAAAAACCCTTATCGTTTCATACATAGGTTATGAAACCCTAGAGGTAATAGTGAACAAATCCAAAACATATATCGACATCGATATAATCCCAAGCGGAGTGTTAGCTGCCGAAGTGGAAGTAGTTTCAACACGTCAATTACAACGTATTTTAGAATCGCCGGTTACGGTAGAAAGATTAAATGCACAGGCAATAAAGGAAACACCCGCCATTGGTTTTTATGAAGGATTAGCAAACTTAAAAGGAGTAGACATGACCTCTGCCTCTTTAGGATTTAAAGTAATAAACACCAGAGGCTTTAATAGCACGTCACCGGTTAGAACACTTCAAATTATTGATGGAGTAGATAATCAAGCACCAGGCTTAAACTTTGCCCTTGGCAATTTTGTTGGAGCTTCTGAATTGGATGTAGAAGGAGTAGATTTAATTGTAGGAGCAAACTCAGCCATTTACGGCCCCAATGCCTTTAACGGAGTTATTAGCATAACAACCAAAGACCCTTTTAAATATCGCGGATTTAGCGCCCAATTAAAACAAGGAACCAGAGATTTATTCGACGGTGCATTCCGCTATGCTGGGGTAATAAAAGACAGAATTGGCATAAAATTAAATGCATCATACCTTAAAGCAAACGATTACGAAGCCCGTAATTTTGCAGCAGCAGATAATTCATTTAATCAGCCAAACGCAGGTATTGGCTATAATGGTGTAAACATTTACGGCGATGAAGTTACAGGCTCGCCGTATACTCGAGCTACCTTTCCAGATTCACCGGATAGTGTTTTATTTATTTACCGATCAGGATACATGGAAAGAGATCTTACAGATTACGATACCTATAGCTTAAAACTTAGTGGCGGTGTTTTCATCAAGCCTTTCAGAGAAAGCGACGCGATGGTGTCTTATTCCTATAATCGCGGTACAGGTAGTACCGTTTATCAGGGCGATAACCGCTATGCAGTAAAAAACATTGTTTTTCAACAACACAGAGTTCAGGCTCAAGGTAAAAGATGGTTAATTAGAGGTTACCAAACCCTTGAAGATGCTGGCGATAGTTATGATGTTGTATTTACCGCTTTTAAATTAAACCAGTTAGCCCGATCAAATAGAAATTGGTTTATTGAATTTGAAAGAGGTTACCGTCAAGTACGAGACGATAACTCGATGACTTTTGATCAAAAAATGGTTTTTGCACGTGCTCGCGCAGACAATAGAAACCTTGTACCCGGCTCTACAGAATTTGATGCTGCCCTAAAAAAGATTACTAGCAACGCATCCTTTTTACCATCCGGCCCCGGAGACGTAGGTGGTACCCGATTCCAAGATGTATCTAACCTAAGTCACCTAGATGCACAATATGATTTTGACTTATCCAAAATCGCATCCTTTTTACCAGAAACTTTTAAAGTAGGTACCAGCTACCGTCTTTACCGACCACAATCTTTCGGTACCATTTTTAGCGACACACTAAACGACAGAAACGACATAAATAGTGGGTTTACCAAAATTAGCGTATTTGAGTATGGATTTTTTGCAAGTGCCGAGAAAAGACTTTTTGATGAAAAAATAAAACTAATTGGTTCTTTACGCAGAGACGAACACCAGAATTTTAAAGGTAATTTTTCACCTGCTGCTTCTATACTATACACCTATAAACCAGGGAATATATTCCGTTTAACCTATACCACTGCTATTAGAAACCCTACACTGCAAGACCAATATTTATTTTATGACATTGGAAGAGCAACCCTAAGAGGAAACCTAACTGGCTTCACCGGAATTTTATTAGAAGATTACCTTAATGAGTTTTTACTTGGAAACCCACCTCGATTAATAGAATACAAAGTAGATCCCGTAAGACCCGAAAAAGTTAGAACCATAGAGTTTGGTTTAAAAGGAACTTTTTTTAGAAACCTGTTTTTTGACGCCAGCTACTATTACAGCAACTACGAAGATTTCTTGGGCTACGTAATTTTAGTGAACAACCCAAATGAAGAAAGAATTTTTAGGGTTGCAGCAAACGCAACCACCCAAGTTAGCTCTCAGGGATTTAGTGCCGGCGCAAACTATTATCTAAACAAATTCATCACCCTTAATGGTAATTACACGTATGCAGTTCTTAATAAACCATCTGAAGAAGATCCGCTTATACCTAGCTTTAATACCCCTAAAAACAAATTTAATATTGGTATAAATGGTAGAGACATCGGAAAATTTGGATTCAATCTCACCTATAAATGGGTAGAGGGATTTGAGTTTACGGGTTCACCACAATTTTCCGGATTTATTCCTTCTTACGGATTATTAGACGGGCAAATCAACTTTAAAATAAACGATTTCAGAAAAAGCAATCAATTGGCCACTATAAAATTAGGGGTAAGTAACATGTTAAATAACGTGCACTTTGAAGCATTTGGCGCACCAGAAATTGGTATTTTGGGATATTTTTCTGCAACCATAGAATTTTAATACGCATTAATCTATAATAGACATGAAACGAATACTAGCTCTTTTTTCCATTGCTTTAATATATATGACTAGTGCAAATGCACAAACCCGTTATATAGACGAAGTATTTCCAAACATTAAAAAAACAGCCAATATAAAATATGGGGCCAACCCAAAAACTTTTGACCCTAACGATATAAAAGATTTATTCTTCGATTTATATGAACCCGATGGCGACCAGGAGTTTTTTAGGCCTATAATCATCTTAGCTCACGAAGGTGGTTTTAGAGGAGGAAATAAAGAAGATAATGAATTGGTAGCGTTTGCAAACGCCATGGTTAAACGAGGCTATGTGGTGGCTAGCATTACCTACCGTAAAGGCTGGGCATTTGCTCTAAGTAATACGCAAGAACAAAATGCAAGAGCTATTGTACCAGCTCTTTGGAGAGCCATGCAAGACGGCAAAGCAGCTGTTCGTTTTTTCCGCCGTTCGGTACAAGAACTGGGTAACCCTTATCGTATTGATCCAAACAAAATTGCTTTTGGAGGTTTTGGGGCCGGTGGATACATACCCATCCAAAACGAATATTTTGATACCCCACAAGAATTTAATCTACCTAAAGTACAACGCAAGAATAATGCAGGTGTACCAGACGGTTCAGGGCCATACATTGATTCTACAGCATTTAACCCACAAACAAACCCTAATGGAGAAGACGGTTTTGAAGGACGAAGCGGTAGCCCGGGTTTTAGTTGGAGATCTAACGTTATTTTAAACTTTTGTGCAGCACTCGGCGATACTGCCTTTCTATTTCCGCAGAATCAGGTTCCTGGATTAAAATATCCACCCATTATAACGGTTCAGGGCGACCAAGACGGAGTTACTCCCTATGCCACCGATATAGTTAGAGCAGCTGGTCTATTTGCTGTTTTAGAGGTAAGTGGAGGATATGATATTGCAAGAAAACTTTCAGAATTAGGTATTAATAAGGTTTTAGAGGGAGTTGTAGATGGTTTACCAGATCCACAACCCTCACCCGATGAAAACTTTAATCCACCACGTCAAAGAATTAAAGTAAAGGAAAAAGGGACGTATACACTCGTAGGGCAAGATTATCAACCATACGATGCCGTTAGAGGCGCACCATCTACCGACCCTCCCGCAAATTCAGCGGCAGTAGCTGCCAGGTACATGGATACACTAATTAGATTCACAGTGCCTAGATTAGCTGTAGCACTTGGTTTAACTTGTTCCAATCCAGTTGTCACCAATCAACCCGATGATGTGACCGCCTGTACTGGAGGTCCTGCAACGTTCACCATCAATGCCAGCGGCGCAGACCTAGTATTTCAATGGAGAAAAGGGAATACCAATTTAGCCAATAATACAAAGTTTTCTGGAGTGAATAGCCCTACATTAAATATAAACAGTGTAGAAATGGCCGATGCTGGCGAATATAATTGCGTTGTTACTTCGGTAAGTTGCAATAGAACCAGCACAACCGAATCGGCTACGTTAACCGTTAATCCTGCACCAAGCATAACTAATCAACCAAGTAGTGTTTCTGCCTGCGAAAACGGAACAGCAACATTTACTGTTGGAGCAAATGGCTCTAACCTTACCTTTCAGTGGAGAAGAAATGGTGTAAATCTATCAAACAATACAAAAATTAGTGGCGCAACAACTGCTACCCTTACTATTACCGGACTTACAGCTGCAGACGAAGGAAATTATACTTGTGTGGTTAATAGCGGTTGTCCAACAGGAGTTACCTCCAATGCCGCCAATTTAACATTAAGCGCAAATGAGCCCCCAATGATTACGGCTCAGCCCAATAGCACAGATGCATGTACTGGTCAACAAGTTCGCTTTAGTATCAATGCAACTGGAACTAATTTATCTTTCTTTTGGAAAAAAGACGGGGTAGATATTGGCGAAGGTGGAAGATTTAGCGGAACCAATACCAGAATCCTAACCATACAAAACGTAAACATAGATGACGAAGGGTCTTATACGTGTACCGTTGTTGGTGGATGTGATAATAATGCCGTTGCTACCAGCAATGCAGGGGTTTTAAATATAGATGAAGATTCTGCACCAACTATAACAGAGCAACCGCAAAGCAAATCTGTTTGCCCTGGTGAAACAGTAACTTTTGAAATAGATGCCGATGGTTCAGGATTAAAATACCAATGGCAATTTAATGGAGCGAACATCCCAGGAGAAACCAATACAACCCTAACAATTTTAAACGTTAGTTCCGCAAATGCAGGAGTTTATAGATGTGTTGTTAGTGGAGAATGTGGTTCTACCGTTACAACCCTAAATTCAGCCGATGCGAATCTAGCTGTAGGAGGTGCACCACAAATTACCGCACAGCCCAGCAATGTTACTGCTTGTTCGGGCGGTACTGCTTCATTTTCTGTAGCAGTAGATGGCAACAACAATACATTCCAATGGTTTAAAAATGGAGTTGCTATCCAAAATGGAAGCAAATTTAGCGGAACAAGCTCTGCTTCTCTACAAATCAACAATATAGAACAAGCAGACGCTGGAAATTATACATGTGAAATCACCAGTCCTTGTAATACCAAAACAACTACCCAAAACGCAACATTAGCTATAGGCTCGGGATCACAAACTTTCATAACTGCCCAAGCTAACAATAACAATGTGTGTGTTGGAGGAACAGCAACCTTCTCGATTGGCGCGACAGGAACCAATTTAACGTACCGCTGGAGAAAAGGTAATGTAGTTTTAACCAATGGCGGAAAAATCTCTGGTGCTAATTCGGCTAATTTGGTGATTAGTAATGTAGAATCTGTTGATGCTGGGCAATACAATGTTATTGTTACCGGCGGTTGCAATAACGAGAGCACACAAACATCTAGAAACGTATCATTAAATGTTAGCGATGAAACCTTCACGGTTACCTCTCAACCCACGAACCAGGCTACAGCCCCCGGAGGTAGTGCAACATTCTCTGTTTCAGCAAACGGAATGGGTATAACCTATCAATGGATGAAAAACGGAAACGACCTAGTCGATGTAAATAACATTTCGGGAGCTCGTTCACCAAATCTTACCATATCCAATGCAACTAAAGCAGATGAAGGAAACTATGCTTGCGTAATAACAAACAATTGTGGCGTAAGAGTAGTAACCAGCTTTGTAACCTTAGCAGTTGGCTCGCCAACATCGGTTAGAAGCAGAAATGCCTTGGCTGGAAACGTACAAGTTTTCCCTAACCCAGCCGTTACGGATATTACCATCAAGATGAGCAATTTTAAAGTTCAAAAAGTAGATATCAAACTAGTAGACATTACTGGTAAAACAGTTTTAGAAAGAAAAAATATATCTACAAATGAAGAGTTGAGAATGGAAAGAGGAAATTTAGCAGAGGGGGTATATTATCTTCAAATTTTGAGCAACGGTTTAATTAAAACCGAGAAAATTATTTTCAATTAAAGAATACAACTTTAACCAAAAGGCGAACCGATTTCGGTTCGCCTTTTTTTTGTTTAAAATTTGGGTTAAATTACAGACTAACTCGACCCCCTAAAAACTTTTCTACTGCCGCAATAGCGTTATTTAATCTGGTCGAACCAATTCCGTTTATCACTACATAATTTGCTACTAGGTTTTTCAAATCATTTTCAAAAACAGTAAAAAAATGCTCTCTCAAATGTGGGAATTCCCGCAAGGGATCTTCTTCCCAAGGCATATCAATATTCATCAAAAGATATAAATCATAATTGCGTTTTTGTACCTCTTGCAACACTTCGGTTGGGCAAATTTTAAAAACATGGTCGCACCAAATTTTTACACTAAGAATAGTAGTATCCATAAATAATAATGTGCTGGAGTTGTTATTTCTGGGGGAGGCTTGTAATTTACTTAAAGCCTCATTTTCCCACGCCAACTGCCCGTTCATCATGTTTATTTCATCTTCCAGCGTGTAGGCTCTATTTAATTTACCGCAATATTCTCGTGCAAATTCGGGTACCCAAAGGGTATTATAATGCTTGGCTAAAGCCTCTGCCATACTTGATTTCCCCGTAGATTCTGGTCCTACAACTGCTATTTTAAGGACACTTGTTTCTCCCATGATTTTCTCCAAGTAATAAATCCACTAATAGCAATGGCAATAAATACAGCATATAATCCTGCAGTTAAATACAATTCTTTGTAAACGAATAACCCGATATAAACGACATTTACGGCAATCCAAATCAGCCAATTTTCCAACACTTTTCGGGCTAATAAAAATTGAGCAATTAGGCTTGCACCCACGCACAAACTATCTATATACGGTACAGAGGCATCGGTGTTTTGGCTTAACAAATACCCAGTTATAGCGGCAAAAAAGAGGATACAAACAACAGAAATGAGCCAACCGGTAGAACTAATTCTGCTTATTGGTTTCAGGCCTGTTTCTTGGTGCTTATTTAACGACCAATTATACCATCCATAAATTCCAGTTATGAAATACACGACCTGCAAACCCATATCAGAGTATAATTTGCTAGAGTAAAAGATAAAGAAATAGATCGAAACGTTGATTAAGCCAATGGGCCAGCCCAAAATATTCTCTCTAGAGTTTAGCCAAACACAAACAACACCGGTTAGCACCCCGGCAATTTCTAACCAATTTTTTACCAACCAGTCCGAAATGCTAAGTATATCCATCTTATACAAAGCAAGTAAAATTCGGGTTAAAATTCCTCCCCATAAATAAATAATCCCAATGCCTTGAAGCCTTTGGCATAAAATCCTACCTTTGCCCAATTTGTACTCTTACGGATTGCCTTATTGCAGTTTGTTTGGTGCATAATCCACAACTTACAACAGAAAACCGATATCCGAAAATGCCCAAAAACCCCGAAATCCGCTCCATTCTAATTATCGGCTCCGGCCCAATAGTAATTGGTCAGGCCTGTGAATTTGATTATGCAGGTTCTCAAGCCTCCCTCTCTTTAAAAGAGGAAGGGATAGAAGTTTCCATCATCAATAGTAATCCGGCAACTATCATGACAGATAAGGTGATTGCCGACAACGTGTATCTTTTGCCATTGAACTGTGACTCCATTATAAAAATATTGGAAGAACGAAAAATAGACGCAGTGCTACCAACCATGGGCGGACAAACAGCTCTAAACCTTTGCATAGAAGCAGAGAACCGTGGAATATGGGAAAAATATGGAGTGAAAATAATAGGAGTTGCCATTGATGCCATTGAAAAAACAGAGAATAGAGAAGCGTTCAGAAAGTTAATGGTAGATATTGGTGTGGGAGTTGCGCCATCGCGCATAGCCAACTCTTTTTTAGAAGGCAAAGAAGCAGCTCAAGTTATAGGATATCCTTTGGTAATTAGACCTTCTTATACACTTGGAGGTTCAGGTGGCGGATTTGTACATAGCAAAGACGAGATTGATGCCGCACTAAACCGCGGTTTGCAGGCTTCGCCAACGCACGAGGTATTGGTTGAAAAAGCCGTTTTGGGATGGAAAGAGTTTGAATTAGAATTACTGAGAGATAATAATGATAACGTCATCATCATTTGTTCCATTGAGAATTTTGATCCGATGGGAATACACACCGGTGATTCGATTACCGTTGCCCCTGCCATGACTTTAAGCGATAGGGCTTATCAAGAAATGCGCAACCAAGCCATTAAAATGATGCGAGCTATTGGCGATTTTGCCGGAGGGTGTAACGTTCAGTTTTCTGTAAATCCAGAAAACGACGAGATCATCGCCATTGAAATTAACCCTAGAGTTTCTCGCTCCTCTGCACTAGCCTCTAAAGCAACAGGATATCCGATTGCTAAAATTGCTGCAAAACTAGCGATAGGCTACAATTTAGATGAAATTGAAAATCAAATCACCAAAACAACTTCTGCCTATTTTGAGCCAAGCATTGATTATGTAATTGTAAAAATTCCTCGTTGGAATTTCGATAAGTTTAAAGGAGCTAACCGTCAATTAGGGCTCCAAATGAAATCCGTTGGCGAAGTTATGGGAATAGGCCGAAGCTTTAATGAAGCACTTCAAAAAGCCTGTCAATCCTTAGAAACTAATCGTTGGGGAATTGGTTCTGATGGCCGTCAGCTCAGAAATTTAGAAGAAATAATGTACAGCCTAGAACACCCAAGTTGGGATAGGTTGTTTCATGTAAAAGATGCGTTGAGTTTAGGTGTTCCCATTACATCCATACAAAAAGCCACCAAAATAGACAGGTGGTTTTTAATGCAAATAAATGAATTGGTACTTATTGAAATGGAAGTGAAAAGATATTCCATAAATAGTCTTCCAATTGATTTATTGCGAAATGCTAAAGAGATGGGATTTTCTGACCTGCAAATTGCATATTTGATTGGATGCACCGAAGATGAAATTTACGCCAAACGTAAAGCAGCAGGCATTACTCGTGTATACAAAATGGTTGATACTTGTGCGGCTGAGTTTAAAGCACAAACCCCTTATTTCTATTCTACGTTCGAAACCGAGAATGAATCGAAAGCAAGCGATAGAAAAAAGATTGTGGTACTAGGTTCGGGCCCAAACCGCATTGGGCAAGGGATAGAGTTTGATTATTCGTGTGTTCATGGATTGATGGCTGCTAAAGAATGCGGCTTTGAAGCCATCATGATAAACTGTAATCCCGAAACAGTTTCAACCGATTTTAACATGGCTGATAAACTCTATTTCGAGCCAGTATTTTGGGAACACGTTAGAGAAATTCTAGATTTAGAAAAACCCGAAGGAGTAATTGTGCAATTAGGAGGGCAAACCGCACTTAAAATGGCAGAAAAATTACACCAGCAAGGGATAAAAATCATTGGTACTTCGTATGATAACATGGATATTGCTGAAGACCGCGGACGTTTTTCGGACTTATTGAAAGACCTTGGAATACCATATCCAAAATATGGTGTTGCCGAAACTGCCGAAGATGCTTTGCGAGTAGCAAAAGAAGTGGGATATCCGGTTTTAGTAAGGCCAAGTTATGTTCTGGGCGGACAGGGGATGAGTATAGTCATCAATGACGAGGAGCTAGAGCGCGCCGTAGTTAAATTACTACGCGATATTCCGGGTAACCGTGTATTGATAGATCATTTCTTAGATCGTGCGGAAGAAGCAGAATCAGATTCTATTTGCGATGGAGATGAGGTTCATATAATCGGCTTGATGGAACACATAGAGCCAGCCGGGATACACTCCGGAGACTCTAGTGCAGTGCTTCCACCTTTCAGTTTATCCGAGGCAACCATTGCAAAAATGGAAGAATACACTAAAAAACTAGCTTTTTCTTTGGGTGTAAAAGGACTATTAAACATACAATTTGCAATTAAAAACGAAGATGTATATGTAATTGAAGCGAACCCTAGAGCATCCAGAACAGTGCCGTTTATTGCCAAAGCCTATGACGTTCCGTATATAAATATTGCCACCAAGGTGATGCTAGGAGTGAACAAGCTAAAAGATTTTACCATCCAACCCAAGCTAAAAGGATTTGCTATTAAAGAACCTATTTTTTCATTTGATAAATTTCCGGAAGTAAACAAAGAACTCGGTCCGGAAATGAAATCTACCGGTGAAGCTATTCGTTTTATTAAGGATTTGGAGGATGAGTATTTTAGAACGTTGTACAAAGAAAAATCCATGTATTTGAGTAAATAATTGATATACAGGGCTCACGGTTTCGTCTCTTATCATCCACATAAAAAAATTTTACATAATCATGGCTTAAAAGATGTACCTTGCGCCAATTCTAGAAAAGGAGCACAGAGTTCCTTTTCGTTTTTTATACCCAATACATGTTATTTTCTGAATTAAACATAATACAACCCATTCTTAAAGCACTACAAGAAGAAGGGTACACCACACCAACCCCAATACAAACCCAAGCAATTCCGGAGATTTTAGCCGGAAACGATTTACTAGGATGTGCCCAAACAGGCACAGGTAAAACAGCCGCTTTTGCCATCCCTATCGTTCAATTATTAAGTGCTACATCCCCAAAGGGTCAACGCAATAAAATAAGAAGTTTAATTGTAACCCCAACTCGCGAGCTTGCCATCCAAATAGAAGAAAGCTTTAGAGCATATGGTCGCCATAGTGGGTTAAAATATACGGTCATTTTTGGCGGAGTAAACCAGCACCAACAAACGGTTGCATTACATAAAGGGATTGATATTCTAATAGCAACTCCCGGCAGGTTATTAGACCTCATCAACCAAGGACATATAAGTTTAAGTGAAATTGAACTTTTTGTATTGGATGAAGCAGATAGAATGTTGGATATGGGATTTATCCACGATGTAAAAAAATTGCTGATGTTATTACCAAGAAAAAGACAATCTCTGTTTTTTTCTGCTACCATGCCTCCAGAAATTGTAAAACTAGCCGATAGCATTTTGGTAAACCCGGTAAAAGTTTCGGTTACCCCGCCATCCTCCACTGTAGATATTATAAACCAGCAAATCTATTTTGTGGATAAGGGCAATAAGAATGCTTTGTTGATGGATATTTTAAAAAACAAAGACATTAAAACTGCATTGGTATTTACTAGAACCAAGCACGGTGCCGATAAAATCGTGAAGGTGTTATTGAAGAATAACATTAAAGCCGAAGCAATCCACGGGAATAAAGCACAAAATGCCCGTCAAAGAGCCTTAAGTAATTTTAAAGCACAAACTACTCGAGTTTTAGTAGCGACCGATATTGCGGCCCGTGGAATAGATGTAGATGAATTAGAGTTTGTTATAAACTACGACATGCCAAACGTGCCGGAAACCTATGTACACAGAATTGGTAGAACAGGTAGGGCTGGCGCAAATGGTACCGCCATTTCTTTTTGCGATACCGAAGAAAAAGCCTATTTGAAAGATGTGGAAAAACTGATTAAGAAATCTATACCTGTAATGGATAATCATGATTTTCCACTAAAAAATCATCAGGTAGAAAAGAAAAAATCTAACGATAGACCACCCAAGCGTAAACCAGAACAACACACAACCGAAGCTAAGCCCCAAAACGCCTCAAAGAAAAAATTTAATCGTTCTGGGTCATTTCGGAGCAGATAATTTTTTGTTTTATCATCAAATTACTAGGTTTACTCTATCATGAGCGCAACCGTTATTCTTTCTATATTAATAACCACTTTATTAATTAGCTTTTGGCTTGAGTTTGCATATTTCAAAAATGCTAAACCACAAACTAAAATGTATTTTAAAGTCATTTGGGCTATATTTTACTTAATTATTGCGTGTGCTTTATATGTTTACTATCCCGATGGATATGTGCAATATGCATTTCTGGCTTTTTCAGGGATTAGATTTTATAGTGCCATTAAGTTTTATAAAGAATCTAAAAAAACTGCCTAGAAATGTAATTATGAAAGAATTAACCCTATTTGTACTCGCAATTATTTTAATTGTAGGCCCCAGAATATTATTTAAAAAATTGCCCCGAAAAACAAAAATAATAATAGAGGCTTCTGCTGCCCTGATGCTTTTATTGATGGCCATTTTGTGGAGTACCGATGATCAGTACAAAGCAAGTGTAGTTTTAGGAGTTTTGGCAATTATGAGGTTAATGTTTTCGGCATGGGATTACATTGAACTAAAAAACACCCCACAATGAAAAAGCAAGCCACCATAATGGTTATTTTATTTCTTGTTGCCACTATTGGAGTTGTTATGATAGTAAACGCTATAATGAGCGGTGAATGGTGGCGAATTATAGCTACAGTGCTAGGTATTACCCTTGTGGTTTATTTTTTAATAAAAGTGCTAAATAGCCTGCCGGCTGATTAATGATTTCTCAATTTTCCTACTATAGTTTCTAGGGCGTTCATTGCCTTTTCTACCGATCCTTTTAATGCATCTTCAACCGTTTTAGCATCGTTTGTTACTGCAATTGGTTGTATATTCTCTAACCGTATTTCTAACAAACATTGTTTGTCGTTTCCGTAATCTTTAGAGCCGTTCACATCTCGCAAGTGAACTTCTACACGTGTTATTTGATTACTAAATCGATCTAATTTTTGACTGATGAACTCATTAACATAATTCGTAAATCGTACTCCCCCTTCAATGTTGTTATCGGTATTAACTTGTATTTTCATGAATTATTTTTTTTAAATGATATGGCTTAATATAATAATTTTTAGATGTTTTGATATTAGATTTTAAATAAAAATTAAAAATAAACCCATTTGTTTTTATGTAGGGAAAGAGACCTTACCCATAAACACTTCCGGAATATTTGCTGATTTATTTCCTATTGTTTTGCTAGATGCTACCGATTCGTTGGCTAATGCTGCAAATATAAGTCCTTCTTTTGCTTGAGGCTCAACACCCAAATCACGGAATGAATGTACCGGAACAGATTTTAACTTTTCTTGTAATCTTTTTAATAAATAATCATTTTTTTCGCCCCCACCACTAACGTATAGCTTAGTAGTTTTAGACTTAGGAACTCCACCCATTTTTAGGGCGTTCACAATAACCCAAACGGTAAATTCAGTAAGAGTGCATATAATATCTGCTGGCTCTACACTCAGTCCATCTAAACATTGTACAACATACAAAGCATTAAACTCTTCGGGTCCGGTACTTCTTGGAATTGATTTTTTAAAAAAGGCATGGTTTTTTAAACACTTCATGAATTCGGCATGTATTTTTCCGCTAGATGCAATTTTTCCGGAGTCATCAAACTTTGCGTTAAAATAGGTGTTTGCAGCCCAATCCATAAGGGTGTTTCCGGGGCCACAGTCGGTAGTAAAGATATTTTTAGTACCCGATTTTGGCAGATAAGTATAGTTGCTAATTCCGCCAATGTTTAATAAGATTCTATCTTCCTCTTTACTTCTAAAAAGTAAACCATCGCCATACACAGCCAATGGAGCCCCTTCGCCTCCGGCAGCAATATGTTTTTGTCTAAAATCAGACAAGGTTATAATGCCTGTTATCTTAGCTATATGATCTGCATCCCCAATTTGTAGTGTGGCATTGGGTTTTCCCTCTATGCCATGGAAATGTATTGGTGCATGATAAACCGTTTGACCATGGCTTGCTATTAAATCAACATCTCCTGTTTGTATTTTCCATTTTTTAAGTTGAGTTCGGATGATATTGCCATACCAAATGCCTAAATCTGCATGCAATAAAGTGAGTTGTTGAAAATCTATGGTTTGCTTAGCAAAGACTTGTTCTATCTCTATTTGTAATTTTTCAGGATAGGCATGTGATGCAAATTCTTCAATCACAAAACTTGTTTCTAACCCCGATGAAAAAAAACGGCACAAAACCAGATCTAATCCGTCTCTAGAAGTCCCAGACATCAACCCAAGTATTACTCTGCTTGATTTTTGAGCTGTCTCATATAGCTTTAATACATTCGGGTTCATGCCAATTATTTAGATGAAAACGCTATTTTAGCATAAAATCTTATCAAACATGAAAAAAATCATTGGTTACCTACTCTTATTCGCTCTCCTTATTAATTACAACATAGTAAATGCACAAACTAAAACTAGTGCAAAATTACCCATCGACCCAAATGTAAAAATTGGTACGCTTACTAACGGGTTAAAATACTATATCCGTAAGAATAGTAAGCCCGAAAACAGAGCCGAATTACGTTTAGTAGTACATGCAGGATCCATGCAAGAAGATGAAGACCAACTAGGATTGGCACATTTTGTAGAGCACATGGCATTTAATGGAACCAAGAATTTTGCAAAATCAGAATTGGTAGATTTTCTTGAATCATCAGGAATTAGATTTGGCGCCGACTTAAATGCATACACCAGTTTTGATGAAACGGTTTATATGCTTACCCTACCAACCGATTCTCCGACGATATTTAAAAAAGGATTTCAGGTATTGGAAGAATGGGCTCATAATGTTTCATTTGACCCGCAAGAAATTGACAAAGAACGTGGTGTAGTTATAGAAGAATGGCGATTGGGCCGTGGTGCAGAAGCTCGCATGCGCGATCGTTATTTTTCAACCCTTTTATCGGGCTCAAGATATGCTGATCGTTTGCCCATTGGCACATTAGGTATTCTTCAAAACTTTAAACACGAAACTTTAATTAGGTATTATAAAGAATGGTACCGCCCGGATTTAATGTCCATAATTGCTGTGGGAGATTTTGATGTTGCCGAGGTAGAAGCACTCATAAAAAAACAATTCTCTGGAATTAAACCAGTAACTAACCCCAGAAAGAAATTACCCGCCACCATCCCTGATCATAAAGAAACATTGGTGGCCATTGAAACCGACCCCGAAACACAGTTTACCAGAGTAAACGTGTACTATAAGCAACCAGCTTTTCAAAGCACTACAGAATTAGAATATCGCCAAGGATTGGTTCATTCTTTATTTAACTCCATGTTAAATGCCCGAATAGCCGAACTACAACAACAAGCTAACCCGCCTTTTTTAGCAGGTTTTAGTAGTTATGGGGGATTTATTGGAGATAAAGATGCATTTACCATAGGTGCTGTTACTCGCGATGGGAACTTTAAAAATGCCTTAAATGTTGTATTAGCTGAAGCCCTTCGGTTAGAAGCTTTTGGCTTTACCCCAACGGAATTAGAAAGAGCAAAAACATCTATGCTTAATTCTATAGAAAGAGCATATACCGAGAGAGATAAGACAGAATCCTACCAATATGCAGAGGAATATGTACGTAATTATTTACGCAACGAAACCATTCCTGGTTTAGAAGTGGAATATGCTATTTATAAGAAATATGTAAACGGTATTGATATAAAAGAAGTAAATAATTTGGCAGTTAATTGGATTGGAGAAGAAAACAGAGTGGTGGTAATAACCGCACCAGAACCCGAAAAAGATAAATTATTAACTAAAGCCGAAATAATAGAACTACTTGATAACACCAGTAAACTTACCCTTACTCCATATGTAGATAAGGTAAGTTCTGCTCCTTTAATTGCAAAAATACCTTCACCAAGTAAAGTAATTTCAGAAAAAAAACTAGATGAAATTGGAGTTACTGAATGGATTTTAGCCAACGGAGCAAAAGTAATTATAAAACCCACCACGTTTAAAAACGATGAAATTTTATTTAATGCTTCCAGTCCGGGTGGCCATTCACTATATCCAGATAAAGATTATTTAGATGCCGCATATGCATCTCAAATTATGCAAATAAGTGGTTTGGGTGAGTTTGGATTTGTAGAATTACAAAAATACTTATCCGGCAAAGTGGCTAGATTAAGCCCATCTATTGGTGAAATTAGCGAAGGCTTATCTGGCAACACCACCCCCAAAGACTTAGAAACGTTTATGCAACTCTTGTTTTCTTATTTTACCCAACCAAGAGCAGATAGCGTTTCATTTATGAGTTTTACTAATAGCATTAGTGGAATTTTGGCAAACCGTGGAGCAAACCCAGAAGCAGTATTTTCAGATTCTATTCAAGCCATCATAAGTAATTACAACGTTAGAAGAATGACTCCTGTTGCCAGTCAGTTCCAAGAATTAGATTTACAAAACATGTATAAAATCTTTAAAGAAAGATTTAATGATCCGAGTGATTTTACTTTCATTTTTGTTGGAAACATTGATACCGAAATATTAAAACCATTAGTAGAAACCTATATTGGAGGTATACCTTCTGCCGGCAAAAGAGAAAACTTTAAAAATTTAGGAATTATACCTCCTAGCGGGGTTGTGAAAAGAGTAGTAAACAAGGGAACAGAACCCAAAAGTAGAGTACAGTTAATTTTTTCAGGTGACTTTAATTGGAATACCGATGAGGTATTTGCAATTAGTGCCTTACAAGATGTGTTAGATATTAAACTTAGAGAAAGTTTGCGCGAAGATGCTGGGGGCGTGTATGGGGTTGGTATTAGTGCTGTGCCGAGTAAATTGCCATCGAGCAGATATACCTTAAACATTGGTTTTGGCTGTGCACCCGAAAACGTAGATAAGTTAGTTGATTTGGTTTTTGCAGAAATAAATAAACTGAAAAAAGACGGGGCTACTTCTACAGACCTTCTAAAAGTAATTGAGATAGATAAGCGCGATAGAGAAACCAGTTTAAAAGAAAACCGCTTTTGGTTGGGTCAGCTTAACCGATATTATACCCTAAATGAGAACCCATTAGGACTGCTAGATTTTGATAAAAATCTAGAAAAAGTAACTACCGAGACCGTTAAAAAAGCGGCAAATAAATATTTAAACGAAGCTAATTACATTAAAGTAGTGTTGATGCCAGAGAATTAGACGGAAGTTTGACTTTTAACGAAACAGCCCCGACGATTTCGTCGGGGCTGTTTCGTTTTTTAGTATTTACGTGAGGTTTTAAACCGTCATGATATCTTTCTCTTTCGTTTCTACCACTTTATCTACCTTCAGGATATAAGCATCTGTAAGTTTCTGTACTTCGGTTTCGCCAACTTTTACATCATCTTCAGACACTCCGTCTTTTTGTAATTTCTTGATGGTTTCATTGGCATCCTTTCTAATATTCCGGATGGTTATTTTACCATTTTCACCTTCTGCTTTTACTTTTTTCACCAATTCTTTTCTTCTTTCCTCGGTTAAAGGTGGAATATTAATACGAATAAGTACTCCATCATTTTGTGGGTTTACTCCTAGGTTTGCATCGATTATTCCTTTTTCAATTGGTTGAATCATGCTTTTTTCCCAGGGTTGTATGGTAAGAGTGCGAGCATCGGGAGTATTGATACTTGCTACTTGTAATATAGGCACCATCGAACCATAATAATCTACCACAATGCCATCCAGCATGCTAGGCATTGCTTTACCGGCTCTTATTTTAAGTAATTCGGCTTCGGTATGGGCAACAGCTTTGTCCATGTCGCTCCGAGCTTCATCCAATTGCATTTTTATAAATTCATTCATAATCCTACGTCTTGAAATCTATCAAATATCGCTTATTTATAATTAATATACCAAGGTTCCAATTCCTTCGCCTTGGGCTACTTTTAGGAAATTTCCCCGAGTGTTCATATCAAAAACTATGATTGGTAAATTGTTTTCTTGGCAAAGAGTAAAAGCAGTCATGTCCATCACATTTAACCCCTTTTCATATACTTCGGTAAAGGTTATGGTATCGTATTTAACAGCATTTTTATCTTTTTCGGGATCGGCAGAGTAGATTCCATTAACTCTGGTACCCTTTAACACCACATCAGCTTCAATTTCTATTGCTCTTAAAGATGCTGCGGTATCTGTTGTAAAATATGGATTACCGGTTCCTGCACCAAAAATCACTACCCTTCCTTTTTCTAAATGTCGCACCGCTCTGCGGCGAATAAACGGCTCACATATTTGCTCCATTTTTATAGCCGATTGCAAACGGGTTTTTACACCTACCTTTTCTAGGGCATCTTGCAAAGCCATGCTATTAATTACAGTTGCCAACATCCCCATATAATCGGCTTGTACCCTATCCATCCCGCCTTTTTCTGCATCTAATCCTCTGTGAATATTACCACCTCCAATTACGATGGCTACCTGAACACCTTTATTTATTACTTCCTTTACATCTTTAGCATATTGTAAAACCTGATCCGGATCTATGCCGTATTGCTTTTTACCCATGAGCGATTCGCCACTGAGTTTAAGAAGTATTCTTTTGTATTTCATATCAAATGTAAAGGTTAAAAAAAATCCCCTGATTTGTGTCAGGGGATTTAAAATATTATCCTAGTTGAACTCTCTTGAATGCGGTAACGGTAAGCCCTTTATGAACCCCATCTAACATTTGAGCTATGTTTTTAGAGCTATCTTTAACAAACTCTTGGTTTAATAAAGTTGAGTCTTTGTAAAACTTGTTCAATTTACCTTGTGCAATTTTCTCTACCATTTCTTCTGGTTTTCCTTCTGCACGAATTTGCTCTTTTGCAATTTCTAATTCACGCTCAATAACGCTTGCATCTACATCTGCTTTGTCAATGGCAACCGGATTCATCGCTGCAATTTGCATTGCCACGTCTTTTCCAGCTTCTACCACAACATCACCAGCATTATTAAATCCTACCAATACACCCAATTTACCATTGGCGTGGTTGTAAGCTACCACTTGCTCTGCAGAAATACTTTCGTATCTTGATATTTCTATTTTCTCTCCTATTTTACCAGTTTGGTCAAGTAATAATTCGGAGATTTTACCTTCGTTAGTGCTTTCTGCTAATAATGATTCTAGGTTTGAAGGAAGCTTAGTAACCGCTGCTTCTACTAGGGTGTTAGCAAATGCTACAAAATCAGCATTTTTAGCCACAAAATCAGTCTCACAATTTAATGCTACCAAAACGCCTTTTTTGCCATCGGCAGTTGTTTTGGCTATAATTACTCCTTCTTTTGCTTCGCGATCGCTACGGCTAGCAGAAACTTTTGCGCCTTTTTTGCGAAGATAATCTACAGCAGCTTCAAAGTTTCCATTGGCTTCGGTAAGTGCTTTTTTACAATCCATCATACCCGCTCCAGTTTGTAAGCGTAATTTGTTTACATCGGCAGCACTAATAGTTACAGTTGACATTTTTCTAAATTTTATGTGTTAATAAATGGGATATAAAAATTGCGAACACGGAACCATTTGAATTTACATTCAAACCAACTGTCCAATGTTCGCAATTAAAATTACTCTGCGCTTTCTTCTGCTTTCACGCGTTTACGACCAGTTTTGGTCTCTTCGCTATCGGCAACTGGTTTTTCTCCTTCTGATTTTTCAGCTTTTGCTAATGCAATTGCTTCTTTTTCAGTTTCGTCTTCTTTTTCGCGTTTACGTTCTTCTAATCCTTCTTCAATTGCTTTACAAATGATGCCGGTTATCAATGAAATTGATTTTGTTGCATCATCATTTGCTGGAATCGGGAAATCAATTGGCGAAGGGTCTGAATTGGTATCCACCATTGCAAAAGTTGGAATGTTTAATTTCAACGATTCTGCAACTGCAATGTGTTCTTTTTTCACATCCACCAAAAACAATGCTGCTGGTAAGCGATTTAAATCGGCAATACCACCCAACACACGCTCTAATTTTATTCTCTCGCGAGCAATAGAAAGTTTTTCTTTTTTTGACAAAATATCATAAGTACCGTCTTTGGTCATCTTATCAATATTTGTCATTTTTTTAATCGACTTGCGCACGGTTGCAAAATTGGTAAGCATACCGCCCAACCAACGCTCCGTTACAAAAGGCATGTTCACAGATTTTGCATAATCTGCTACGATGTCTTTCGCTTGTTTTTTTGTTGCAACAAATAATACCTTACGTCCAGATTTAACAATCTGCTTAATTGCAGCAGCAGCTTCTTCTGTTTTGGTAAGTGTTTTATTTAAGTCGATGATGTGAATTCCGTTTTTCTCCATGAAAACATAAGGAGCCATTTTCGGATTCCACTTACGGGTGAGGTGACCAAAGTGTACACCTGCATCCAATAAATCATTATATGTAGTTCTAGCCATTTTGTGATCCTCCGAATATTAACGTTTACTAAATTGAAATTTCCTACGTGCTTTTCTGCGACCTGGTTTCTTGCGCTCCACCATACGTGAATCGCGAGTCATCAAATCTTTAGCACGCAAAGAAGGTTTAACTTCGGGGTCTAGCTCAACTAATGCTTTTGCTATTGCCAGGCGAACTGCTTCTGCTTGGCCTGTAATACCACCACCACTAACGTTTACGGTTACATCGTATTTGCCTGCATTGTTACTTACTGTAAATGCTTGGTTTACGATGTATTGTAATGGAAGGGTTGGAAAGTACTCTACGTAATCTTTGTTGTTTACGGTAATGGTTCCGTTGCCGTCTTTTAAGTAAATACGAGCAACAGCGGTTTTTCTTCTACCTGAGGTGTTGGTTACTGTCATTCTCCTGTTTGATTAAGTTTGATAACGGTTGGTTTTTGTGCAGTGTGCGGGTGTTCTGCTCCTACATAAACATGTAGGTTTTTTAATAAGGCACTGCCCAAACGGTTTTTAGGTAACATACCACGTACTGCTTTTTCTACAATACGAGTAGGATGTTTCGCCAATAAATCTTTAGGAGAAATAAAGCGTTGACCTCCGGGGTAGCCGGTATGCGAAACGTACTGCTTATCTTGCATTTTGTTTCCAGTCAATTTTACCTTGTCTGCATTGATAACGATTACATTATCGCCGCAGTCTACGTTCGGGGTGAACGATGGCTTGTGTTTTCCTCTAATAAGTGATGCCACTTTAGAAGACAAGCGCCCCAAAATCTCGCCTTCTGCATCGATAACTACCCATTGTTTATCGACGGTTTTCTTGTTGGCTGAGACAGTTTTGTAACTTAACGTATTCACTTGTTCTGTTAATTAATTATTTATTAAATAGTTTACCCTCTATTTTGAGGACTGCAAAGATAGGTTGATAATTTGTAACTATCAAGTTTTCCACAATTATTTTAAACCATAATAGACAGTATAATCCCTAAAACTTGAGGTTTTGTATTATCAGCCTTTAGCCAAATATAATTTGCTAAACAGATGCAAAGTCAATACATAATAATTTAATATTGCTTTTATCAAAACTTATGAATTTGTACATTTGCACCTTAATAAAATAGCACATGGAAGTATCGGTAATGGCAAAGAACCTGATGGGTTCAGAAATCATAAAAATAGGTGGTGAAATTAACGACATGATAAAACGTGGAGAAAAAATTTGCAATCTTACTATTGGTGATTTTAATCCTTCCGTATACCCAATTCCCCAAGAATTACAAGATGAAATTGTAAAAGCTTACCAACAAAATCAGACTAATTATCCGCCAGCTAATGGCATGTTACATTTGCGAGAAGTTATTTCGGATTTTTTACATAATCGTTTAGGATTACATTATGCTGCAGAAGATATTCAAGTTGCCGGTGGTTCACGTCCGTTAATCTATGCTACCTATCTATCGTTGGTAGATCAAGGAGATACCGTGGTTTTTCCATCACCATCTTGGAATAATAATCATTACTGTCATTTTACCGGTGCAAAACAGGTAATGATAGAAACCAAAGCAGAGAATAATTTTATGCCTACGGCAGATGAGATTGCTCCAGCCATAAAAGGAGCTTCTTTATTGGCTTTGTGTTCGCCATTGAATCCAACTGGTACCATGTTTACCAAAAAGGATTTAGAAGAAATTTGTGATTTAGTTATTGCCGAAAATAAAACCAGAGGAAACGATGACAAACCTCTGTATATACTTTATGACCAAATTTATTGGTTACTTTCTTACGGAGATCACAAACACTATGACCCAGTAACTTTACGACCTGAGTTAAAAGATTATGTAATTTATATAGGAGGAATTTCAAAAGCATTTGCAGCTACCGGTGTTAGGGTGGGCTGGGCATTTGGACCATCCAACGTAATTAAAAAAATTCAATCCATTTTAGGTCACGTTGGGGCTTGGGCACCTAAAGCAGAACAAGTGGCAACGGCCAATTATTTACTCAACACCGAAAAAGTTGATGCGTATGTTTCTTCTATCAAAAACAGGTTGCAAAATAGTTTAGATGCTTTATATAAAGGGTTTAAACAATTAAAAGCAGACGGTTTTGATGTAGATGCTATTGAGCCAATGGGAGCAATTTATCTAACCATTAAAGTAAATATTGCTGGCAAAACTACCCCGGATGGTAATGTTTTATTAAATAGCAAAGACATAAATTCGTATCTAATTAATGAAGCAAAAGTTGCACTGGTGCCTTTTTCTGCTTTTGGATCTGATGAGCATAGCAATTGGTTTAGAGCTTCTGTAGGTGCTTGTTCATTGGAGGATATAGAAGATTCTATTCCAAGAATTAAATTAGCGTTAGCTAAACTAAGTTAATTAAGCACTTTTTGCTAAATATCTTACTAAACTTCTTTTTGCTACAGGCAATAAAGTTTCGTTTAGCGGGAAAGTTAAATCTGTTTCAATGGCATACACTGCCGGGTTGGGCAATTCTTTTCTGTTTCTTAGTAAATCTATTTTAATGTTTTCGGGAGTGTTTATGAAATTTCGGTGGTAGGTTTGAACGTACTGAGTGTTTATACCTCTGTATTTTTCTTCGGTATTTTCAAAAATGGTAACCCGATATTCATACACTTTGGTCTCCGTCTTTTGTCCATCTAAAATAAACATGTATCCCTCTGCCGGATAAATTGGAATCAACCCAATTGGATAAATAGAAAGCCTGGTTTCTACAAAATCATAAATTTCTTTGCCTTCATGTAAGGTGGTATTCATTTTTGATATAGAAAATTGAATGATGGATTCAATCTCGCTCATCAGATCATCGTCTGCCGTTATTTTTTCATAAATGGCTTTTAGTTTTTCGAAACTCTCTGGACTAAGTTTAGAAGGAAAATTATTTCGTATGGTTTCTTTTTTGGATTTGAAGGCCAGTATATTATTGTAATGAAAAACCAAATCGGCAAACCCAGGATATAATTTATTGGTATTAAACTTTTGATTTATTTCTTTTAAGTAAGATAAAAGGATGTATTTTTTGTATTCGAAATCTATTAATCCTTCGGTAAACCAATTAATGCTTAATGTTTTCATGTCAAATAAATTAGTTTTGTGCAAAGCATAGTCCAAAATACAAATTCTTTCTAAATGCAAAAAGGGGTTCTTTATTTAATACCAACCACGCTCAGTGAAAATGCCATGGATAAAACCTTGGTGCCATATAGTTTGCATCTGATTAATGAATTGAAATTTTATGTGGTTGAGAATGAAAAATCGGCTAGACGTTTTTTGAAAGAAGCTGGCATGAGAATACCTCAATCGGAGTTAAGCATCGCAACGTTGGAGAAACACGCTAAAAACATTAACTATGATGAATACTTAGCACCTCTTTTAGCAGGTAAAAACATGGGTCTAATATCCGAAGCAGGTTGCCCTGCTGTAGCTGATCCGGGTGCCGAAATAGTTCACAAAGCACACAAAATGGGCATTAAAATTGTCCCTATCGTTGGCCCAAGTTCTTTGATGTTGGCTTTAATGGCTTCGGGTTTTAACGGACAAGGCTTCACTTTTCATGGTTACATACCTATCCAAAAAAATGAAAGACTACAAAAAATTAAGGAGCTGGAAAATGCCGCATATCGGCTTAATCAAACTCAATTATTCATAGAAACCCCATTCCGAAATAATCATCTTTTGCAAGATATTTTAACGGTTTGTAAACCAACTACACCGCTATGTATAGCTTGTAATATTACTGGCGAAGAGGAGTTTATCCAAACAAAAACAATTACCGAGTGGAAATTAAACGTACCCGACTTACATAAAAAACCAACGGTGTTTTTAATCTATAAAGATTAGTAAAGTAAGTTATCATAAGGGTATCGGGCTGTGTGAATTTCTTTTGCTTTGGCGTAAACTAATTGCTTGAAATCATCAATATTATTCTTCTCTGTGGCAGATATAAATACAGCCGGATTGTTGTTCTTTGCCAAATAAGTTTTCTTGAACTCTTTAAGGCTTAGTTTCCCATCCTCTGCTTTATAAGCATCTATTTTATTAAAAACAGTAATGGTTTCTTTATCTAATGAATCTAAATCTTTCAGGGTTTCATTCACGGTTATCATGTGGTCCTCAAAACTTGGATGCGAAATATCCACCACATGTATTAAAATATCGGCTTCTTTTACTTCTGCTAAGGTAGATTTAAAACATTCAACCAAATGATGTGGTAGTTTTCGGATGAAACCAACGGTATCGGAAAGCAGGAACGGCAGATTTTCAATAACCACTTTTCTTACCGTAGTATCTAGGGTGGCAAATAATTTATTCTCTGCAAACACCTCCGATTTACTGATTAGATTCATGATAGTAGATTTCCCGACATTGGTGTATCCAACCAAAGCCACCCGAATTAATTTGCCTCTACTTTTTCGTTGGGTTAAATTTTGTTTATCAATTTCAACTAGCTTTTCTTTTAATAAGGCAATTTTTTGAAGGATAATTCGTCTATCGGTTTCTATTTGAGATTCCCCAGGTCCGCGCATACCAATACCCCCTTTTTGTCGCTCCAAGTGAGTCCACATTCTGGTTAGTCTTGGTAGCATGTATTGTAATTGGGCTAGTTCTACCTGCGTTTTTGCCTGTGCAGTTTGAGCGCGTTTTGCAAAAATATCCAGAATGAGGTTGTTTCTATCTAGTATTTTGCACTCCAATTCTTTCTCAATATTTCTTAATTGAGATGGGGTAAGCTCATCATCAAATACCACCATGCTTATTTCTTCGGCTTTAACAAAAGCTTTTATTTCCTCCAATTTCCCTTTTCCAACATACGTTCTTGTTTCGGGGCGTTGTAGTTTTTGGGTGAATGTTTTTACACATTCGCCACCAGCAGTATCCACCAAAAAAGCTAACTCATCTAGGTATTCGTTTTCCAGTTCGGGGGTGGAGTTTTGGGTGATTAATCCAACCAAAACCGCTTTTTCTTTGGTAAAAATATTTGCTGCTATTTTTTTCATGTGGGGCAACAAAGATAGAAATAAAAAAACCTCTCTTCCTTTTGGAAAAGAGGTTGAAAATTTTTGGTATTAATTATTAGTTTCTTCTGCTTAAGAAAATCATGATGTAATACATCAAAGTTGCTAACGAAGCTAAAGCAGCAACCACATAGGTCATTGCCGCCCAATTTAATGCAGATTTTGCGACTGCAATTTCTCCGCCACGTGTAATTCCGTTTGCATCTAACCAAGCTACTGCTCTTTTGCTGGCATCAAACTCTACCGGTAAAGTGATAAAACTAAATAAGGTGGTTAAAGCAAATAAAATAATACCCGCCAGTAACAACATCGGGAATTGGTTTAATAACAAAATACCACCCAATAAAACCCATTGCATGTATCGGCTTGATACAGTTAAAACCGGAACCATTGCTGAACGAAATTGTAACCAACTATAGGCTGTAGCGTGTTGAACTGCGTGTCCGCACTCATGTGCCGAAACCGCAGCAGCTGCAACACTTCTGCCGTGGTATACATCCGGGCTTAAATTTACAGTTCTATCTAAAGGATTATAATGATCGGTTAATTGACCCTCAACAGAAATAACACGAACATCGCGTATTCCATTATCTGCAAGCATGCGTTCGGCTATTTCTTTACCGGTCATGCCATTGGTTAAACCTATTTGCGAATACTCTGCAAATTTACTTTTGAAGCGCCATCCTACGAACCAGCTGGCACCCATAATTACTACCATTAATACAATTACTTCTATTCCCATTTTTTATTTTTTAAGGTTGATACTTGTTTATCAATAATTATTCCGAGCTTTTTGTTTGTAATACTATATTTACTTAGCCATACTTGGCAACTCAAAATCAAAAACGAAAATAGTGAAAAATCAGTATTCATATTGGGAAAAGGAATATATTTTTAAAAACCACGATGTAATTGTTGTTGGTGCAGGTTTGGTGGGTTTATGTGCAGCAATTGAACTAAAAAAAATAGCCCCCAAATTAAAAGTTACGGTTGTGGAGAGAGGGGTTTTATCAGCCGGTGCTAGCACTAAAAACGCAGGTTTTGCATGTTTTGGAAGCATTTCTGAGCATTTAAAAGAACTAAAAACCAGCTCAGAAGAGCAACTATTATCTTTAATTGAACAACGCTGGCTGGGGCTACAAAACTTAATAAAACTAGTAGGTAAAAATGCTCTGGGATATGAGCAACTGGGCGGAAATGAGGTGTTTTTAAACAGAGAAAAAGTGCAATTTGAAGAAGCCGAAAACAACCTCGAACGATTTAATAAATTACTTAAACCAATTATTGGCGTTACTGACATTTATGCAGTTGATATTGAAAAAATTTCACATAATGGGTTCTCAAACACGCACAATATAATTTACAACAAAGCCGAAGGTCAACTAAACTCTGGTTTAATGATGCGAGCATTGATGCAAATTGCTCAAAAGGTAGGGATTGAAATTTATACTGGCGTAGATATTATTTCCATAGAGCAAGAGGTAAACTTCGTGCAATTGAGAGCCACAGATAGCACCTGGCAAGCCAACAAAGTTTTAATTGCAACCAATGGTTTTGCAAAGAATTTAATCCCATTTTTAGATATTAAACCCGGTAGAGGGCAGGTTTTACTGACCAATAAAATAAAAGGATTAAAACTGAGTGGATGCTTTCATCACGATGGAGGATTTAATTATTTCAGGAACTTAGTCGATAGAGTATTGATTGGAGGAGGAAGAAATTTGGATTATTCAACCGAACAAACCACAGAATTTGGAGAAACCGATGTAGTACGAACTCATCTAACTAACTTCATAAAAGAAGTAATTCTGCCCAATCAAAACGTTGAAATTGAACACAGCTGGAGTGGCATCATGGGATTTGGTTCGCATCCGCACCCAATTGTAGAAGCATGCAGTCCGCAATTGTTTTGTGCCGTACGCTGCAATGGCATGGGGGTAGCTATGGGTAGCCTCACAGGCAAACGCGCTGCAAGATTAGTAGCCGATTACTTGTAATTCACTTATCAACACAACAAAAAATAGCAAGAGTATTCACTTAACTTTACAAAAAGTTTATAAAATATGGATTTCGTTTACTTAGGAATTGGTGTACTGGTTGGGGGGCTTATCGGCTTTCTATTGGGTTCTCGTAAAAAAAACGAATTAGACTTACCCAATAAAGAATTAGAATTTGAGTTGGTTAAATTACAAGAGCGCTTAGAGAATGCAAGTAAAAACTATCATGAGCAAAAAGAATTTATAGATAACCAGAAGAATGAATTGCTTGCAGCCAGTAAAGAAGCATCACAGTGGAAATCGGCACATGAAGCATTATCTGCCAAATTACAAGAGCAAAAACTGGAAATGGAAAATCTTCATGCCAAACTAAGCGACCAGTTTAAAGTATTGGCGAATGAAATATTGGATGAGAAAACGAAAAAATTTACAGATCAAAATAGATCAAGTCTGGATCAGATTTTAAACCCACTAAAAGAAAAAATAAAAGACTTTGAAGATAAGGTAGAAAAATCTTACAACGAAGACAACAAGGAACGCATTACCCTAAAAGCGCAAATTGACCTGCTAATGGAACTAAACAAAAGTTTAGACCAAGAGGCAAAAAACCTAACTTCTGCCTTGAAAGGTGATGCAAAAAAACAAGGCAATTGGGGCGAAATGGTATTACAGAAAATCTTAGAGAGCTCGGGTCTGGAAGAAGGAATAAATTATGTTTTGCAGGGGAAAGATTTAGGATTGAAAGCCGAGGATGGAAGCCATCAAATGCCCGATGCAATTGTTCATTTGCCAGAAAATAAACACATCATCATCGATTCAAAGGTTTCATTGGTTGCCTACGAAAAATTAGTAAATGCCGATAGCGAAGAAAACAGATTAAATTTCAAGAAACAACACATTACATCCATAAAAAATCATGTAAAAGATTTGAGCGACAAAAATTATCAATCGCTGAAAGGGCTTAATCCTCCAGATTTTGTTTTGCTTTTTATGCCCATTGAATCGTCTTTTAGCATAGCCATACAAGCCGACCAAGATTTATTTGCTTATGCATGGGATAGGAAAGTAGTTATTGTAAGCCCGTCTACTCTGTTGGCTACATTAAAAACAGTTAGCTCCATTTGGAAACACGAGAAGCAAAACAAAAATGCGATGGAAATTGCTCTGAAGGCCGGACAGCTGTATGATAAGTTTAATGGTTTTATTGCCGATCTAGAAAAAATTGGAAAATCTCTAAGTACTGCACAAACTGCTTATACCGATGCCCACAAGAAATTAACATCGGGTAGTGGGAATTTGGTTGGAAGAGCAGAAAATCTCAGAAAACTTGGCGCAAAAACCAATAAAGCCTTGGGCATAACCAAACTTGAGGAGGATGAATCGATAGACTAATTCGCATGAAAATGTCAATATGTTTAAAACTCATTGATCTTTAGAAAATTACAATGCTTAAGTTGGTAATAAGCAAATATCGGAACGATAATTGCAAATAGTTGAACTTTTAAAACTAAAAAACATGAAAAAGTCTATTATCCTTACCGCATTGGTTCTAACCATTGCTGCATTTAGCGCACATGCGCAAAGTAAGCGTTTATTTATTTCTTTTGATGCCGGTTTACCAGTTGGCAACACCAATAACGGATTTAAATCTGGCTTTGGTGGTAATCTAGCATTAGACCTCCCAATTAATTCGGATGTGAGTGCATTAATTACTGCAGGGTACACCAGCTTTGCATTTCAAAACTTTGGTGGAAGCTACAATTTTTTCCCGGTAAAAGGTGGAGCAAAATTTAATTTAGCGGATAATTTTTACGCAACCGGAGAAGTAGGAGCTGCATTTGGTTCTAACGGCGGTAGTTCTTTAATTCTATCACCTGGTATAGGTTTTACCTTTCCGGTATCTGACGAAGGAGTGATAGATTTTGGCGCACGTTACGAAAGCCAAACCCGTACAAATTTCGATTTCATTGGATTTAAAATCGGATATGGATTTAAGCTGTAACTAAAGAGTAAATCAAATTTTTAAACTCCCATTGCCGAAAGGTAATGGGAGTTTTTGTTGGAGTTAGTTTCCGTCATTGCTACTCCCCCCCTTCCCGTAGCGAAGCATCGCCACATGGAGACACCTCGTAGCGAGACTTCGCTATGACGAAGTAAAAAATACCCTGTTTGGGGTATTGACAGGGTGCTGAACTAAGCTCAACTTTGAGTTATAAACTTGCGCGCTACACCCTATGATAAAAAACATTATAAAATTTAAAGAGAAGTTTTGGCAATGGATAGAAAGAGAGTTTCTGATTTAATTAAAGTTATTTTTTTCCCTTTCCGAGCAAATAGCCCACGGCAACCGAAAAAACCATGTGTGTTCCTTCAAAATTACTTCCTTGGTTGTCGTCGCCAAGCACGCTGATGTCCGAAATGCTGATATCGTAATTTACGCTAAACGTAATCTTGTTGTTCAGCACAAACCCTGCGATAAAATCGGCGCCATATTCTGTTTTTTTGTATTGATGGATCATGGGATTATCGCCATATACAATCGGCACATTAGATTTTACCCCCATACTATCCGTAAACACTCTGCCCGAAACACCACGGGCAAGGTACGGACCTAATCCAACATAAATCTCTAATTTATTTTCTAAAAGCATTTTGTATACGGGGCAAACAGACAGTTGTAGGTAAAGAGGAGCAGAATCTGTGGTGATGTTTCGGTTTCTGTCTAAAATTTTTGCACCTTTATTTATCAACCCTAATTTAAGATGAGCTTCCAAGTTTTTAACGGGTGTAGTATAATAGGTGGTAATTTCGGCATGATAACCAGATAAATTTTGTCCGGTTACATTAAAGTTGATGGCGTTATTACTTTGGTTAGAAACGGTAAGACCGGCTTGTACCCCAACACGAAGCTGTCCAAAGCTTAATTGAGTAAACATAAGTGCAACGAAGAGCAATATTTTATTTTTCATGCTGATTTCTAAAAATAGAGATTAAATTTGAGTTCTTCCAAATCACTACAATAATCAATTCTATGAAATCTAAACAAGAAATAGTACACAATTGGCTTCCCAGATACACCGGTGTAGAGTTAAAAGACTTTGGAAAATACATATTGCTTACCAATTTCGGCAATTATGTAAACCTCTTTGCTGAACTGCAAAACGTTAGCGTAAACGGTCTGGACAAGCCCATGCCAAGTGCTACCTCCGGCGATATTACCATCATTAACTTTGGGATGGGAAGTGCCAACGCAGCAACGGTAATGGACTTGCTCTCTGCCATAAACCCAGAAGCAGTATTGTTTTTGGGGAAATGTGGGGGTTTAAAAAGAAAAAATGAATTGGGCGATTTAATACTGCCCATTGCTGCCATACGTGGCGAAGGAACGTCAACCGATTATTTCCCGTCTGAAGTACCGGCTTTACCTGCCTTTGCATTGCAGAAAGCGGTTTCTACCGCCATCCGGGAACACGGCAGAGATTATTGGACTGGAACCGTATACACTACCAATCGCCGAGTTTGGGAGCACGATGAAGAGTTTAAGGACTATCTTAGAAAAATACGGTGCATGGGCATAGATATGGAAACAGCCACTATTTTTAGTGTCGGGTTTTATAATAAAATACCATCCGGAGCATTGTTATTGGTATCTGACCAACCAATGGTACCCGAAGGGGTAAAAACAACGGAAAGTGATAAAAAAGTAACCACGCATTTTGTTCAGGATCACATCAAAATTGGAATTGCTTCGTTATATGAATTAATTAACAAAGGAAACACCATTCGTCATCTACGTTTTGAAGAATAAGAGACATCATGAAAGAGCTTTTTAATTTAAATCAGCGAACCAATATCGTATTGGCAATAACTTTTTTGATTGGTATTTTACTTTTATATTCTCTAAAAGATTTATTCAGCGCCATACTAGGGGCTGTGGTAATGTATACTATTTTCAGATCTTTTTATAATTACCTCACCCAGAAAAAACGAATTGGAAGGTTTTTATCTACCACTATAATTCTCTTTATCTCTTTCTTTATCATCATTTTGCCGTTTTTTGTACTCATTAGCATGGTAGCTAATAAAGCAGCCGGGATGAACATCAATGCCGAGGAAATAAAAATAATACTTGAAAAAATTGATCGCTTTGCATTAGAAAACTTTAATCAGCAACACATCATCGAAGACATTTTAACCAAGGCAAAAGAGGAAGGAGTGGGTATACTTTCTGCGGTTGCCGGAAGTGCATTTAAGGTATTCATTCAAATAAGTATCATGTATTTTTTGTTGTATTTTATGTTTACACAAAAAAAAGAATTCGAAAATGCACTCATAACTTTTTTACCCTTTACAGAAGAAAACAGTATTTTATTAGGTAATGAATTAAGAAATGTAACCTATTCTAATGTATTAGGGCAAGGGTTTATTGCCATTATACAAGGCTCTCTGTTAGCAATAGGGTATATAATCTTTGGCTTTGGCGACCCCGTTTTTTGGGGAATTATTGCTACTTTCTTATCCTTTTTACCTTTGATTGGGGCACCCATTGTATTTGTGCCGGCAGCTCTTATTGCCATTGCCAATGGCGATAATTTTGCAGGCATAGGCTTATTGATATTTGGTTTTGTTATAATAACCAACATAGATAATGTTCTGCGTTTGATCATAAATAAACGCATTGCAGATACTCATCCGGCTATTACTATCGTTGGAGTAGTAATTGGATTACCTTTATTTGGTATTTTGGGGCTAGTTTTTGGCCCCCTACTAATTTCCGTTTTTTTAATGTTGGTAAAAATATACCGAAACAATAAGTTGGAATTGAATAACGAAAATAGAGTAAATTATGAACGATAACAGTAAAGTACTATTAGCATTATTAGCAGGAATAGCTGCCGGGGTAGCAATTGGTGTGTTGATAGCTCCTGAAAAAGGAACGGATTTACGTCAGAGAATTGCAGATACCTTAGGAGATATTGGCGAAGATGTAAAAGCGAAATTATTGGCAGAATACGATAAACTAACAAAGGTTAGTGAGGAAGAAGAAAACAATATTGCCGAAACCATACCCAAAGAATAATGGACGAACAAAAAGAAGAAACCAATTTTAAAAGTGTTGGCGATGATTTGAAAAATTACGTAACCTTACGTATTCGATTAGCCAGTTTACAATTGGCCGAAAAATCTTCCGAGACTTTTTCTGCTGCCATTACTTCTGGCTCTGCCATTTTATTTTTTGTGCTTTTCTTTGTTTTTGCCAGTCTGGCATTAGCTTTATATTTATCTGCCGTATTACAAAGTAATAGCCTGGGTTTTGGTCTTGTAGCTATTTTGTATTTAGTTATAGGAGTAATAATATGGCTCGTAAAAGACAAATATTTAGAACCAAAACTTACCGATGTTTTCATAAAACAATTTTTTAAAGAAAAAAGCAAAGCGGATGGAAACTAAGATAGAATGCCTTGCCGATTTGCATCGGGAGCAAGCCCAAGTTGAACGACAAATCAAATCTAAAGAGGTAGAACTAAAAGCCCATTTGGCCGAAGTAAACGATAAAATACAACCACTTTTAAATATACTGGGAAAGTTTGGTTTTGGTAAAAAACAATCGGATGCAGATACAGGAATAATTGGTACCGTTTTAAAAACTGGTATTCCGGCAATTATTGGAGCTCTTTTACTAAAACAGGGGGGTAAATTAGCAATACAAGCCGCATTAGTGGCTATCATACCAATTGTGATTGCTAAAATTAAAGATAGTTTTAAAGCTAAACCTCAACAATAACGGTTCAAAAAATCCTGATACGCTAACTTTATTCCGGCTTCTAAGATTGTTTGATGTTTCCAACCAAGTCCATTTATTTTACTTACATCCATAAGCTTTCTTGGTGTACCATCGGGTTTGGTAGTATTGAAAGTTAGTTTTCCAGTGTATCCAACCAACTCTTGTATAATCAAAGCCAATTCTTTTATAGATACATCCTCCCCGGTACCAATATTTACAAATTCTTTCTGGTGATAATTCTGCATTAAGAAAAAACAAGCATCGGCCAAATCATCAGCATATAAAAACTCTCTTTTTGGAGTGCCAGTTCCCCAAATTTCCACCGTTTCGGCACCGTTGATTTTAGCTTCATGGAATTTGCGTATTAAAGCAGGCAACACGTGTGAGTTATCTAAATCGTAGTTGTCATTTAGCCCGTATAAATTGGTAGGCATTACCGAAATAAAGTTACAACCATATTGTTGGCGATAATTTTCGCACAACTTTATGCCTGCTATTTTGGCAATGGCATAGGGTTCATTGGTGGGCTCTAATAAACCGGTGAGCAAGTATTCTTCCTTTAACGGTTGTGGGGCATGTTTAGGATAAATGCAAGATGAGCCCAAAAACATCAACTTTTTTACTCCGTTTTTATAAGATTGATGAATAACATGATTTTGAATAGATAGATTATCCAACAAAAAATCGGCACGATAAGTATCATTCGCTAAAATGCCTCCCACTTTTGCGGCAGCCAAAAAAACATAGTCGGGTTTTTCTGACGTGAAAAAATCTGCAACGGCTTGCTGGTTGCGCAAATCTAATTCGGCCGAAGTACGGGTAACAAGGTTTCTAAACCCTTTTTCTTGGAGTTTTCTAACAATGGCAGAACCCACCATACCACGGTGACCTGCAACATAAATTTTCTCGTTAAACAACATTAGGGGTCTTAATTTTCTTTTTTCTTGGTGGAATAAAAAAGTCGCGAGGTCTGGCTAAAAAATGTGCGTAAACGATATTCAATAATTCTTTGGTCTGTATAAAGTTCACTTTTCTGGATTTGATGGCAACAAACAATGCCAAGCCAAAACTAACGGAAAAATTCATCAAACCGATAAAAGTAATACCCAAACCCACACTCAAGAAAGTTTCTATAGGTAAATTAAATCCCAACGTATAAATAGACATGCTAACGCTACCACTTGCAAGTGTAACGTGCCTCACATCAAAAGGCAATCCGGTGATGAAGCCTATAAAACCTGCAAGACCCAAGAAAAAACCTAAGAAGAAATTCCCAGCTAAACCGCCTAAGTTTCTATCTAAATATCTGCTAATCCTAAAAAGTAGTTTTTTGGAAAGATATTTCCTCAAAAACTTGTGTTCTCTAATCCGCTTAGGCAGTTGGGCATAATCTACTTTATTATCGTAGTAACCGGATATCAACCCAGATAAAAACAGAAAAACTCCGGCAATACCAGCATATAGGATGGATAATGAAGCAAAAGCATCGTTATTTGCCAAAGTCTTTAGAGCCTTTGCTTCCGAGATAATTAACTCACCGGTAAATAAATGCATACCCCATGCAAAGAAAAACGCTCCAGGAATTACCACTACTAAATTGCCAAAAAATGAAATAAACTGACTTCTGGCCATTTTCACAATTAACTCTGCTGCCTGATCTAGGTTTATTTCTTTCTTTTTACTATCCAGCGAAGATGCCAATGCAGATGCTGTCATGGCTGGCTGTTTGGTAGCTAAAGTAAAATGAGCTGCATAGATAGTTATAAAAGCAATGGAATAGTTTAAGCTATATAAGAGACCTTCTACCAAAGGCGCAGCTTTTACATTGTCTATACCATATTTAATCCAGGTTACAAAAATAACCACAAAACCACCACCCATAGATTGCCATAATGCCCTAAAATATTGTTTAGAGTTATTGCTAATGTAATGTTCGCCGGTATGGCTGGTGTGTTCTACAATTTGGTAAGCCAGCAAATCTGTATTCTGTATTACATGTTCTTTTACCGAGTGTTTACGATTCTCGAAACCAACTAATTTTTTAAAGAATACAACAGCTTTATTTATTTTTTGCTCGCCCCCTAATTCTGTGAATGTTAAAAGCTCTAAAAGGCGGTTTAGATTTTGGTTTATACGATATATCAGATAAACTAATTTAATACTTACCCCTTGCCGATGCGAGTTTTCTCTAACCTGAGCCAATTGGTCGGCACATTGTTTTATAGTACTTTTAATAAGCTCAAAATGCTTGTTCACTTTTTCTTCATCGCCCTCCTTAAAATTATCTATCGCATCGGTATATCTGTGCATGCGAGAAGCTAATGCCACAAATGGCGAATCAAGTTTTTCGTAACGAGGCAGACGAGACATTATCTCTGATTCTAGCCCCATAGCGCAGGTTCTGTTTGCCAATACTTGTAACGAAACCAACATAGGTGTGAAAAATTCATTGGCAACTATTGGGTTTCCGGTTCGGTAAAAACCGGCTAATTCAAACAGTTTTATCCAATCGCTATCGGGTATGCTTTCTACCCAAATATAATCTTTGTTAGAACTAAAGATTTCGCCCAATAAATCCATTGCTTCACTTCTATCAATGGCGGGTGGAAAGATTTTTTCATATATTCTCCCAAAAAACTCCGAGAAAAAATTTGGATTAGCAGATAACCCCAGCTCGGTAAGTAATCTAATTTGATTTTTTGAACCAATGAGCTGCTTAATTAATTGCTGAAAAGCAATTCGTTTTTGTTCATCGGTACTTAATAGTTTAATTAGTTCTATAAAACGCTCTTGAGCAACTTGTCCGGAAGTAGCATTAGACGGACGAATTAAACCAATTAATGCCACTAACTTATCTTGAGTTAGGCGGCCACTCGAAATTTGATTTAACTGAGTTGAAATTTCCATTGCTTATGCCCAAAATTAAAAATAGGCTTTAATAAAACACACGAAGAAGTACTTTTGTGTACTAGAAAATTCACATGGGTAAAAACAAACTAAAAAAATTTGCCGAAATTGAGACCTTGCCAAATGTTTTTGAATATGCTAAAGAGATGAGAGGCAATTGGTTAAGCTATTTTAACAATCAAAATCCCATTGTATTGGAGCTAGCTTGTGGTCGTGGAGAATACACCACCGGCATGGCAGAATTGTTTCCGGATAAGAATTTTATTGGGGTGGATATTAAAGGATCTAGAATTTGGCATGGTGCAACCTTTGCACAACACAACGAATTAAAAAACGTTGCTTTTTTACGAACTCAAATTGAAAGCTTGCCGGATTATTTCAGTCAAAATGAAATTTCTGAGATTTGGATTACTTTCCCCGACCCACATCCTAGCCAACGAAGAAGTAATAAACGACTTACTTCACCCCGATTTTTGGAATATTATAAAAACATACTAAAGCCCAATGGATTGGTACATTTAAAAACAGATAACGATGCCTTATTTGAGTATACTTTAGAAACGTTAGTTACGATGAATATACAAACCAAGCAATGCACCCAGGATTTATATACCGAAAATTGGCTCGATGAAACCCTTAAAATACGAACCAATTACGAGCAAAAGTATTTAGATAATGGCAAGAATATTAATTATTTAAATTTTTGTTTTTGATGGAGATAAATCAAACCTTTTTCGAAAAAGTTTACGTAATAGTGCGCCAAATACCGTTTGGCAGAGTGACCAGCTATGGAGCCATTGCCAAGGCTCTAGGAACTAAGGGTTCATCCAGAATGGTGGGTTGGGCCATGAATGCCAGCCATACAGAATTACCTCCGGTTCCTGCTCACAGGGTGGTTAACCGAAATGGCTATTTAACCGGTAAACATCATTTCGGAAGCCCTGATCTAATGCAACAACTGTTAGAAAACGAAGGCATTCGTGTAGAAAAAGATCGAGTAGTGGATTTTAAAAAATTATTCTGGCAGCCGCTGTAATAAAAAAAGGGTGGTAATTTCTTACCACCCTCTAATTATACTATTATTAATAAACAAAAACTACGGTCTTGTATCCCAAAATACACGAACGTTCATCCCTGATTTTTGGTTGAAGTTCGGATTTGAATTCACTTCATTTTCAGGATAAAATAATGAACGTGGGATGAAATTAACTACACCATTTGGGTTTGGTACCAAAACCGGAAATCCGGTTCTTCTCCAATCACTCCAAGGTTGTACTGGAACACCATAATTCGCAACGTATTTTTCTTCAATAATCATGCGAAGTTGATCGCTTGCAGAACCTGCCAACAGACCTCTTGGAGTAGCCAAATAGCTGGTTATATCGGCATTAGAAACACCAGCATCTGACATAGAAGCAGTAATACCAGCTGCATAAAAAGTTTGTGCAGGACCCGGTGCACCAAATCTCAAAGCAGCTTCTGCTCGCATAAAATTATACTCGGCAAAAGTTAGCATACGTTGTGGCGCTGCTCCAGTATAAGTGGGACCTGTAACGCTAGAAACAATACCACCCTGAGCATTGGTAACAGCAGGAGTTAGTTGAGCACCTCTGATGTATACGTGCATACGAGAAAAGTTAATGTTGGTTGGTGTTGCACCAAATGGCACACCTACATACTGTCCGGAACCAAAAGGAAAATCCGTAAAATATTGTGGTCTGCGTGGATCTGAATTCGCATTCATTAAATTTACAATCGTAGCATGCGGGAAGAATTGATTTAAACGGGATACCTCAAAGGAATGAATTGGGTTTCGAGCATTGGCTGCATTAACAAACGCCATTTGGAAATTATCTGCGTTGCTCTCAAAAAACCCTGTTGGACCTACAGCATTGATATGTGCAGTAAGTGCTGCTACAACACCCGGATTAGATTCGCTTTGTTGCAACAATAAACGCAATTTAAGTGTGTTGGCAAATTTTCTGTATCTAACTCTATTCCCTTGGTAAATGGTTTCGTTTGCTGCAGGAACTAATACAGAACTAGCCTGATTTAAATCTGCGATGCCCTGATCTAATAATGCTATTAATTTAGGGTAAATCGTAGCATCATCATCCACTTTAGGAGCAAAATTATTTGGAGATTGTAAACCTTCATCAAACGGAACATCTCCCCAGGTGTCTACAATTAAAGAATAGGTATATGCTTTTAGTATTCTTGCAATACCGGTATACCAAGGGCTTCCTGCAGAATTTTGAATTATAAACTCTAAATCTGCTAGAGTACCTGCATGTAAGGATGACCATAAATTACCTTGATCTGTAGGTTGTATTAAGTACGTTTCAAACGAACTGGTTTGCACACCAGCTTGTCTGCCCGCATTTTGTTGCATAATTAGCGAGGTAAAGCGA
>JBGTLU010000058.1:0-3582 GCA_041743935.1 Sphingobacteriaceae bacterium
GCATCGGTATTATATAGTGCAGGAAACCCAGGAGGAGTAATAAACCACGTTACCAAAAAAGCTTTGGTTGCTCCACGATACGAACTACAATATACTTTCGGAAGTTTTAATCAAAATAGACTAATGGCTGATGCAACAGGAGCAATAACAAAAAATAAAAAACTCTTGTATAGAATGATAGTGGGGTATGAAAACACTGGTCAGTTAGATGAAAATTTAAAAATTAAAAACGTTTTTATTGCACCTCAATTGCATTACAACTTTAGTAACAAAACAAGTATAAATTATGAATTTAATTATGCCAACGATAACCGAACAATGGGGTTTAATAGAGGCACACCTGCACAATATAACCCTGCAACAAATGATTGGACATTAGACCGATTCCCAAATTATCAGTCTATGGTTGACCCAAATGGAACAGCCATAAGAAATACAATGTCCCACCAATTAACTTTTAAGCACTCGTTTAACGACAACATAAAGTTTACAACCCTTTATCGTGGTTTAACTTCAAAAACATTTCAAGGAGATTTATCTCCGGGTGCTTGGGGAGTAGGTGCAACAAACGATTCTATTCCTCTTGAAAACCGATATTGGAATGAAAGTTTATTCAATCACCAATTAAGTTCTTTTCTAAATATCAAATTCACCCAAGATAAGTTCATTAAAAATAATTTAGTAATTGGTATTGATGCAAACTTAGGCGGTAGAACCGCTGAATTCGCGACATTAGCCGAAAGATATGTTTCCGTTTTGAATCCTGAATTTGGGTGGGGCTTTTATAATCAAAATGACATAAACAACAATATGGCTTCTGCAAGCTATCAATCAGGTTGGAATGAAAGAACATTATTGTTAGCAGGTTACTTTCAAAACCAAATGAGCATAGGCAAAAAAATCAAACTTTTATTAGGCGGCAGATTTGAATCTCATAATTTTAATACAGATTACTTTGACCTAATAACGAAAGCTGAAACCTCACGAGACAGCTTGAATGCAACTCAATTTTTACCAAGAGCAGGTATCGTTTACAACCCTAATGAATCAACAGCCATTTATTACGGTTATTCGCAAGGCTTTATACCTCAATATGGTTCAAACACTAGTGCAGGTGGCCCATTCCCTCCCGAAAAAAGCAGACAACACGAAATTGGAATTAAGAAAGAGTGGTTAAATCAACGTTTAATTACAACATTAGCTTTTTACCATATTCAAAAATATGATGTATTAGCACCAGACCCAACAGACACGAATGGAGTAAGATTAATCCAAATTGAAAATGTTTATAGCAAAGGAGTTGAACTTTCTGTTCAAGGGAAAATTACGAAGGGCTTAGATTTAATTTTCAATTACAGCTATAACGAGGCAAGAACGCCAGGCGATGCAGGTTATGACTACTTTCCTGCTGGTTGGTTTCCAAATGCCCCAAACACTAATATTAATTTATGGGCGAAGTATACTGTAAACGATGGCAAATTGAAAAACTTAGGAATTGGTGCAGGCTTTAATTATTTAAGTAAACGTACTACTTATACTCCGGGATTTGAAATACCAGAATTTACAACTGTGGATGCTGCACTAAGTTATAAAATAAAAGGATTGAATTTATCGGCTAACATATACAACATTACTAACACAAAATACTGGAATGGTGCATACGGCCCAAGTAACTTATGGCCTGGAAATCCAAGAAGTTTTAGATTGACTGTTGGTTATGTATTCTAAAGTAAAAAAAATAATACGACAAATACACTTATGGCTCGGACTTACGTCCGGGCTTATTGTGTTTATTGTTGCAACAACTGGTGCTATTTGGACTTTTGAATCAGAGATTTCTGATTTAGTTTATCCCTATAGAAAGGCAGAAATTCAAAACAACAAGCCGAATATTTCAATAGCTGAAATCAAAGAAAAAGTAAAGCCTTATTTAAAAAACATAAACAGTATTTATTATTTAGGGAAAGACAGAAGTATTCAAGTAAGAGAATGGCATAAAATAGATGGTAAGCTAATCAACAATTATGTTTATCTCAATCCATACACAGGTGAAGTTTTAAATGTAAAAATAAATAACCCCACATTTTTTGACGTGGTTGTTGAATTGCACACAAGTCTATTGTTGGGCGAAATTGGGACTGAAATAGTACGATATGCAACTTTGATTTTTTTTCTTTTAATCATTAGTGGAATCTACCTTTGGTGGCCAAAGAGAAAACAAAATCTAAAACAACGACTTAAATTTGATTGGAAAGAAACTACTAAATGGAAGCGTAAAAATTTTGACCTACATTCAATATTAGGTTTTTATGCAAGTTGGGTTATTATTTTTGCTACAATTACAGGACTAGCTTGGGGCTTTAAATGGGTTGACAAAACAATTTATTCAATTGCTACAATAGGCGAACCCTATAAAGACTATGCAGAAGTAAATTCTATAAGCAACATAAATTACAAGCCAATAAATGGAATGGACGATTCCCTATTAAATTTAGCATTAACAAATTATAATAAACCAATTGAGAGTTGGAATTATTACTTTCCTCAAAAAGAAATGGAGAGCATTAGCGTGTATTTAAACCCTGATGCAAATACTTGGTTTAAAGCATCTAACTATTTTTTTGACCAACGGACTGGAAAATTGTTATTGACTGAAAGTCCAGATAGTTATAATAACGGACAAGCAATTCGCAATATGTACTATGACATTCACATAGGCAAAATCCTTGGCCTACCCGGACAACTACTGGTATTCTTTGCTAGTTTAATAGTTGCTAGTTTGCCAGTAACAGGCTTTTATATATGGTTTGGCCGTAGAAAAAAAACCAACGCTAATTCCAAGCACATTGCCAAAGCCACACTTGCCGACACACATACCAAAGCTTTGTCAAAGAGCTTGTAATGCAACCCCAAAAGAAAAATTGATTTGAAAAATTTCCAACGCTTCAAAAAAAATAAAAAACGCAACGCACAGCCGACACTCAATGACACGACAACTTAACAACGACAATGATTTGCAAACACAGGGGACAAATACCACTGGCTATAACAGCACCTACCCAAAAGGCGGGGTTTCGTGTTCCAAAGAAAGTTTAGTGGGTAATCAAACATTAGTTTTTCAAATCAAGTTTTGTGGTAAAAGTCCCGCCCTTCGGGTAGCTGCAAAACGTTGTAAGCAATGTGAAAAAACCAACGTCTCCGAAAAAATAGACACGATAACTTGACACGAAATGAATATAAAACGAACTTGACGACTGAGAAAACATATCGACAGACACATAAGCCGACACGCAAAGATTTAATTTTTGCCCCACCCGCATTTTTTGTTTTTCTGCCAACGCGCAATTGGCACATTGGTTTTGCCCCTACGCTCAAAGCCCACCCTTCAGCAAAACCAAAGAGCCAATTTTTCCTTCCCACCTTAAAATCGTACTTTCGCAAATTGTGAGACAACTCAAATCCATATTGCTGCTTTTTATAATAGGAATGACCATTCTTCCTTGGCAATTGATGTGTATTGCTCACCCGTTCGGACACGACCATCACGAACACGATGGACCAAGTCCTTGTGAAATCCACAGA
>JBGTLU010000059.1:0-4423 GCA_041743935.1 Sphingobacteriaceae bacterium
CAGAGTAGTTGACAAGTTTATCAATTTAAAACCTAATCAAGATAACTTCAACTTATTAAGCACACGACTCGACCAGACAATAAATGAATACTTTGACTTACCAAAAACAGGACAAGAATGAAAGAAGGGCAGCCGATAACATGGAACAAAAAGCAATACGGGTTTTGTGGCTCCGAATCCGCACTGCTTCTGCCCCAGATCGTTGACCACAATTATAAAACGAAACAATGCCAGAATAGAAAATAAAAGAAGATCTTCTATAATTACAAAAAGAATAAGAAGTACTATTTGAAACAAACACAGTTAGCATCAACAATCATTTTGATAATGAGACACAGTATTTGAAGAAGTTGTGTAAAAGAAGTAATGGTAATATTCTTGAAATTACTCATTTTTTAGATAATTAATTAAAATCCAAACTACCGAATAAATTATTCAACTATTGTAAGGAGATGGGCAATGCGTATCAAAGTGTAATTATAAATGTAAACACTGGAATAAAAGACATTCTAATTAAAAATACTTAATATATTTAAACAAAAAAAATCGCAGAAAAAGATGGAAATGGAAAATATTTTAAGTTTTGCACAAATCGTTTTGGCACTATCTGTTGCCTATGTTTGGATTTTTAGGTACGATAATGTGGTTAAAGAATTTAAACAATTTGAGTTAAGTAATATCATCCGAAACTTTGTAGGAGTGTCAAAAATTGCACTATCCACATTGCTTATCGTTGGTATTTGGCATCCGTCTTTAGTTCTAATTCCTTCTGTACTTATGGGGATGTTTATGATTGTTGCTCAATATTTCCATTTTAAGATAAAAAATCCAATGATTAAACACTTACCCTCGCTAATTCTCTTGATAATATCTGCATTTATAGCAATAAATTCCATTCAGTCCCATTAAAAATGACAATAAACACAATTTGTGTTCTAATATCCAGTTTGTCATTCTATGCTTATATAGTTTCCTATTTCATATCACCCCATATGAAAAACGAATTCAAACGATTTAAATTAGAAAAACTAGGTCTGTTAACTATAATCTTAGAATTTTTAGGAGCTACCGGGTTATTGTTTGGACTAAAATTCAACCCAATTTTAGTGATATCTTCTTTAGGACTTAGTCTACTTATGTTGTGTGGCTTGATAGTAAGAATTAAATTAAAAGATAGTGTCTTGATTTCTTTACCAGCTGGATTTTTTATGCTTTTAAATCTATATATTTTCTTAGAGTCAATAAACTAATTTTCAATCCAGTATAACAGATTTAATATTAGATACGAAGGACAAACCATCTACCAACAGCAACTACATGTTATAATCCAATCTAAATCAAATCCGTAACATAATCTCTTCCAAGTCTATATGGTTTTAATGTATAAATTTTATGCCTTTTCTTCATTTTCGATGCAAGAGAACCTCCAACATAACTGGGCAACTAATAGTACAAAATCAATATACATTCTTCATATTAATACTATCAATTGATACAACTCTTATTATTAATTGTGTAATGTCTTTCCCTTAGATAGTATTCAATTTGTAGTGTACTAATCTGGCTTCAAAGTAAATCGTCCTAAATTGAATTTGCTATGGCACGTAGCAGAGCAAGTAAGATGGAAGTATTCTCTTAGGAAAATGCATTTTGACTTATGATCACAACCATAAACTTTAACACTAAAAAATAGAATCATGACAGAAATAAAAATTGAAAAGAAGAAATCTTCGGGCCTTTGGGTAATAATAGTTCTGGTGATACTGGGCATTATACTCTATTTGTACTTTTCATCCAAAAATAAACCAGACGAAGAGGCCGTAAATAACAGGAGCAACATGGAACAAACCACTTCCTCAGCAAAAGACAATGCGGTTACCGGTTATGTTTCCTTTGTAAACGACGATGTAAATAAAATGGGCTTGGATCATGCATATACCAACAATGCCCTGCTAAAATTAACCAATGCCATTGAGGCCAAGGCAAATGAGATAGGTTATGATGTAAAGGCAGATTTATTTGAGGCAAGAAAGTATGCAGATGAAATTACTACTGATGCTTTTGAAACTACACATGCCAAAAATATACGGATGGCCGCTGATGTGCTAAGTACTTCGCTGGGAAACATGCAACAAGCCAAATACCCAAATTTAACTGCCGAAACAGATAAACTAAAAAAGGCAGCAACTTCCATAAAACCCAATGTATTAACAATGGATCAGAAAGAAGCAGTTAAATCTTTCTTTAGTAATGCTGCTGATCTACTAAACAAAATGAATTAATTAATCACCATAAAATAAAATACTATGTCAGACGATAAAAGAAATTTATATTACCTACACGAATTATCCGATTATAAGGTAGCAGAAAACTATTCAGATGTAAGAGGTTGGGAAGTAGAAGACATGGACAACCGAATCATTGGTAAGGTAGATAACTTACTGGTAGATAAAAACCAAGAAAAGGTAGTTTATCTGGATGTAGAAGTAAACGAGACAGTTATTGAAATTGGCTATAATACCTTTAATGAACCGGCAAATGAGGGTGTACATGGGTTTATAAACAAAGATGGCGATAACCATATCATCATCCCTATAGATATGGCAACAATAGATAAGGAGAATAAAAAAGTGCGCACAAATGAGTTAAATCACCAATCTTTTGCGGCAACCAGACGATTTAATAAAGGAGCCCCTATAGACCAGGAATTTGAATCCAATGTGTTGAGCGATTATTCATTTCACAGAAGATAATTCTTCCGTTAAGCCTTTATTTATAAAGCAACTTAACCAAATTTAGGTGGGGCAATTCTTGGTTCCGCCTCTCTGCATCTACCTTTATGTTTTACAATGGAGAAAATGGAAATCTGTTTCAGATTTCCATTTTCTATTATATGCCAATAAGACTTTATTTCAGGATAAAAGAATAGCAGACAAACCTAAACGCCTTTGAGTGTGAAAAACATAGAAAGCCTTTGTTGAAAACTGCATAAGTTATTTCTTGCAAAATATAAGATAAATATCTTACTTGCAGTGAATTAACCAGACTTATAAGTAAGTTAGGCACAATACGGTGTGCGCTTCGCAAAATTAAAAGAGCACAGAACCAAGCACACAAGGCACAAGCACTCTTACTTCCGAACCTGTCCCAATTTTCCCCGAGATTTTATTTTACTCAACCGCCTTGCTGATGAAACTTATTTGCCTTATTAACAGCTATTAAAAACTTATATTAGTACCTTCACGGAATGATTCCTGAAAATATCCATATACTGCTTGCAGATGACGATAAAGCCGATTGCCTGCTTTTCAAAGAAGCTTTAGAAGAATTGCCTGTATCCGCCATACTTAACTTCGTTTATACTGGTGAGCAACTGATGGAAGCGATTACCAATAAAGAACGAAAGTTTCCAGATGTTCTTTTCCTTGACCTTAATATGCCACGCAAAAACGGTTTCGTATCTTTAGGAGAAATAAAACGCAGCACCGAACTCCAAAAACTGCCTGTTATTATATTTTCCACTGCTTCGGATGAAGAAATGGTTAAAAATGTTTTCAGAAATGCAGCGCACTATTACATCCGCAAGCCTGCTGATTTTTTGCAATTGAAAAAAGTAATTTACGAGGCGCTGGTGCTAATAACACAGGAAAACAATCCTCTTCCGCTTAGAGAAAATTTCATGATAACTGGCAATTCTATAATTATCCCTGATAAGAAATGAAGGCAACTTCAAACCCAAAAAAATCTCCTCCTAAAAAAGAAGTAAAAGAAAATTCTTTTCCTGTAGTTGCCATTGGCGCATCAGCCGGTGGCTTGGAAGCCATGATGGAGTTATTAAAGCACTTGCCACCAGATACGGGCATGGCATTTATTTATGTGCAGCACCTTAGCCCCGACCATAAAAGCATGTTGACTGAAATTTTGTCGAAGAAAACACAAATGAAAGTGCAGGAGATTGATGACATGGATTTAATACAGCCTGATAATGTTTTTGTTATTCCATACAACAAAGGCATTGAGGTGACAGACGGGCACATAAAATTAATTCCCCGTTCAGAAACCAGCACAGCAATTTCCATTGATATTCTATTCTCATCGCTTGCCAAAGCGCAAAAAGAAAGAGTGATAGGTATTATTCTTAGCGGCAGCGCAAGTGATGGAACTTTGGGTATGAAAGCCATCAAGAACGAAGGCGGGTTAACTTTTGCGCAGGACGATACTGCAAAATTCAATAGTATGCCTCACTCTGCAATTGCGGCAGGTGCGGTAGATTTTATTTTATCGCCCAAAGAAATTGCACTCGAATTAGCACGGCTAAGTAAACACCCGCTTATAAAAACAGTTGGCGTAAAAAACGGTGAAGAAGATTTAATTGAAAACAGCGATCCCGATTTAAAAACTATTCTAAACCAATTACACAAAG
>JBGTLU010000060.1:0-38541 GCA_041743935.1 Sphingobacteriaceae bacterium
TAAATGTGATGTATGATGTTGGCGCAAGAGATGAACACCCAGATAAAACTGGATTTGCTCATCTTTTTGAACACTTAATGTTTGGAGGCTCGATAAATATACCCGTTTATGACGAACCTCTGCAACGAGTGGGTGGGGAGAATAATGCATTTACCAGCAATGATATTACTAATTATTACGTACAACTGCCAGCTGTAAACATAGAAACTGCATTTTGGTTAGAATCGGATAGAATGTTGAATTTGGCTTTTTCTGAAAAGAGTTTAGAAGTACAAAAAAACGTAGTTTGTGAAGAATTTAAGCAACGGTATTTGAATCAGCCATACGGAGATGTTTGGTTAAATTTGCGTCCGCTTGCATACAAAACTCATCCTTATCTATGGGCTACCATTGGAAAAGAATTGGCACATATAGAAAATGCCAATTTAGACGATGTTAAATCTTTTTTTGCGAAACACTATAATCCATTAAATGCAATATTAGTGGTATCTGGCGATGTAGAGTCAGATAAAATTGTTCCATTAGCCGAAAAATGGTTTGGGGGTATTCCTTCCGGAGAAAAATACCAACGTAATTTATTCATCGAACCAAAACAGACAAAAGAACGAACGCTGACACTAAAACGCAAAGTTCCGGTAGATGCATTGTATAAAGCATATCACATGTGTGCCAGAACCCATGCCGATTATTACGTTAGCGATATAATAACGGATATTTTATCCCGTGGTCAATCTTCCAGATTATTTCAAACACTTGTAAAAGAAACCCAAATTTTTAGTGAAATAAATGCTTACCAATTAGGAAGTATTGATGCTGGCTTAATGGTTTTAGAAGGGAAACCACACAAAGGATTATCCTTAAAAGAGGCAGAAAGCTTATTAATGAAAGAGATTGATAGATTAAAAAATGAATTGGTGATTGAACGAGAGCTTCAAAAAATTAAAAATAAAATTGAATCTACCATCACCTTTTCTGAGCTAAGTTTATTGGACAAATCCATTAACCTTGCATATTTCGAGTTATTGAGTGATGCTGCTGATTATGCTTTGGAAAAAGAGAAATACCTAGCAGTAACTGCACAAGATATCAAACGAGTAAGCAATCAGATTTTTGATGAAAATAATTGCTCCACCATTTATTACGAGGCCGAATAATGTTAGATAGAACCATAGCACCTGGCTCAAAAGCCATCGATAATATTTTCTTGCTTAAACCCGAAAAAAGCACTTTAAAAAATGGGATACAACTTTTTTGTTTTGATGCGGCCGATGCAGATCTACTTAGAATAGAGTTTATTTTCCCAAATGTAGCTTGGCATGATGAGGCGCCACTTGCAATATCGGTAGCAAATAAGTTAATTACAGAAGGAACTTCGACCAAAACGGCTGTAGAAATAGCAGAGGCATTGGATTTTTACGGAGCATTTCTTCGCCAAGAAAGCTCAGCCGATCAATCTAGCCTTACTCTTTACACTCTAGGTAAGTATCTAGAACCAAGTTTAGCAATCGTAAAAGAAGTTTTAATAGATGCCATTTATCCCGCAAAAGAAGTAAAAACATACATCCAAAATGCAAAACAATCGCTTACTGTAAATTTACAACGCAATGATGTTTTGGTAAGGAGAAAATTCAACGAAGTACTTTTTGGTTCTAACAGCCAATATGGTTTTAATGCTTTACCGACAGATTATGATCAGATTAATTCTGCTCAACTGCTTGCAGCTTACCAAAAACATTATACGGTTGAGAATTGCACCATTGTCGCTTCAGGTAAAATTAAACCCGAGTATAAAAAGTTAATTGAAAATTATTTTGGGGAAGATTGGAGAAAAGGAACACACCCCGTGCAATCTAACTTGCAAATACTCCCTCAACCAAAAGCCACTTATTTTATTGAAAAACCCGATGCCCTGCAATCTGCCATCCGGATTGGTAAACAATTGGTAAATAGAAGTCATTCGGATTTTACTGGACTACAAGTTTTGAATACTGTTTTGGGTGGATTTTTTGGATCTAGGTTGATGGCAAATATTAGAGAAGATAAAGGCTATACCTACGGCATTGGTTCAGGCATTTATAGCATGCAACATGCAGCATATTTCTTCATAGCTACCGAAGTAGGAACCGACGTAACCGGTGCTGCCATTGCTGAAATATACAAGGAAATTAATCTTTTAAAAACGGAGCCTATCCCCGAAAGTGAATTATCACTTGTAAGGAATTATTTATTGGGTAATTTCTTGGGAAGTTTGGAAAATGCCTTTGCCCATGCAGATAAATTCAAAAACATTCATTTTTATGGTTTAGGGTATGATTATTACGAAAATTATCTGGAAACCGTTAAAACCATTACTAGCAACCAATTGCAATCATTAGCTAATCAGTATTTGAATAATGACTTTTATGAGGTAGTAGTAGGGAAGAAATAAAAATTCTTTCCGAATTATTAACCACTTACAATTACGAGGCTTTGACGAAAATATAAATTAACCCCGTCATAGGGATAGCGTAGCGAAGCTTAGGTTTCGCTACGCATTGACGATTAAGTATGATACTTAATACTTTTTACATCTCATTTCCTACCTACTACCACCTATTTACCCCTGACCGCTTAAATCAAAGACTCCATCTTCTGGGTTACCGCCTTTTACCACCATCTTGACTAGTTTTAGGTTAGCTACTAAGGTTTTTAAGTTTCCTTTTTTGTTTATGCTGGGTTTGTTGTATCGCTTTTTCATGTTTTTTTGTTATTAATAACCACCCCCTGCCCCCTCCTAAACAAGGAGGGGAGTCGCGAAGCTTCGCGAGGGTAGGGTATCGTTATAATTTGATGAAGGTTTTAGTTACTCGTTCTCCGTTTTGAGTGATGGTTGCTTTGTACAATCCGCCAAGCAGAGATGCTACATTTATTTTAGTGGATGTACTCTCTAGTACTATTCTGCCCAGCATGTCCACAATCAGTACCGTCATTGGTGCCTCGCTGGGTACATAGATTTCCAGCAGGGAGTTTACGTAACCGTTCAGTAAATAAATGGTACTCGGCAGGTTTACTTCTGCTACTTGTATGCCCAGTTCGGTTTTGGTACCGTTAAAGTCGGTTTGGAAGAGGCGGTAGTAGTTTAGTCCGTTGGCAGGGCGCTCATCTGTGAATTGATAGTCTATCGGTTTGGAGCTAAAGCCTGCACCGGGTACTTGTGCCAGTTCATCCCAGAGTTTTCCATCGGCACTACGCTCTACACTAAAGTGGCTGTTGTTCTGCTCCGAGCCGGTGCTCCAACGTAGCATAATTTTACGCTCTTGGGTACGGGCTGTAAACTCTTGTAAAATAATTGGTAATACGATATCATCGCCATTTATGCGGGTGAATCGGTTAGCAGCTAAATTGTTAAACGACGTAAATATACCACCAAGTAAAATCTTGCCATCCGGTTGTAAATGTAAAGCGGAAACTGTGTTATTTGCACTAGTTCCAGTATTGGAATTGAAAGTTTCATCCAATGAACAACCACATTCATTCATCCGAGTGAAACGGTTAGCATTTTGCCCATTATAGTTGGTGAAAGCTCCACCAACCAGAATTCTACCATCTACTTGCAAATTAAGGGCAAACACTGGTCCGGAGAAACCAATAATACCGGTGTTAAAAGTACCGTCACTGCTTCCGTCTGCATTCAATCGTGCAATTCTGCCACTATTTGTACCATTGTAGTTGGTAAAATTACCGGATATATAAATTTTCCCATCACCACGTAATGCAATGGCACTCACAAAATCGTTTGCGCCGGTTCCTGGGTTAAAAGAGATGTCTAAGGTGCCATCATTATTTAGACGTGCTATACGATTGCGGCTTACTCCATTGAAATCGGTAAACGCCCCTCCAATGAGTATCTTCCCATCGGGTTGAACGACAATAGAAGTCAAAAATGCATTGGGCCCTGTATCAGTGGTAAACGTTTGATCAACTGTGCCAGTTGAGTTCAAACGTGCTAAATTAGGAATATTGTTCCCGTCAATAAGCGTAAAAGATCCCCCAATTAACATTTTACCATCGGATTGTACTTTGATCACACTGACAGTATTATTTAGGCTAGTAAAAAAGGTGTTATCGGTGCTTCCATCTGCATTTAGGCGTACTAAAAAAGCATTGTTTAAACCATTGAAGGTGGTAAAATCACCACCTACCAGAATCTTGCCATCCGGCTGAACTGCTATTGCACGAACAGCGCCATTTGCGCCGGTTGTATTGAATGTTGAATCTAGACTACCATCAGCATTAATTCTGGCAATTACGACTTTCGTTGTACCATTGTAAGAAGTAAAGCTACCGCCAATCAGTATTTTACCACCTGATTGACGAGTTATGGCAATAACTTCATTATTAGCACCATTAATTAACGTGCGGTAAGTATTATCCAACGTACCATCAGGATTAATCCGTGCGTTCCGTGCGCGTTCTACCGTATTGTAAGCCAAGAATGCGCCGGCAATGATTATTTTGCCATCGGTTTGTAAAACTACGCTACTCACGTTATTATCGGCTCCTGTCCCGGGGGCGAAAGCTGCATCTAACGCTCCATTATTACTTAATCGAGCAATTCGATTACGACTTGCCCCATTGTACTCGGTAAACACTCCTCCAATTACTATATTATTATCTGGTTGCAATACGATAGATGTTAAAAATCCATTTGTTTCTACCGTAACAAAAGTAAGGTCAACGGTACCATCTGCATTACTACGTGTGATATTTTTTGTCGCACGAGTATCATATCTGGTAAACGCCCCTCCAATTAAAATTTTTCCGTCTGGTTGTAAAACTATGTTACCAATTACATTATCAGCACCGCTTCCAATGAAAGTTCCGTCTACTGATCCGTCTGAGTTTAAACGAGTAATACGGTTTGCGGGAGTTTCACTAAAGAAAGTAAAATCACCACCTACAAGTATTTTCCCATCGGGTTGTACGGCAATTGCGCGTACAACATCACTTGCCATCGGATCAAATCCGGCATCTAATGAACCATCGCTATTCAGACGAGCAATAAAATTTCTTGATGCGTTATCGTACATAGTAAATGCACCACCAATCAATATTTTATTATCGCTTTGTAATGCAAGAGCAATTACACTGTTGTTTGCACCCTCTGAAAGGCTTTGAAAGGTATTATCCAGACTTCCATCAGTATTTAGTCGTGCTATACGAGGTCGACTGATATCATTCACAGAAGTAAAGTCGCCTCCAATTAAAATTTTACCATCGGGCTGAATTAAAATAGTACTAACAATTCCGTTTGTGCCTACACCCGGATTGAAAGTATTATCTACCGTGCCATCCATGTTTAGTCTGGCGATGTTTCGAGCACTAACGCCTGAATTTATATAGGTAAAATCACCGCCAATGATTACTTTGCCATCGGGTTGCAGTGCTTGTGAAAAAATATTATTTACCAATGCAACTACATCGTCAGGATTAAAGGTGGCATCTTTAGTACCGGGGGCTTGTGCTGTTACTTTGTTGAGAAAAAGCAACAAAAGAATCGATAAAATGTAGATTTTCTTCATAAAAGAGAGATTAAGTTAGATGAGATTATTAGGTTATTTGTTTAAGATATTAGACATAATTTATGTTGTTTTGATTTGCCAAAATAAATATCCGTTTTCAAAATCCAAAAAAAATTATTAAATAATTTGCTGTTAAGTATCTAGTAAACTGATATCTACGTGAAACAGGTTGTTGATGGTTTTAGTAAAGCAAGAGAAATTTTAAAGTAATCTGTTTCATGCTAGAGATCGCCAGGTCTCACTTATTACGATAGCGAAGCCTCGCCATGGGCTCCTTTAGACTTATAAAGTAATAATAACTTTGGATTAAATTAAGAAAAGGGGCAAGGCGAACGAATCCCGCAGGGATGATATTTCTTACTTCCTATTCCGATGCGAAATTTTGATACCAAACCTTTAGCCCCCTGATTAAAGGAATATTAGATATGTAAAACCAATAAAATGTAAACCATAGTTGCAGATACAAGGGCTAATAACTTTCTTTGCAACATTCTCAGAAGTGTATAATGGCAAAAAATTTATTAATTGTAGAGTCGCCGGCGAAGGCAAAAACCATAGAGGGATACCTAGGGGCAGATTTTCTGGTGAAATCTAGCTATGGACACATCCGCGATTTAGGCAAAGGTGACGACGCCATAGATGTAGAAAATAATTTTACACAACGGTATGAGATTCCGGCTGATAAAAAAGCAATAGTTACCGAACTTAAGAAATTAGCAAAACAGGCCGAGATGGTTTGGCTAGCATCGGATGAAGACCGAGAAGGAGAAGCAATTGCCTGGCATTTATACGATGCATTAGGTTTAGATGAGAAAAAAACCAGACGCATTGTCTTTCATGAAATTACTAAACCTGCCATCCTAAGAGCAGTTGATAACCCTAGAGGAATAGATTATAACTTGGTAAATGCCCAACAAGCTCGCCGTGTGTTGGATCGATTGGTTGGTTTTGAACTCTCGCCAGTATTATGGAGAAAAGTGAAACCTTCACTTTCTGCCGGAAGAGTACAATCTGTTGCAGTAAGGTTAATTGTAGACAGAGAAAGAGAAATTAATCAGTTTAAAGCTAAAGCTGCTTTTAAGATTACTGCTTTATTTTCTACAGATGGTAAAAAAGTAAACTTAAAAGCAGAATTACCCGAAAGGTTTGATACCCTTGAGGAAGCAAATACATTTTTACAGGACTGCATAGATGCTACATTTAAGGTAGCAGATTTAGACGTAAAGCCAGCCAAACGTTCGCCTGCTGCTCCATTTACTACTTCTACATTACAACAAGAAGCAGCCAGAAAATTAGGCTATTCGGTGGCCAGAACCATGCAGGTTGCCCAAAAATTATACGAAGCAGGTAAAATAACCTACATGCGAACCGATTCTGTGAATTTATCGGATACTGCTTTAGCTGCTGCAAAAGAGGAAATTAATAAATCATACGGCGAAAAATATTACGAGTTCAGAAAATACAAAAACAAATCAGCCAGTGCCCAAGAAGCGCACGAAGCAATCCGTCCAACGTATTTTAATGATCATACTATTGATGCAGAAAATGCAGAAAAACGCTTATATGAATTGATTTGGAAGCGTGCTATTGCTTCGCAAATGAGTGAAGCCCAGTTTGAAAAAACTACTGCTAAAATTGCTATATCCACCCGTAAAGAAAATTTAATCGCCTCAGGTGAAGTACTAAAGTTCGATGGATTTCTGAAAGTATATTACGAGTCTAAAGAAGAAGAGGATGAAATAATAGATACTAACGAAGATTCAACTACCATTTTACCCCCGCTAAGCAAGGGTCAGACTTTAGAATCAAGGTTGATAACTGCTGCTGAGCGTTTTACCAGACCATCTGCACGCTACACCGAAGCTAGTTTGGTAAAAAAATTAGAAGAGTTAGGAATAGGGAGGCCCTCTACTTATGCTCCAACCATTTCAACCATTCAAAAAAGAGGGTATGTGATTAGAGAAGATAGAGAAGGAAAACCAAGAAATTACAGGGTGATGGTTTTGGAGGATGGGAAAATCAGTCAAAAAACAGAAACGGAAATGACAGGAGCTGAGCGTGCAAAGCTTTTCCCGAGTGATATTGGAGCTGTAGTAAACGATTTCTTGGTTCAGCATTTCCATGGCATTGTAGATTTTAATTTTACGGCAACGGTAGAAAAAGAATTTGATGAAATTGCTCAGGGATTAAAAGAGTGGTCGAGCATGATTCGTACTTTTTATGAGCCCTTTCATAAAGATGTTACCAATACCTTAGAAGTTGCAGAACGCGCTACCGGAGAGAGAGAATTAGGAATTCATCCAGAAAGTGGCAAAAAGATGTCTGTTAGAATTGGCAGATATGGTCCATTTGTACAAGTTGGCGACTCTGAGGGGGACGAAAAACCTCAATACGTTAGTTTAAGAGCCGGACAATCCATTGAAACCATCACATTAGAAGAAGCTTTGGAGTTGTTCAAACTCCCCAAACAGGTAGGTACTTTCGAAGACAAAGTTATGACCGTTGCAATTGGCAGGTTTGGGCCTTATGTTCGTCACGACAGCCAGTTTTTTTCACTTTCTAAAGAAGATGATCCACATACGCTAACCGAAGAAAGAGCGATTGAAATTATTTTGGATAAGCGGAAAAAAGATGCAGAAAAACTGATTAAAATATTTGATGAAGACCCTCGAATACAAATTCTGAATGGAAGATGGGGGCCATATATTTCTTTCGGGAAACAAAACATTAAAATTCCAAAAGGCAAAGAACCCAATGATTTAACTTATCAGGAGTGTGTTGATTTAGCAGAAAAAGATGCAGCAACGCCTAAAAAAGGTCGCTTTGCGAAGAAAAAGTAGATTTTTATAAATTCATGAAGAAAGATTTACCCGAAAATAAAGTTGAGAATATTGCAATAGCCGTTGTTTTGGAAGAAGAAAATCCTACATCCAAAATTTATAAAGTTTACCTACTGAATTTAAAAAATATCCCAATAGATACCGTTTTAGTTAGCTCCAGAGGCTATGGGTTAAAAGACGGAAAAGAAGTGAAAACTTCTATTCTTAGACACATGATAGGCACAATAGAAGCCAATGATTATGCCATGATAGAAATTATTGATGAACAAGTTTTTGGACTAAATAATGAGTATTGGCTTAGTTATTACGTTGGTAAAGAAATATTTGATAAAAAATTCATTTTTCTCCCCGAAAGTATCATCGAATCTAATTTTATTAAAATACCTATACTCAATAAACCTGGAGTGATGATAAGTTAATCTTATAAAACTTCACATTTAATTTGTTGTTGGCAGTTAGCTGTTAACTAATGACACACTCCAACTATATATAAATCATTTATCAATCTATCACATTATCACTTTATATCATTCAACAGCCTTATTTTAAGTCTGAATTACTCCCACGCTGAACTCTTTGGTTATGGGTGCATGGTTGGCTGCTTCAATTCCCATCGATATTACTTTTCGGGTTTCTAGCGGATCAATCACACCATCTACCCAAAGCCTAGCGGCAGCATAATACGGAGATAATTGTTCAGTATATCTATCGGTAATGTTTTTCAATAATTCAGCCTCACGCTCTGGAGTAATGGTTTCTCCTTTGGTTTTTAACGAAGCTTGCTCTATTTGCAATAACGTTTTAGAAGCAGAACCACCGCTCATAACAGCAATTTGTGCACTTGGCCATGCATATATTAATCGGGGGTCGTAGGCTTTGCCACACATGGCATAGTTTCCGGCACCGTAGGAGTTGCCAATTACAATGGTAAATTTTGGAACGATGGAGTTAGCTACCGCATTCACCATTTTAGCTCCATCTTTAATAATTCCACCGTGCTCTGAGCGTGAGCCTACCATAAATCCAGTAACATCCTGCAGAAAGACCAAAGGGATTCTTTTTTGGTTGCAATTCATAATAAATCGGGTGGCTTTATCGGCAGAATCGGAATAAATAACACCGCCAAATTGCATTTCGCCTTTTTTACTTTTTACCACCTTGCGCTGATTTGCAACTATGCCAACTGCCCAGCCATCTATTCTTCCAATACCACAAATAATGGATTTGCCATACAAGGCTTTGTATTCTTCAAAATCCGAATTATCTACCAAACGGTGAATAATTTCGAGCATATCGTATTGTTTTTCTCTATTATCAGGCAAAATACCATAAATATCATTGGGCTCTTTCTTAGGAGCGATGGATTTAGTTCTGCTAAAACCAGCTGTTGGGCGTGCACCCAATTTATCCATGATGTTTCGGATAGAATCCAAACATGCCTTATCGTTGGGATGTTTATAATCGGTTACTCCCGATATTTCGCAGTGGGTGGTAGCTCCGCCTAAGGTTTCGTTATCTATGTCTTCGCCTACGGCAGATTTCACCAAATATGAACCAGCCAAGAATACCGAGCCGGTACCATCCACAATCATAGCTTCATCACTCATGATAGGTAAATAGGCGCCTCCTGCTACGCAACTACCCATGATAGCAGCTATTTGCACAATACCCATACTACTCATGATGGCGTTATTCCTAAAAATACGTCCGAAATGCTCTTTATCCGGGAAAATTTCATCTTGCATGGGTAAGAAAACGCCAGCGCTATCTACTAAATAAATAATTGGGATTCGGTTTTCCATGGCAATTTCTTGCGCACGTAAATTCTTTTTTGCGGTAATAGGGAACCAAGCACCTGCTTTTACAGTGGCATCATTTGCAACAATTACACATTGTCTGCCCGAAACATAACCAATACCAGTTACTACTCCGGCAGATGGGCATCCACCGTATTCCTGATACATGCCATCTGCCACAAAAGTTCCCACCTCTAAAAAGGTAGAATTTTTATCGATTAGATATTCAATTCGTTCACGTGCTAGTAATTTGCCTTTTTCTTTTTGTTTGGCCGCTGCTTTTTCTCCTCCACCTAAATAAACTTTATTTAATTTATTTTTAAGTTGATCTACTAATAATTTATTTACGTCTTCGTTTTTATTGAATTGAATATCTTGCGTCATGTTTCTTTTTATGTGAAAGCGAAAATAGGGAAATCGCTCTTTATTTTTTAAGGATTATCGAGTATAATTTGGAGCTTCTTTGGTAATGGTAATATCATGCGGATGGCTCTCGCGAAGTCCGGCTCCGGTAATTCTTACAAAACGTGCTTTTTGTAAATCTGGGATAGTGGCTGCTCCGCAGTACCCCATACCGGCACGCAATCCGCCAACGAATTGTTGCATTACTTCTGCCAAAGTGCCTTTAAATGGTACACGGCCCACAATGCCCTCGGGCACTAATTTTTTAATATCATCTTCGGCATCTTGGAAATAACGGTCTTTTGAACCTTGTTCCATGGCTTCTAATGAACCCATTCCACGATATGATTTAAATTTTCTTCCTTCATAAATAATGGTTTCGCCTGGACTTTCTTCTACACCAGCAAACAATGAACCTGCCATCACTGAACTTGCTCCGGCTGCTATGGCTTTTGGGATATCTCCGGTGTGTTTAATTCCGCCATCGGCAATAACCGGAACACCAGTTCCTTTTAATGCTTCTGCAGCTTCGTAAACGGCATATAATTGCGGAACTCCAACTCCTGCAATTATTCTGGTTGTACATATAGATCCGGGTCCAATTCCTACTTTAACGGCATCTGCTCCGGCATCAGCTAGGGCTTTGGCTCCTGCACCTGTGCCTACGTTTCCAGCAATAATTTGTAAGTCCGGAAATTGTTTTTTTACTTTCTTTAGTTGATCAATTACGCCTTTAGAATGCCCGTGTGCTGTATCAATGGCAATAACATCTACTCCAGAAGCAACCAAAGCAGTTACTCTTTCCATGGTATCGGGAGTAACGCCTACCGCTGCGCCAACACGTAATCTGCCTAATTCATCTTTACATGCTTTAGGGAAGGCTTTAAATTTTTGTATGTCTTTAAACGTGATTAATCCGGCTAATTTTCCTGCTTTGTTTACTACAGGTAGTTTTTCGATTTTATGCATTTGCAAAATTTCTTCTGCTTTTCTCAAATCGGTTCCTTCGGGAGCGGTAACTAAGTTTTCACTGGTCATAACTTCTCTTACCGGTTTATTTACATCTTTCTGAAAACGTATATCTCGGTTGGTTATAATGCCAAGCAATACTTTATCATCAGAAATGATAGGAATTCCACCAATTTTATATTCTTTCATGATGGCTAGTGCATCTTTCACCAACGAATCAATAGTTAGGGTAACTGGGTCTTGGATCATGCCACTTTCTGAGCGTTTAACCCTCCGAACTTCTTCGGCTTGACGTTCAATGGTCATGTTTTTATGCAAAATGCCAATACCACCAGCTTGCGCAATGGCAATAGCCAAAGCAGATTCTGTAACGGTATCCATTGCTGCCGAAATGATGGGCACATTGATGGTAATTTTCTTAGTTAGAAAGGTTTGTGTGTTTACTTCGCGTGGTAATACTTCTGAATAATTGGGGATTAGAAGTACGTCGTCGTAGGTTAAACCTTCGGAAATAAATTTGTTGGGATCTAGTTGCATGGCAAATAAATTAGGAGCTTTTATTTGCCGCACAAAGATAGGTTGTGCAATTGATATTGAGAAATGTTTTTTTGAGGGAAGGTTAGAGTGTTTAGTAAGGTTAGATTACGAACCACTAATCACTCACTCATCCAATTAATTTATAAACTTTACCAGGTAATGATTTTATCACCATTTTAAACTCTAAACTTAATAACAGTGCAGCTAGTTTGCTTTGAGTAAATCCGGAGGAATAAACTAAATCGTCGATATGAGTGGTTTCAGATGATTTCAGAATATCCAATAATTGATGTTCTTCTGTACTTAAATCTGCAAATAGTTTTACCTGCGGATTTTTGCTCAGTTTTTCTTGTTCCCAACCCATCATCTCAATAAAATGAGAAGCAGAATTAATTAATGCTGCTTTGTTTCTGCGAATCATTTCATTACAACCAACGGAATACTCATCGGTTATTCTTCCCGGAAATGCAAATACATCCCGGTTATACGAATTGGCAATTTCGGCAGTAATTAATGCTCCTCCTGTAATTTGGCCTTCTACTACAATGGTTGCATCGGCTAAACCGGCAATAATTCGGTTTCGTTTCGGAAAATTTTCTCTATCCGGATTAGTCTGACTAATAAATTCGGTAATTAAACCTCCATTTTCTACCATTTTTTCAGCAACTGGGCGATGTGCCGACGGGTATATTCTATCTAATCCATGGCCTAAAACCCCTATGGTAGGGAGGCTATTTTTAAGGGCTTCCTTGTGTGAGCATATATCAATTCCATACGCCAAGCCACTAACAATGAGTACGTTTAATATTGATAATTCAGCAATAAAATCAGCACAAATTTGTTTGCCATAATCGGTTGCTTTTCTAGTACCAATTATGCTAATCATTCGTGTGTGATTTAAATCTGCATTTCCTTTATAGTAAAGTAAAGCAGGACTATCGTTACATTCTTTTAATCGTTTCGGATAACTTTTATCGGTAAAAAAATGGGTAGTTATTTTATGCTTTTCGATGAATTTAATTTCTTGTTCGGCCCGTTTTAATACCGTAATGTTTAGTACTTCTTCGGCTATTTTATTCCCAATGCCTGGTATTTTTAAAAGTTTAGATTTTGGTTGATGGAAAACTGCTTCGGCACTACCGCAGTAGCTAATTAAATTGCGAATCAACAGATCGCCCACCCCCGGAATGAGGGTTAAACCAATTTGATGAAGTAATGACATACTACTAATTTACAGCAATATGCAAAACAAATTTTGTTTCGAAAAAAGGTTCGGTAAAATAGGATGGTATAGGATAAGATTTGCAAGGCAGATTAAGTTCGTGAATTTCAGCCTTTAGATCTCCTCCCTTCAAATAAAGGATACCATTTTTTAGGTCGTTATTTTTGACTTTATTAAATTTATGTTTTACCCAAGGATAAAAATCAACCAGTTTGGTAACTGCTCTGGATACTACAAAATCAAATTTTTGTGTTAAATCTTCGGCTCGGCAATGTTTAGTATTAACGTTTTTTAGTTGTAAGGCAGTTGCTATTTCATTTACCACTTTTATTTTTTTACCGATGGAGTCAACCAATAAAAACTGGCTATCCGGAAACAAAATGGCTAAAGGAATACCCGGAAAACCACCACCTGTTCCCACATCTAAAATACTTGTATTTGGTTTAAATTGAATAACTTTTGCTATTGCTAACGAATGTAAAACATGGCGCTCGTAGAAATGGTCCATGTCTTTTCTTGAAATAACGTTTATTTGTGCATTCCAATAGGAATATAACCCATGTAATTGCTCTAGTTGTGCTAGTTGATTATCGGTTAAATTAGGGAAATAATTACCAATTAAATGCACTTAAAGGTGAGATTTAGATTTTCGTAAAATGTTGTATAATAAATCTCGAGCTCTAAATAATTGCGCTTTAACGGTACCTAATGGTAAACCTAATTGCTCGGATATTTCTTCATACGATAATTCATCAAAATAGCGCAGAATAATTAGTTTTTTGTAACGAGGCGATAATTTATCTACAATATCTTTCAATAAAATAGCTTTCTGTTTTTTTATCAATCCTTCTTCGGGGTCTAGTTCATTTCCGGCAATATCAATTTTCATCCCTTCTTCTCCGTCTTCTCCACCAATGGGTTTATCTATAGATACTAAGTTTAATTTTTTCTTTCGGATAAAATCAATACAATTATTGGTGCCAATTCTAAAAAGCCAAGTGCTAAAAGCAAAGTCCGGACGATATTTCTCTAAATTCATGAATGCTTTTCCGAACGTTTCAATAGTTAAATCATTCGCGTCTTCTTTATTATTTACCATTTTTAATAGCATAAAATAAATAGAATCGCGGTAACGAGCCATTAGCTGTCCGTATGCTTTCTGATCACCGGACATAGCAAGTTGTACTAGGGCATAGTCATCTTTTGCTTTGTCAGAAAAGTTTGGATTTATCTCCATTTAACTTTGGTAGGTGCCGGTTTTATTAAAAACAGTATAATGAGGTAAAAATGGTAAATAATATCTAAAAAGAGAACATACGGCCATAAATCTGCCGAAGATAATTTATTGGATGCTTTGTATATGATGATGTATTGTACTATAAGTCGGATAGCAAAAAATGCTACAATTAACTCTATGCTAAAGTTTATAGAAATTAGCGCTGCAAAAGTTGCATAAAATAGTATTCCACTAAGCACACATAAACCTATTAACCTTTTGTGCACAGCTTTATAAATTTTACCAACGCTTATGTGCCTACATTTTTGATTAATCCAATCAGAAAATGTTGTTTTTGGTTCGCTAAATACATGAGCATCAGGGTGTATTTGAATTTGAGTATTGGTAGAAGTTGCCGTTTGGTTTATAAATAAATCATCATCACCAGATGGTAAATGCATGTGCGAAGCAAAACCCTTATTTGCAAAAAATAGACTTTTTTTATACGATAAATTTCTTCCTACACCCATGTATGCCTGCTTATTAATGGCAAACGACAGATAATTTAGGCCAACCATGAACGTTTCGAAACGAATAAAGAAGTTTAGGAAGCCGCTTTTTTTAAAATAAGGTGAAAATCCTAATACTATTTCTGTTTCTGGTTGATAAGCAGATTGCATTTGGTCTATCCAGGTAGGAGATGCAGGTTTACAATCGGCATCACTAAATAAAAGGATTTCGTTTTTTGCTGCTTTGATTCCGAGGGTTAACGCAAATTTTTTCCCGTGTTTGTAACGTTCATGTTCTTCTATGTTTACTACTTTTAGTTTAGGGTATTTTTTTGCAAATGCTTCTAAAACATCTTTTGATTCATCGTATGAGCAATCGTTAACTACTACAACTTCAAACTCTTTATACTGTTGGTCCATCCAAAAAGGTAAAAAATTACGAATGTTTTCCACCTCATTTCTTGCACAAATAATTACACTAACGCCAGGTTTTTTAGTATTGGTAATTGGGGTTGTTTTATGTACTGCTACTCTACGATAATAGATGAGATAATATCCGCAGTTAATGATAAAACTAACAACAAATAAGGAAAACAGTACGACAGAGGTTTCGAGCACAACAGATTTTGTATTTAATTACAAATAAAACACTTTAAAAGATATACTTAAGGCATGTGGATAATTTTACCTGTTTATTCTGCAATACCCTGAATAACTTATGGAACAGAACTCTTAATTGATTTACTTTGCAAACGAAAATGAAATTTACAGTAAGCACTAACGATACACAAACTAATGCAAGAGCAGGCATATTAGAAACTGCTCATGGGACGATTGAAACCCCAATCTTTATGCCTGTTGGCACTGCCGGTTCGGTAAAAGGAGTGCATCAGAACGAATTAAAAAAAGATATTAATGCTCAGATAATTTTAGGAAACACCTACCATCTTTATCTGAGACCAGGATTAGATATAATTGAAAAAGCTGGCGGTTTGCATCATTTCATTGGTTGGGATAAACCTATGTTGACCGATAGTGGTGGTTACCAAGTGTATTCTTTATCCGGAGTAAGAAAAATCAAAGAAGAGGGAGTTACTTTTAAATCTCATATCGATGGTTCTAAACACTTTTTTACACCGGAGAATGTAATGGATACCCAACGTACAATTGGAGCAGACATTATCATGGCTTTTGATGAATGTACCCCATATCCATGTGATTATGGCTATGCAAGAAAATCCATGGACATGACACATCGTTGGTTAAAACGTTGTTGTGATCGAATGGATAGCACTACTGGAAAATACGGATATGAACAAACTTTATTTCCGATAGTACAAGGCAGTACATATAAAGATTTACGCATACAATCTGCAGAAACCATCGCTGGTTATGAACGAGAAGGAAATGCCATTGGCGGATTATCTGTAGGTGAACCCGCAGAAGATATGTATACCATGACCGAAGTAGTTTGTGCCATTTTACCCAAAGAAAAACCACGTTACCTAATGGGAGTTGGCACACCAGTAAATATTTTAGAATGTATTGCCTTAGGGATAGATATGTTTGATTGTGTAATGCCCACACGTAATGCCCGTAACGGGATGTTGTTTACCCGTAATGGAATCATCAACATTAGAAATGAAAAGTGGAAAAATGATTTATCTGCTATTGACGAAGAAAGTGATTTATGGGTAGATAGAAATCATTCTAAAGCTTATTTGCGTCATTTAATTTACGCCAAAGAAATGTTGGGGGCACAAATTGCTACCTTACACAATTTACATTTCTATTTGTGGTTAGTTAAAGAAGCACGCAAAAACATACTCAACGGCTCTTTTGCCGAATGGAAAAATAAGATGGTAAAAATATTGGCACAACGCTTATAAGATGCAAGCAGATAAAAACAATTATAAGCAATTTTTTAAAATCAATATACTGGATAAGTATATCATTAAGCAATTTATTGGCACATTTCTGTTCTCGCTGGCTATTTTTGTTTTGATTGTAGTAGTGTTTGATCTTTCCGAAAATTTAGATCAGTTTATTAAAAATAACATCACGGCAAAACAAATGATATTTGATTATTATTTGAATTTTGCACTCTACTATGCTAGTTTATTAAGTCCATTAATCATTTTTATATCGGTAATATTTTTTACTGCAAAACTTGCCAATAACACAGAAATTGTTGCCATGCTTAGCGGTGGTTTAAGTTACAACCGATTGATGTATCCATACTTCTTAGGCGCATTGATGTTGGCCGTAGTTACTTTTATATTTAACGGATATCTTGTGCCATTTGCCAATAAACATCGCTTAGATTTCGAAAACACTTACATTCATAAAAGGTACGAGTTTAATAAGCGTAACCTTCATTTTCAGTTAGATACTAATACATTGGTTTATCTAGAAAGTTATGCTGTAAAATTTAATGTTGGCTATTTATTTAGTTTAGAACGAATTGAAAACGGAGAGTTAAAATACAAACTCATGTCGAATAGGATTTATTGGAACCAGGATACCGAAAAATGGACCATTGAGCAATATTCTATTCGCACAATTAATGGATTGGACGAAACCTTAATAAAAGGACAATCCTTAGACACAACGTTGGCCATGACACCTGCCGATTTTGCAAGAAAAGAAAATTATAGTTCCACCATGAATATGGGAGAGCTAGATGAATACATAGAACGAGAAAAAATTAGAGGAACCGGAGATGTTGCACAATACGAGATTGAAAAGTATAGAAGGTACTCCTCTCCGTTTGCTACTTTTATATTAACTCTTATTGGAGTTTCTCTCGCTGCTCGTAAAGTTCGTGGTGGGGTAGGGTTGCCTCTGGGAATTGGCATTGCTTGTAGCTTTGCATACATCATTCTTATTCATTTTTCGTCGGTATTTGCTGTAAAAGGAGGCTTGCCCCCCATGCTTGCCGTTTGGATTCCAAATTTAATCTTCGGTTCTTTGGCTTTTTATCTATACAAAATTGCGCCCAAGTAGTAATCTTCTTAAGCTCCATTTTACGGTCTTTATTTGGGGTTTTACCGCCATACTTGGGGCTTTAATTACCATCCCTGCTTTGCCTTTGGTTTGGTATCGGATGATTTTAGCTGCCATAACACTATTGGTTTATTTGCAATTTAAAGGCATTAAGCTTGCCTTACCTAATAAAGAAGTGATGAAACTGGTAGGAATAGGAGGTGTAGTAGCTTTTCATTGGGTATTTTTTTATCATTCCATAAAAATTTCCACCGTTTCGGTAGCATTAGTAAGTTTATCATCCTTAACACTTTTCACCTCTTTTCTTGAGCCGTTATTTAATAGAACAAGAATATTTAAGCTGGATGTGTTAATCGGGTTTATTATTATCATTGGCATTGCATTAATTTTTCATTTCGAAACCAGGTATGCAGCCGGAATAGTATTCGGGTTGTTATCTGCAATACTTGCCGCAGTTTTTACCATATTAAATGCACAATATGTGAAAAAGTATGATCCGGTAACCATAAGTTTTTATGAAATGCTGGGAGGATTTTCTGTACTTACATTGTATTTATTAATAACCAATGATTTTAATGTTAATGATTATTACTTATCCCTAATGGATTGGATTTATCTGATAATCTTGGCAACTATTTGTACGGCTTTTGCATACGTAATGGGAGTAGCTGTAATGAAAACTTTATCTGCTTATACGGTAGTGTTGATTACAAATTTAGAGCCTATTTATGGGATAATTCTGGCTTTTATTTTCTTTGGCGCCAAAGAAAAAATGACCACTGAGTTTTATTTAGGATCATTTGTCATATTAGGGGCTGTATTTTTATACCCTGTTCTAAAAAAACAAGTCAATAAAAATAGAAAGCTTAATAATCATATATGAAATAAAACTAAACAATTATAGTTTGTTAGCGTATTAAGTAGTTGAGATATAAGAAGTTTTTGTAACTTTCATTTGATATAACTAACCTAAAAATTATATATGAGTACTACAATGCCAATGCCCAAAGATGAAATGGGCCGTGTTATAAAACTTTCTGAGTTTGATTTAGATTACAGCAACCTAGATGAAAACTTTAAAGACCTTACCAGACTTGCAGCGAAAGTTGCAGGTACTGATATATCATTGGTTAATTTATTAGATTCGTATACACAATGGACGGTTTCGAGTGTAGGTATAGATTTGGATTCAATGGAAAGAGAACATTCCGTTTGTACACACACCATTGCACAAGATACTCCTTTTGAAGTTTTAGATCTAAGCAGTGATGAGCGATTTTTAGATAGAGATTTTGTTACCGGCGCACCCCATTTAAAGTATTATTTTGGTGTACCATTACGAACAAGTGATGGTCATAACTTAGGCGCACTTTGTGTATTAGATACACAAGCTCATCAACTCACTCCCGAAAAAATTGAGTTATTAAAAATGATTGCTGATGAAGTAGTAAATAGATTAAATGCTTTAAAAACCATAGAGAGTTTAAAACAACAAATGACTACCATGACCTTTAACCAAAAGAAGGTAGTACACGATATTCGTGGACCAATTGGTGGCATAGTGGGATTAGCGCAGATTATTGCCGAGCAAGGCGATAAAAATAAAATGGGACAGGTTTTAGAGTTTATTAATCTAATACAAAAAAGCGGTAATTCTATTTTAGACTTAGCAAACGAAATTTTAGCTGATCAAGGAAATGAGGGTTCACCAACTTCTCCTAACGATTTTAATCTAATCATATTTAAAGATAAGTTAGAAAAACTCTATACTCCACAAGCAATAAATAAGAAAATACAATTTGCTGTACAGACTTCTATGAGTACGCAAAATGTGGGTATACCTAAAAATAAACTTTTGCAGATTACCGGAAACTTAATTTCAAATTCAATGAAATTTACTCCTGAAGGGGGTAAAATAAATGTTAATTTAAATCTTACGTCTAATCAAAACCCAGGTACTTATGTGTTATTACTTGTTGTTTCAGATACAGGTGTTGGTATGTCAGAATCAGAAATCGATAAAATATTAATAGGTGTAAAAGGTACTTCAGATGGCACTAGTGGTGAAAAAGGATACGGGTTTGGTCTAGCCCTCGTAAAACACTTGGTAGATGATTTAAAAGGATCTATGAGCATTCATTCAGAAGAAGGGAAAGGAACTAAATTCAAAATTGTAATGCCTATAGGATAATCTGATTATTATAGCACACTTATTTTTATTAATTAATCTTTATAATTTAATTCTAGGCATAGCTGTTTCGTGGTTTTAAACTATCTATGATTAATGCTATGCCCATAACTAATAAACAACCAATTACATTGAGCCAGAGAAAGGCAACTACATCTAAATAATAGATTAAAATAACTAAAGCTTCGGCAATTAAAGCGGCATAAAAAGTAGTAGCACCTTTAATTTTTTTGAGATAGAAAGCCACTAAAAATATTCCCAATATGGTTCCGTAAAATAACGAACCTAAAATATTAACAGCTTCTATTAAATTACCCAACCTTCCGGCAAATTCTGCAATGATTATGCAAAAAACTCCCCATGCAATGGTAATCCATCGGGTAGCTGTGAGGTAATGTTTTTCGTCGGCATCTTTTACAAGAAGGCGTTTATAAATATCTACCACGGTAGTACTTGCTAATGCATTTAAGCCCGAAGCTGTTGCGCCCATCGCTGCTAAAAAAATAATGGCTATGAGTAAGCCTATAAAGCCAACTGGAAAAACAGTGGTAACAAAATGTAAAAAAACATAGTTAGAGTCGTTTACATCGGCTTTTGCATTATTTTGTTTTATAACGGCAATGGCTTCTTTACGGATAGTATTTGCCGTTGCTTCACCGGCATTTAAATTGGCAGCTGCTTCTTCAAAAGCGATGTTGTTTTTTTGCTCTAGCGCTATGGCTGCAGCCAATGCCGAACTGTTTTTTTGTTGATAAATTAATTGGTAATCTTTCTCGAGGGATTCAAACTGTGGGCCTAATTCACTTTGTTTTACCTCATTTACTACAGCCGGGTTAAAGAAAATTGGAGGTTGGTTGTATTGATAGTATACAAATACCAAAGCGCCTATCATCAAAATAAAAAACTGCATCGGTACTTTTAAAAGTCCATTCATCACTAAGCCTAACCTGCTTTGGGTTACAGAACTGCCTGCCAAATATCGCCCAACTTGGGTTTGATCCGTGCCAAAATAGGAGAGAGCTAGAAAAAATCCACCTATCAAACCTGACCATAGATTATATCGGTTATTTAAATCGAATTTTAAATCAATTACATTTAGTTTCTCCATTTTGCCTGCTACTTTTAAGGCATCAACAAAACCAATATTGCCAGGTAAAAGATGCACTACCATCCATCCGGCCATAAACATCCCACTAAAAATAATTCCCATTTGTAGAAGATGCGAGTGAGAAACAGCCTGACTTCCACCATAAACCGTGTAAATAATTACTAATATTCCGATAATTAGAATGGTATGATGAATACTTACACCAAGTATTACCGAAAGAATAATGGCAGGTGCGTAAATGGTAATACCATTAGATAAACTGCGCTGTAATAAGAAAAGAGATGCAGTAAGTGCACGTGTTTTCATATCAAAACGTTTTTCGAGGAACTCGTATGCCGTGTACACTTTTAGTTTATGAAAAATGGGAATAAACGTAACGCATAGTACCACCATGGCTAGTGGTAATCCGAAGTAAAATTGTACAAAACTCATCCCCTGACTATATGCCTGCCCCGGTGCGGATAAAAAGGTGATTGCGCTTGCTTGAGTAGCCATCACGGTAATGCCCACATGGTACCATGGCAAACTTTTGTTGGCTAGCAGAAAGCTATCCATATTTTTCAACCCTCTGCTTTTCCAGATGCCATAAAGCACTATTAGCAATAAGGTGCACGCTAATACTAACCAATCAATTGCACTCATTCAAAGTATTTTGTAAAGAGATAAAACACTAAAATGGTAATAACCAACACCATGATTACCATGCTGTATACGCCGTTCCAAGATCTCAAAAAAGGGGGTTTTTCTTCTTCCATTATTTACCCAAGCTTACTAAGTTGGCAAAAAAACGTAATGCTCCGGGATTTCCAGCAGGTAATTGCCTGAAAAAAGCCAAGCCAGTATACACAAAATGACCCTTACCGTATTTTGCAATGAGTAAACTTCCATTTGTGGCGGCTTCGTTTGGGTCATTCATGGCCAGTGGGGTTTGGTAATTTTTATCTATATCGCGGGCAAAATATACCCCTCTTTCTTGTATCCATCCATCAAAATCTTTAAGAGTAATTTTATTAGGGGTGTTTAAAGAAGGATGCTCCGGGAGATTAAATGTTACTGGTGCTTCTTCTACCGTAACCCTATCTCTTGAAATGGTAAACGGATATGGACCAATTTGTTCATTTAATCTTCCTAAATTGTTATTGGTATTAAACTGAAGAATAAGATTGCCTCCATTTTCTACAAATTTCATTAGCTTTTGATAATAAAGAGGCATTCTGGAGTTGGTATTGTAAGCTCTAATGCCAATTACAATGGCATCGTATTTTTCGATGGATTGGTTGGTAAGTTCTTCATCTGTAAGAAAGGAAACTTGATAACCAATTTGCTGTAAACTTTGTGGTATCTCATCACCTGCGCCAATAATGTAACCAATGATTTTTCCTCTTATTTCGATGTTTTCTCTAACCAATTTCGCCGATGCTTTACGTGACCAAATTTGCATTGGTATGTGTTTATAATCAATTCTTTGTAAGCTTTGGTCGTAATTTTTTCCATCCAATTCAAGAACGGCATTAAGAATTTCTTCTGATGGAGTATTACTTGTACTGCTTAGTAAAAATGTAACCGTAATTTCTTCGTTTTTATTTTTTAGGTCGATGTTATGAAAAGCTGGAGATATGTTCCAGTTTTTTCCGGCAGATAATTTTAAACTACCATTTACCTGATTTTTCCATGCTTTTACGGTAACTTTTACCTCTTTGCTTGCATCTTTATTAGCAAAAACAAGCACTTTGTCGGCAATATTTATCGTAGCAGGAGGTAAAATTTCTATTGGGCGATAACGTTCGCCTTCCACTGGATCAACCCATTTATAGGTGATGGGTACTGTAAAATCGAGTGGCATGCCTGCAATTTCGAATTGGAAAGTACTTAGAAGTGCTGCTTCATTTTCTGGCTTGCCAATTTTTTGCTGGTCATCTACTTTATACATTCCTAAGCTTCCTCTTTGGTGCAACCAATACGGATTAGTGTAGTTAGTGGTGATAGGCAACGTAATGGATTTATTAGAGACTTGAAACTCATTGGTTTTGAGTAATTCGTTTAATGTAGTATCTATTAAATTAGGTATAGATATTTTCCGGATGACCGTAGGCGAATTATTTCTATGCACCATTCTGATGGTAATTGCAGCTTTTTCGCCTGGAACCATCACTGGATCAGTTGCAGTAACTTCGAACCATAATCCTGCTGCCCATCTCATTAGATTTTTTATCTCGTTTTGTTTCTCAGTTTTCCAATACGCATCGCTAAATTCTTCGGTAGCTTTATATGCTTCTGCCAAAAGTTGCAATGAAGCAGATGGATTTTTGAAATCGTATTGAAGGATTATATTTTGGATGATTTGCTGATAATTTTCTGTTCCTTTTAATCTATTTGCTGTGATATTAATTCTTTCAAACAAATCTGTACTAGCCGAATCTCCTAAACGGTGTTTAAAAAATTCTGCCGCGTAGCCCCTTTGTAAAGCTACTCCAAACCCTTGGCTTTTATGTTGCGATCGACTTTCGGCTGCAATTTCTCCATATCCTTTTCCTAAAAGTGCATTATATTCTCCAATTTCTTGTATTAAATTGCTTTGATTAATGGTATTATTTCCTCCAAAGTTGAACGTATTCCATACCAAACGTTTGGCTTGCCAAATTCCAACATATTGCAACTGTTCTTTAAATCTGTTTTTATCTGCAGCAGCAACAAATGCTTCTTCGGCCAAAATTGCCGAAGCCGTGTGATGTCCATGACCACCCTCGCCTGTAGTTGGGAATCTGGTAATGATTACATCGGGTTTAAATTTACGAATGGCCCAAACAACATCAGCCAAAACAGCCTCTTTTCCCCATATTTGTAAGGTTTCTTCGGGTTTTTTTGAATAACCAAAATCATTTGCACGGGTAAAAAACTGTTCAGCCCCATCTATTTTACGGGCAGACAATAACTCTTGTGTTCTAATTATCCCTAATAATTCTCCTTGTTCGGTACCAATTAAATTTTGGCCACCATCACCTCTGGTGATAGAAAGGTAAGCAGTTCTAACTTTTTTTTCTTTTGCAAGCCAACTCAGTAAACGAGTATTTTCATCGTCGGGGTGAGCGGCAACATACAGCACCGAGCCAAAAACTTGTGCTTTTTGTAAATGAAGATAAATTTCAGAAGAGTTCGGTTGTGTTAGTTGTCCAAAACTGGTTAAATAGAAACTTAAAAAAAATATTAGAGCGGATGTTACTTTCATACATTGTTTTATATTTCCGAAGATAGCTTTTTTTGATATTGGTGGATGATTTTTGCTATTTGGTAGGATAATTTTTACAAAAGAGAGGTCGGAGGTTTTTATTTGTCATGCTGAGCATGTCGAAGCATGTATTAAGGTGGATTTGAAATGAAAAAAGCTTAAGGAATAAATAGAAAGGAAACTAAGTTATCTAATTATACTCTAAACCCTTTTAACAACCATGTACCCTCCTACAGGCTCAGGATTACAAAAGCAGTTAAAAGTTTAACAATTTCTCAAACTTTCTTCAATACCCAATCTAATTGTTCTTCTTGGTTGAGGTAGGAATTGTCTAAAACAATGGCATCATCAGCTTTAACGAGCGGACTTTCTTTGCGGGTTGTATCTTCATAATCCCTTAGCTCAAGATTTTTGATAATTTGTTCTAGACTTACCTTTTCACCCTTAGCAATTAGTTCATTATACCTTCTTATTGCTCTGATATCTGGATCGGCGGTCATGAAAATTTTTATTTGAGCATTTGGGAAAACTGCTGTTCCAATGTCTCTGCCATCCATTACAATGTTGGCATTTTGAGCTAATTTATGTTGTTGAGTAACCATTGCTTTTCTAACGGCTTTGTTCGCACTCACTTTACTTACATTTTCTGAAACGGGCATTTGCCTAATTTCTTCGGTAATATCTTCTTTGTTTAAAAAAACAAGTAATTCTCCATTATTAGGTTTTAGGTGGATGTTTATATTTTCTAAAGCTTCAAGAATTTGGCTATTGTTGCACATATCCACGTTGTTTCGTAAAAAATACAAAGTAGTAGCACGGTACATAGCACCAGAATCAACATAAACAAAGTCTAATTTTTTTGCTAATGCTTTTGCCAAAGTGCTTTTGCCGCATGAGGAATAACCATCAATAGCAATAATTATTTTTGAGCTCATGTGCTAGAAAATATCATTTAAATTGGCAGAAATGCTGAAATGATTACTGGCACCAGCAGCAGAATAGCTTGCATTGCCATAACTAAAATTTATTTTTCTAATGTTTAATCCAACACCAAACGAAAAGCCACCACCTCCAACACCTTGTACTGCAAGCTCTTTTTGGCGTTGATAATCATATCCTACGCGAAGATTAAAATTCTCTGATAGTAAAAGTTCAGCACCAAATATGAGGTGCCGAGCGGCTTTTTCTATTACCCCAGTTTTTTTAACTATGGGTTGCCCGGTAGCTAAATCTATTTGTTGATTTGGGTCGTTGGGGTCTTCAAAAGTTAAATCAAATTTTTGCAAATCGTGAGCTATTATGGAATATCTAAAAGGAGCATTAGCTAATTTTTGTGAGATACCTAATTGAATTTCAAAAGGTAAATTCTCTCGGTTTCCATTAGTAAATGTTTTTACCTGATAGCCAATATTTTTTGCTACTAATGCTGCCGTAAAAGAGGTTGCTTCATCAAAATAAACTAATCCTACATCACCGGCTAAGGCAAAAGAATTGTAGCTTTCTAGATTAGATAGTATTGCTTTTAAATTTGTGCCAACTGAAAAAAAGTCATCAATTGGATAGGAGTAGCCAACGGTTAAGTTATATTCTCCACCATCAAATACTCTCCCTGTTAATTCCCCTTCGTTGTTTGTTTCATTAAATTCTCCATAATTAATGTATTGCAAGCCAAAACCGAAGGTGCCAATTCTTTCATAATCTCTGGCATATGCAACATAACCGTAACTTACATCTGAGAAATAATTAACGATGCTGAACGTAGCAAATCCATCCATGCTCGGATTTAAGAGAGCGGGATTTTGGAACGCATTGTTTAAATCATTATCCTTTACCGATATTAAATTACCCCCCAAAGCGGTTATGCGTGCTGATGGAGAAAGTTTTAAAAATTGGTAGGTTCCATTGCCACCGTTTTGGGCAAATGCTGGTGTTATGGTTAGAAAAAAGGCTAAACAAAGCAGAAAGCGCATGGGTTCAAAAGTAATAATTTTCGGCATGTATCTACCAAAACAATTAAGATGTAGTTTTAGTATAATTGAAAGATGAAAATTGACCGAGAATTATTACAAAAAGAGCTTACTTACAAAACATCTAGGAGTGGCGGTAGTGGCGGTCAGAATGTAAATAAAGTTGCTACCAAGGTTGAGCTGAATTTTGATATTCAAGCGTCTGTATTGTTTACTGCGGACGATAAAACTATGTTATTGGAGAAGTTAGCGAATAAGTTAAACGCCGATGGAAAAGTACAGGTAATATCGCAAGAGGAGCGTACGCAACTCTTAAACAAAGAAAAAGCAGTAAAAAAACTAATCAGAATATTAGAGCAATGTTTTGTGGTGAAGAAACCCCGAAAACCTACTAAACCTAGCAAAGCGGTTATTCAGAAAAGATTAACAGAGAAAAAAACCCATTCGGAGCTAAAAGCTACTCGCCGTAAATTGGATATATAGTTGAGGTTTATAAAGTTTAGAGTTTAATTTAAAACAGCATTTTCCATTATTTTTCCGCTTTCACATTTTATGATTCTGGAAGGAAATTTTTCAATGGTGCCATAATCATGCGTTGCCATTAGTACGGCAGTTCCGCTTCTGCTAATTTCTTTAAGTAGATATAGAATTTCAACTGAGGTTTCTGGATCGAGGTTTCCGGTAGGTTCATCTGCCAAAATAATTTCTGGATGATTGATGAGCGCTCTGGCAATTACTACACGTTGTTGTTCTCCGCCCGATAATTCATGAGGCATTTTTTTGAGTGTATGTTTTAGGCTAACATTATCCAACACTTCATATATTCTATCGTCAATTGCTTTTTTGTTTTCCCAACCTGTAGCTCGCATTACAAATTGGAGATTTTGCTCAACTGTTCGGTCGGTAAGAAGTTGAAAATCTTGAAAAACGATGCCTAATTTTCTGCGAAGAAATGGAATTTCATCTTCGGTAATTTTCTTTAAATCGAATCCACAAACCGAGCCCTCGCCATTTTTTATTTCTAAATCGGCATACAACACTTTTAATAATGAACTTTTTCCGCTCCCTGTTAAACCAATTAAATACACAAACTCGCCTGTTTCTACGTGTAGGTTTACTTGCGATAATACCAAATGATTTTGCTGTAAAACATCTACATTTTCTAGTTTAATTATGTTTTCTGCCATTAGAGTTCTAGTTTTTTAATTTCACCAAAAGGTAATTCGTTAACAATTTGTAATATGTATGCTGCCTTATCTGTCAAACCAATTTTTTCTAAAGCCCGTTCGGGGCGGTCCATTCTAAAATAAGCCAACAATGTAAATTCATTATCTCTGAGTTGAACATAATCCGGAATTTTAGCTACACCTTTTACTTTTAGTACGTACATGTTTTCAAAAATAAGATTTACATTAAGCTTTAGAGGTTAAAACAGAAAGATTGTGTAAAAATTGTAAGGTATCCATTCCATCGGCATATTCCCACAATTCTGGTTCTTGCGATTTTCCAAAGGGTATACTATCGCTAAAGAATCCATCTTTACTTACTACACATTGGATTATACTTTCTTCTTTTTCTAATTTATTTTTTAAGTATGTCAAATCCGAGTAGTATTCAAAATACAAGGAACTCATTGGCGAAGCATGTGATTCATTTTCACTAATCATTAAAAATAGGTTTTGATAATGTTTCACATTACCCATGATGAGTAAGGTAAGATTGTAATCAAAGTTATTGGCATATTTTGTATGATGGATGATGTCTTTATACCCTTCAATGCCTTCGAAAAAGGATACAAAATCATATCCTTTCGGAACAAAAAGTTTTGATACATTTCTGCATCCCATCCCAAAATATCTAAAAATATCTTTTCCAAGTTCCAAAAAATCAGAACTGGTTTCTTCTCCATTTATAATGGCAATAGAGTTTCTGTTTTTGCGAATAATGTGAGGATATTTTCCGAAATAATAGTCGAAAAATCGGGCACTATTGTTACTGCCAGTTGCAATTACTGCATCAAAATTTTCTAATCTATCTGTAAAAGAAATCCGCTCGGTAAATGCATTTTCTATCTTACATAATTGTTTTAGTACGAAGGGAATCAGAAATTTATCTTGCGAAGATAATTTTATCTGTGCTTTGTTCCCGCTAGCTAACACACATAAAATATCATGCAAACCTACCATCGGTACATTACCTGCTAAAACGAGTGCTATTGTTTTCGGGTTATTAGTTGCTTCAGGATACTTGTTTAACCAATGTTCTACTTTATCTTGTTGCAAAGAATTACCTACAGATTTTACAGCATTCTCTACATTTTCCGGAGTAAACCAAGCATTGTAAATCTGAGCCTGTTGTATTAAAGTAAAAAGTTCCTCATCTGGGTTTAAAAGTTGCGCTGACAATTGATTAAAGGCATTTATTATTTTCTGTTTGCTAAGATTACTCATGCTTTTCTAAAACTGATTTGATTATTTAGTGTTATATTTGCAGCGCTTTTAAGATTATAAAGCAAACAAAATTAGCATAAACGCGAAGAAATGGCGATAATAATTACAGATGAGTGTATAAATTGTGGTGCTTGCGAACCAGAATGTCCGAATAATGCAATTTACGATGCAGGCGCAAGCTGGAAATTTTCTGAAGGAACCGGTTTAAAAGGATTAATTGATTTTGGTGATGGTAATACCCTAGATGCGGATGCTTTGCAAGCTCCAATTTCTGACGAAGTATATTACATTGTACCAGATAAATGTACTGAGTGTGTAGGATTCCATGACGAACCTCAATGTGCTGCCGTTTGCCCTGTGGATTGCTGTATACCTAACGAAGACGTAAGAGAGACAGAAGAAGAATTATTAGCCAAAAAATCCTGGTTACATTTAGAGTAATTATTTATCTAAATAGTTGATTTTAATAACAAATTCTACAAAAGCTAATTAAAAAGCTTCTCAACTGTTTACTTAGTCCAATAAACCATGTTTAGGTAAGCGCTAAGCTTACCTTTCATTTCTCGTCTATCTGCAATAAAATCTAAGAAACCATGCTCTTTTACAAACTCTGCGGTTTGAAATCCTTTTGGTAAATCTTTTTTAATGGTTTCTTTAATAACTCTAGGACCGGCAAAACCAATTAATGCTCCCGGTTCAGATACGTTAATATCTCCCAACATAGCATAAGAAGCAGTTACACCTCCGGTAGTTGGATCAGTTAGTAAAGAAATATATGGGATTTTTGCTTTTGATAATAACGCAAGTTTGGCAGATGTTTTAGCCATTTGCATTAAGGAAAAAGCTGCTTCCATCATCCGGGCACCACCAGATTTAGAAATCATCAAAAATGGTATTTTGTGTTCTAAACAATAATCGATTGAACGCGCTATTTTTTCTCCTACCACCGAACCCATAGAGCCGCCAATGAAGTTAAAATCCATACAAGTTATCACGATATCTTTACCATTCATTTTTCCAAAACCTGTTCTGATGGCATCGTTTAATCCAGTTTTTTCGATGGTTTCTTTTAATCGGTCTTTATAGTTTTTGGTATCCACAAAATGCAATGGATCTGCCGATTTTAAATTAGCGAAAAACTCTATAAATTGATTACCATCAAACAACACTTCGAAGTATTGAAGAGAACCAACTCGAATGTGGTATCCACAATAATGACAGACGTATTTGTTATCACTCAATTCGGAGAAATGAAGTACTTTTTTGCAAGATGGACATTTATCCCAAATGCCATCCGGAGTTTCTTTTTTCTCTTCTGTACGCGTGGTTATCCCTTTGGTAACGCGTTTAAACCAATTCGATTTATTGGCTTCGTCGTACTCTGAAAACGGTTCGAAATTTTTGTTATCTGCCATTATGCTAAAGTTATGGCGTTATCTAAATAAACGTCTTGTACAATATTTAATAATTCAACTCCTTCTTTCATAGGCTTTTGAAATGCTTTTCTTCCCAAAATTAATCCTTGTCCGCCTGCTCTTTTGTTTATTACAGCAGTTTTTACTGCATCAGATAAGTCTGATGAACCTTTAGATTCTCCGCCTGAGTTTATTAATCCGGCTCTACCTAAATAGCAATTTGCAACTTGGTAGCGACATAAATCTATCGGATGATTGCTGCTTAAATCAGAATACACTATCGGATGAGTTTTTGAGAAGTTAATAGCGGTAAATCCACCATTATTTTCAGGAAGTTTTTGTTTAATTATATCTGCCTGTATGGTTACTCCCAAATGATTTGCTTGTGCAGTTAAATCGGCAGCAACATGGTAATCCATACTGTCTTTTTTAAAGGCATTATTTCTGGTATAACACCATAAAATGGTAGCCATCCCAAGTTCATGTGCACGTTCAAATGCTTGCGCCACTTCTACTATTTGTCTGGACGATTCTTCTGAACCAAAATATATAGTAGCTCCTACCGCAACTGCCCCCATGTTCCAGGCATCGTCTACAGAGCCAAACATGATTTGGTCAAATTTATTTGGATAAGTTAAGAGCTCGTTATGATTAATTTTTACTATAAATGGAATTTTATGCGCATATTTTCTGGAAACCGATGCCAACACTCCAAAGGTAGAAGCAACCGCATTACAGCCACTTTCAATGGCTAGTTTTACAATGTTCTCAGAATCGAAATAAATTGGATTAGGCGCAAATGACGAACCCGCTGTATGCTCAATCCCTTGATCTACAGGCAAAATAGATAAATACCCCGACCCAGATAATCTTCCTGAATTATAAAGAGCTTGTAAGCTTCTTAAAACCTGCGAATTACGGTTGGAGTGTATCCAAGTTCTATCCACAAAATCGGCGCCCGGTTGGTGTAATAAATCTTTCGAAATGGTTTCTGACGTATGATTTAATAAGTAATCGGCCTTATCGCCTAAAAGTTTAGTTATTTTGTTGGATGACATATATTCGGGTTATCGTGTGGCATCAAAAATAAAAATTTTATTTTAACCGAAATTGCGAATTTTAAATATCAATTTTAGTAGCAGAAAAATTAAAGAATGGGAAATAATAATCAAGTAATAGTTAAACAAATTAAAAGTGAATCGGAAAGAAATATAGCTTATGAGATTCGTAGGATAGTATTTGTAGAAGAACAACGAGTAGATGAACAGGAAGAATACGATGAGTTTGAAGATTCATCTATTCATTATTTAGCTACCATAAACAACGTACCCGTTGGAGTATGCCGTTGGCGGAGGACAGATAAAGGCATAAAATTAGAAAGATTTGCTGTTCTGAAAGAGTACAGAAGTGATGGAGTTGGTTCTGCTTTAGTAAGTAAAGTTTTAGAAGATGTTCCGACTGATGGAGGCAAAATTTATATGCATGCACAAATCTCGGCCATGGGTTTATATTCAAAGTTTGGCTTTAAAGTCGTTGGAGACGAATTCGAAGAAGCGGGAATTAAGCATTTTAAAATGGAGAAAGTAAGTGAAAAGTGATAAGTAAAAAGGCAAATGTGATAGTAACAATTAGATTAAACTATCTAAACCCACTAAACTATCTAAACCTTTTTAACTGTTATTATATTTTTACTTTTAAATTTCTACTTTCATCTTTTGCCAAATGCCCAATCCTTATTTTCGGTTCAAACATTTTATAGTTTATCACGATAAATGTGCTATGAAAGTGGGGACAGATGCAGCAATATTGGGTGCAATAGCGGGTACAAATCATCCCAAAGCCATTTTAGATGTTGGTACAGGTTCAGGCATTATTTCTTTGATGTTGGCACAACGATTTCCTTCTGCGCAAATTACAGCTATTGATATAGATGACGATGCAATACTGCAAGCAAACGAAAACTTTATGGCTTCTGCCTGGAGTGATAGGCTACAAACAGTACCATCTTCATTAGCCAATTTTTGTAGTAAATCACCCAAAACTTTTGATTTAATTGTAAGCAATCCCCCTTATTTTTCGAATAAACATTTTGCGAATTCAGTTGCAAGAACCAATGCTCGTCATACAGATTCGATTTTTTTTGAAGAACTTTTTTCTTTAACCATTCAAAAATTGAATAAAAATGGAGAAATGGTATTAATTTTCCCGTTTAATAGCCTTGATTTTCTCATTGAATTAGCTGCTAAGAATAATTGGTACATCACACAACAAGTCTTAGTACATTCTTTTCCAAATGATGAACCGGTTAGGGTAATTGTTTCATTTAAAAGAGAAAAAGAAAAACTGAGTGAAAATTCTATTATTATTTATGAATCACCAAATGTTTATACTGCCCAGTTCAAGAAATTACTTGCCGATTTTTATCTTCAACTTTAAATGAAAACCATCGGAATTCTATCAGATACGCATTCTTTTTTAGATGAGAAAGTGTTTTCTTTTTTTGAGCATTGCGATGAAATTTGGCATGCCGGCGATTTCGGTAATGTATCTATTTCTGAAAAATTATCCGAATTTAAACCTTTGCGAGGTGTTTACGGTAACATTGATGGGCAAGATATCCGAAAAATTCATCCACAAAAAAATATGTTTTTATGCGAAGAAGTAAACGTATATATGACTCATATTGGAGGGTATCCGGGTAAATATAACCCCAAAATCAAACCAGATTTAATGCTTTATAAACCAAACTTGTTTATCTGCGGACATTCTCACATACTAAAAGTTATCCACGACCCAACACTAAATTTACTCCATATAAATCCTGGCGCAATGGGCAAAGAAGGCTTTCATACACTTAGAACCATGATTAGATTAAAAATCACAGAAAGTAAAATGCATGATTTAGAGGTTATGGAATTGAAAAAGTGAAAAACTTTTACTTGCTTTGGGAAGCTTAATATCTTCTATTCGTATTCTGTTTAAAGCAAATAATTTATGAGACCGGCATTTACATTAGGACAGTTTATTATTGAACGACAAAGTGATTTTCCATATGCAAAAGGAGAACTTTCTCGTTTACTCCGAGATATTGGCATAGCTGCTAAGATTGTGAACCGCGAAGTTAATAAAGCCGGTTTGGTAGATATTTTAGGCGATGCAGGCTCCACCAACATACAAGGAGAAACAGTAAAAAAACTAGATGTCTATGCTAATGAACAGTTTATTTCGGCCTTAAAATTTGGAGGGGAGTGTTGTTTAATAGCTTCTGAAGAGAACGATGAAGTAATTCATATAGATAATGCAGTATCGCAAAATGCCAAATACATAGTGTGTATGGACCCATTGGATGGCTCATCTAACATAGATGTGAATGTTTCGGTGGGCACTATTTTTTCTATTTATCGTCGTAAATCCTTAACCGGTCCGGCAACTATGGAGGATGTTTTGCAGCGTGGAGTTTACCAAGTTGCAGCAGGATATGTCATTTATGGTTCCTCTACCATGTTGGTTTACACCACCGGAAAAGGAGTAAATGGCTTTACCCTCGACCCATCTATCGGAGAATTTTGTTTATCGCACCCGGATATGATGACCCCAAAAACAGGTCAAATCTATTCTTTAAATGAAGGAAATTACGTTCATTTTCCCGATGGGGTAAAACAATTATTAAAATATTATCAGGTTGAAGATAAAGAAACATCTAGACCTTTAACCTCCAGATACATTGGCTCCATGGTGGCAGATGTTCATCGAAACCTATTAAAAGGGGGCATTTATATTTATCCATCCACTGCAGCATCTCCCAATGGTAAATTACGTTTAGTTTACGAGTGCAACCCAATGGCATTCATCTTAGAACAAGCTGGCGGTAGGGCAACCAATGGTTTTCAACGTGTATTAGATTTAGAAGTAACAAATATCCACCAACGAACGCCTATTTTCATAGGTTCAGAAGAGATGGTGAAAATGGCCGAACAATTTATGGAAAAGTTTTCTTCGGCTGTGGTTTGAGGGGTTGTTGGTTGTTGGTTGTTGGTCGTTGGTCGTCTGATGATATAACCTTCCTACTTCCTACTTCTGTTCTCCGTTACCCTCCAAACCGATAATAAATCTTTATGCTACCAAACTTATGGGGACGTACCATTTCTTTATTTCGCTTGGTTTTAAAGTTAAAAGAAACATCTGAAGTCCACCTGGTTTTCGCTAAACTTACTCCAATTTGTTGATTAAAAACAACTCTATTTGGGTCGAAGGTGAAGGCATCATCTGCAAACATTCTACCTTGTATGGTGGCATCGTATCCAACAAAATAAATACTGGGTCGAGCATAAAAATAAAATTCACTGAGGTGAACTAAATTTTCTCCATTATTTATCACCCTAGCTGAATTAATGGTAGAATTAAATAATTTTTCTATCCTACCTGCTCTAAATAAGAAACTCAGCCCAGCACCAGTAAAAGTAGTGCCCAAATTACCTAATACTTCAATGGATAAATCAGCAGTTCTATCATTATCTGTTTCGGCAAGTAATTTTTGGTATTGTATAGATGAATTGATAGCAATTTCATTCCCAATTTGATTTTCCCATCCCATAATTTCATAAAAACCAAATAGTTTGTGGTAAAAGGTTTGAAATTTTTCTGCGCCCGAGTTTGGCCCAATGGTACCTAAACGCAAACTTAGTTTAAGCATGCTTTCATTTTGATTGAATAAACTCAAGTTTCCGCCTAAAAAAGCATAACCAGCAAATGGCCGGTCAATAAATGATGGGTCGGGAATGCCCCCGCTTTGCGGATTAAAAATTTGTTGAGCAATTTCTATTTCCAGCAATTTTTTGATAATATTTTTCTTTTTAAACTTACCGGCATCCAAAGCTGTTCTGTATTGTATAAATAAACCATTGGTATAATACTGGTCTATTTTAGTTAGGGTATACGTGTCATTCTCAGAATTAAAGCCAAACTCCGATTTATAGTTTTGGCTGAAAGAAAAACTAGCTAAACAGCTGAAAGAGAGTATTAATGCGGCTATTTTTTGGATTGCTTTGTACATATCAAAAATGGATGATTTAGTAATCGCTTATAAATGTTATTTTCGAGCCTCAATATTATGAAAAAAATTCTCGTTGCCAATCGTGGCGAAATAGCTTTAAGAATAATGCGCTCAGCGCGCGAAATGGGCATCCAAACGGTGGCAATATTTTCGGAAGCCGACCGCAATGCATTGCATGTTCGATATGCCGATGAGGCCGTTTGTGTAGGACCGCCACCTTCCAATCAATCTTATTTATTGGGAGATAAAATCATTACCATTTGTAAAGATTTGCAAGTGGATGGCATTCACCCCGGATACGGATTCTTGTCTGAAAATGCAGAATTTGCCAGAAAAGTTAAGAAAGCAGGATTAATTCTTATTGGTCCGTCGCCCGAAGCCATGGAAATAATGGGAAGCAAATTGGCAGCTAAGGCAGCAGCAAAAAGCTATAATATCCCGATGGTTCCTGGTACTGACGAAGCCATTACCGATATTAACGAAGCTAAGAAAAAAGCCACAGAAGTTGGTTTCCCGATTCTTATTAAAGCATCAGCCGGGGGTGGAGGCAAAGGAATGCGAATTGTAGAAAGCATCCACGAATTTGAAGAACAAATGGATTTGGCAGTAAGTGAAGCAACTTCTGCATTTGGCGATGGTTCTGTTTTTATCGAGCGCTATGTTTCTTCACCTCGCCATATCGAGATTCAGGTTTTGGGTGATAATCACGGAAATATTGTTCACCTATTCGAAAGAGAATGTTCCATACAACGCCGACATCAAAAAGTGATTGAAGAGGCACCATCTGCAGTGCTCACCCCCGAAATACGGGCAAAAATGGGCGCTTGTGCAGTAGATGTAGCCCGTGCTTGCAATTATACCGGTGCAGGAACAGTAGAGTTTATATTAGATGAAAATCTAAACTTTTTCTTTCTGGAAATGAATACCCGATTGCAGGTAGAACATCCCGTAACCGAGATGATTACAGGAATTGATTTGGTTAAAGAGCAAATTAAAATTGCAAGAGGAGAAAAGTTGTCTTTTTCTCAAGAAGACATACAAATGAGAGGACATGCGCTTGAACTACGTGTATATGCCGAAGATCCTTGCAATAATTTTTTACCAGATATTGGTACTTTAAAAACATATATAACCCCTCAAGGGCCCGGAATTAGAGTAGATGATGGCTTTGAACAAGGCATGGAAATTCCGATTTATTATGACCCAATGATTGCCAAATTAATAGCTTATGGTAAAGATAGAGAAGAAGCAATTGCAAGACTTATCCGCGCTATCGACGAATACACCATAACCGGAATTGAAACGACCTTGCCGTTCGGAAAATTTGTTTTACAACATTCGGCATTTATCTCCGGAAAATTTGATACGCATTTCGTGAAAAATTATTTTAAACCAGAAATGCTTAAAACAGAGAATGAACAAGAAGCTATTATTGCAGCATTAGTTGCCGTAAAAGCCTTTTCGGAGCAACAAAATACTGCCAAATCTTTGCAACAAACAGCTGCTAAAAGCAATTGGCGTAAAAGAAGGGTTGAGTAACCCACCTAAGGCTAGCAGGAAGGATAATTAGTGAATTGGAAAATGTTGTTTATATAAATTATGAGATTGATTTATAATGTAAATTTAAGCAAATGACCCTATTTAGAATAGAAAACGAAGATGTTCTTGAGCAAATTAAAGAACTTCCTTTTAAATTGGAAAAGGAAATTCAAGATTTAACCGAGAAGAATATTGGGATAATTTTTGGATTAGAATTTATTCGTTCTGAATTTGGATTAAACAACTTTCGTATAGATACTTTAGCTTATGATAATGATTCATCGAGTTTTGTAATTATTGAATATAAGAGAGACAAGAATTTCAGTGTTATAGATCAGGGATATGCTTATTTATCGTTGATGTTAAACAACAAGTCAGATTTCATACTCGAATATAACGAAAATAAAAAAGACACTTTAAAACGTGATGAAGTAGATTGGTCACAATCAAGAGTGCTATTTGTATCACCAAGTTTTACCACTTATCAAAAAGAAGCTATTAACTTCAAGGACTTGCCAATAGAACTTTGGGAAATTAAAAGATACAACAACAAGACAATAAATTTCTCGCAAATTAAAACTTCTGGTTCTCAGGAAAGTGTGAAAACTATAAGTAGACAAGATGAAAATATCGAAAAAGTATCACGTGAAATTAAGGTGTATACAGAGCAGGATCATTTAGAAAAGTGTACAGAAGAAACCAAAGAGCTTTATGAAAAAATAAAAAGTGCAGTTTTAAATCTCGATAATTTAGAGGTAAAACCTAAAAAGCTTTACATAGCTTTTGTCGGAAATTCTAATGTTGTTGACATTCACATTCAGAAAAATGGATTAAAGCTATGGCTTAATTTACAAAAGGATAAACTTGATGACCCAAAAGAAATTGCAAGAGATGTTTCAAATATTGGTCATTGGGGCAATGGTGATTATGAAATTCAAATCAGTAATGACGAAGAAATAGATTACATAATGAGTTTAATAAAACAATCATTAAAGAAAAACAAAAAGTAATTTGCAATTCACTGTTATTTGGATAATGTGAAAACGAACGATTTGTTTATGTGTTATATCCAAATCAAATTCTCATAATAATGATCCTTCGATAGGCTCAGGATGACAAATAACTCACTATATAATTAATAAAAACAACACGTGTTTACAGGAATCATAGAATCAGTAGGAAGTATAGTATTCATTGAACGAGATGGTGGGAATATTCATTTTACGGTGCAATCCGATATATCATCGTCATTAAAGATAGACCAAAGCGTAGCGCATAATGGAGTTTGCCTAACTGTGGTGGAGGTGAATAATAACACTCATAGAGTAACTGCCATTGATGAAACACTTTCTAAAACTAATCTAGGTAAATATAAGGTTGGAGACTTACTTAATCTGGAGCGTTGCATGCGCCTTGATGATAGATTAGACGGCCACATGGTGCAAGGGCACGTAGATCAAACGGCAATTTGCACCCATGCCATTGCAAAAGAAGGTAGCTGGGAGTTTACGTTTGAATATGACGAACAAAAAGGAAA
>JBGTLU010000061.1:0-99775 GCA_041743935.1 Sphingobacteriaceae bacterium
CATGACCACCCGTGGTAGCAATGGATTTTCCAACGGTATATACTCTTGGACCTTTTACATATCCTTTATTTATGCCATTGCGCAAGGCAATATTCACTCCAGAACCTCCTAAATCTCTTACAGTTGTAAAACCACTCATCAAGGTAATTTCGGCGAAAGCAACCGATTGAAAAGCATAATCTGCCGGGTTAAATATAAACCGATCTAAATATCCAGTACGGCTGGTTTGGGTTTCCAAATGCACGTGCATGTCCATCAATCCGGGCATCACGGTTTTATTTTTTAGGTCGATGACTACATCATTCGTTGAGCCTGTGCTAAAACCACGTTCTATGGCAATAATTTTATTTCCTTCTAGGATAATGCTCATGTTCTCCATGGGAGCATTGCTTTTACCATCAATAAGTTTTCCGCAATGAAGAATGGTTTTTTGACTAAATGCAAACAAAGTGCTGAACATCAGTACAGCTAAAAGAATACTTTTTTTCATATCGCTATTTTTAGAGAAATCGAAAATAGGAATAAATTAGTCTAAATGAAAAGCCAGAGTTAGAATGTTATTCTAACTCTGGCTTTTCATAAGAGATTTACTGATTACTTTTTATTCTTTCTGTCTTCAAGACAGCGGTAAAATTGCATTCTTACTTTTTTTAATTCTGTTGTTGTCTGAATAAATTCCGCTAGCATTTTTTTATGAAATGTTAACTCATCTAGTGTTGAAGTTGTTAAATTCATAAAAAAATTAAGTTTTTCTTTTTGCTGAAGAAATGACAAGTCTTCCATCAAACGATTATTACAAATTTGTAAATTATAAATACTTTCATTTGGTGATTCTATGTTAGCCTTGAACAACTTTACACCATTAATTTTAAACTCTGCATCAGATATTTCCTTAATAGTATTAATAGCTTCTGTGTTTTTTTCAATAGCATATTCGGATTTAATGTTACTGATTAGTTCAAATTTCCTGCTTTGGATTCTATTTACTTCATCAGTAGTAAACCCCAAATTGTAGTATGCGGATTTTAGATTATCCATATTATTTATTGTGTTCAACATAACCAGTTTGACGCCAACATTAGTTTCCGATTGGGTTTGTTCCCAAATAATATTCTTTAAATCCTCTTCCAGGTTAAAATACTGAACTAATCGTTCATCCGAGACTAAGTCTTTGAACTCCTTATGAGCGGATTTTTTCTCGTTATTGTTTATTTGTAGACAAGAATTAGATATAAAAAACAGTAAAATGTATAACGAAGTTTTCATAGAACAAATTTAATATCTGTCATTCAAACATCTATAATAATTTGTAGCAGACTGGTCATAACAAATATTACGATGCATGTGTGCTATTGCACCGGCAACAGCTATATCTAATATATCAAATGATAAAAGTGCCAATAAATTAGATTCGTAATAACTATCACAATAGGCGATATCTTGTGTGAATCTTATTGTGCAAGTCATATCATCTTGTGTTAATTTAGATGATACTTTTTTTTTAAGTCTTGAAGATTATGTGTGTATTTCTCGATGATATTTTCTTTGTGTACTATCATTATGCCATCCTTAACAATATCTGCAAATTCCAATTGAGCCAAGCCATTAGCATGTTTATTTTTTAAACTTATTATTAACTCAGCCTGACGTATGAAAACGGGAGCCATTTTCTCAGCATCCATATTCATATTTGTTAAAAGTAATTTGAACTCCTCAATGGTTTTTATTTCTGTGGAGTTTTGAATTGCAATCTTAGGCTTTTTAAGCTCATCACCATAGTTATTTACCACATTCTCCCAAGCATTCCTCTTAAGTACTTCCAAAATGCCTACAAACTCAATAAAATCTTTATCATTCGTTAGGTTTTCAATTCTCTGTTCTTTGGTTAACGGAATAGAGTCAATGGAACTTTGTTTTTGGCAACCAACAACCAATACTGTAATGGTTATTAGCAATAGGTTAATTTTTTTCATAATTTTTTAGATATTTAAATGTAAGTAAATATCCCCCCCCCCCCCCCGATATTTCCAAATTTTTTCGGTAACAATGGTGTTACTTAAAAAAATTAAATAGAAGTATAAATTAAAAATTGATAAGCAAAAATTGGGTAACAAAAAATCCCCTTCTAATGATAGAGGGGGAAAGGGAGTTAGACTTTGTCACAGGCTCGAACAATAAATAGCTCAGAACAAAAATTTAATTAATAGACAAAGTTAAAGTCAGAGTCAAGGTTTGAGTTAGTGTTAACTTAGCAATACTGCTCAAAAGCACCAATTAGGTTATCGGCAATTACATTGGCATGTCGACCTTCAATGTGGTGGCGCTCTATTACATGCACCAATTTACCATCTTTAAATAATGCCATGGAGGGAGAAGATGGCGGGTAAGGCAACATAAAAGCTCGTGCTTTATCTACTGCATCTTTTTCCATACCAGCAAAAACGGTAACCAATTTAGTGGGTTTTTTAGGGTGCTTTGCGGCAATCTTTGCAGCTGGGCGTGCATTTGCTGCAGCGCATCCGCAAACGGAGTTTACTACTAAAAAAACAGTTCCTGTAGTATTAATCGCATTCTCTACTTCTTCCGGTGTAGTTAATTGCTCAAAGCCTGCCGAAGTTAAATCTTCGCGCATAGGGCTTACCATATATTCTGGGTACATCATAGTTAAAAATATTTTTACAAAGTTAAGTAAAAAGATGTTTTAACGCTTAATTGTTTGGTAAACAGTTATTTTTTGTCATTCACAAACTTTACCCGTACTTTTGCGTTTCTAAAAAAGACAATAATTAATAAAAAATACAATGGTTGAAACATTCGTAAAATACAAAGTTAAAGACATTACTTTAGCAGATTGGGGTAGAAAAGAAATAGAATTAGCAGAGGCAGAAATGCCGGGATTAATGGCATTACGTGCCGAGTATGGCGCATCTAAACCGCTTAAAGGAGCACGCATAGCAGGTTGTTTGCACATGACTATACAAACTGCCGTATTGATTGAAACCTTAGTGGAATTAGGTGCTGAAGTTACCTGGTCATCGTGCAATATATTCTCTACACAAGACCACGCTGCTGCGGCAATTGCAGCTGCAGGTATCTCGGTATATGCGTGGAAAGGCATGAACGAGCAAGAGTTTGATTGGTGTATTGAGCAAACCCTATTCTTTGGCGAAGACCGCAAGCCTTTGAACATGATTTTGGACGATGGTGGCGATTTAACCAACATGGTTTTTGACAAATACACGCATTTAGTGGATGGTATTAGAGGTTTATCGGAAGAGACAACCACTGGTGTTTTACGTTTGCACGATCGTTTGAAAAATGGCACTTTATACATGCCTGCTTTCAATGTCAACGACTCGGTTACAAAATCGAAGTTTGACAATAAGTATGGTTGCCGTGAGTCATTGGTAGATGCGATTCGTCGTGCTACGGATGTGATGTTGGCCGGAAAAGTGGCTGTGGTAGCTGGATTTGGCGATGTTGGTAAAGGTTCTGCAGATTCTTTACGCAATGCAGGAGTTAGAGTAATAGTTACCGAAATAGACCCTATTTGTGCTTTACAAGCTGCCATGGAAGGGTATGAAGTAAAAAAATTATTAAATGCTATACCTGAAGCAGACATCGTAGTTACCGCTACCGGAAACAAAGACATTGTTACCGAAGATGCTTTCCGTAAATTAAAAGATAAAGCCATTGTGTGTAACATAGGTCATTTTGATAATGAGATTGACATGGCTTGGTTAAACAGCAATTATGGGAGCTCAAAAATCGAAATAAAACCACAAGTAGATAAATACACCATCGAGGGAAAAGATTTAATTATTTTGGCTGAAGGTCGTTTAGTAAACTTAGGTTGTGCTACCGGTCACCCATCTTTCGTAATGAGTAATTCGTTTACCAACCAAGTTTTAGCACAATTAGAGCTTTGGATGCATGCAGATAAATACGAAAACCAAATTTATACCTTACCTAAACACCTGGATGAAAAAGTAGCTCGATTACACCTTGCAAAAGTAGGAGTTGAGTTAGATGAATTAACTCCAGAACAAGCTGCCTACATCAATGTACCGGTAAATGGTCCATTTAAATCTGAGGCATACAGATATTAGGAGGTCAGAGGTAGATAGTAATTAGTATTGAGATATGAGTGTTGAAATGCATAAATTTTGTTTTAGTTTAACCTACTCAGTACTCAATTCTCAATACTCATTACTTTTATCTCATGGCTAAATTATCTGTTAACATCAACAAATTTGCAACGATCAGGAATGCACGTGGAGGTAATAACCCCAACATCTTGCAAGTTGCAAAAGATATAGAACGATTTGGTGCACAGGGCATTACTGTACACCCACGTCCAGACGAACGACACATCAGATACCAAGATGTATTGGATTTAGCACCTATTTTATCTACTGAGTTTAATATAGAAGGCCGACCCGATAAAAAATTCATCGATTTAGTATTACAGGTAAAACCTGCGCAGTGTACTCTAGTGCCAGATGCAGAAAATGTACTTACTTCTAATGCCGGGTGGGATACTATTACTCATCAATCCTTTTTAAAAGAAGTTATTTCTGAGCTTAAAAATAACGGAATTCGAGTATCGTTATTCATCGACCCTAAAAAAGAAAGAATTGAAGCTGCTGCTACCACTGGTGCCGATAGAATTGAGCTATATACTGAGGCCTATGCCAAAACATTTCATCAGCATAAAGAAAAAGCAATTTTACCCTATATAGAAGCCGCCAAAGTTGCCAATAGCCTAAATTTAGGGGTTAACGCTGGCCATGATTTAGATTTAGATAATCTTGCTTATTTTAAACAACACATTCCGGGTTTATTGGAAGTTTCCATTGGGCATGCATTAGTTTGCGATGCCTTATATTTGGGATTGGAAAACACAGTACAAATTTACCTAAACAAACTAAGATGAAATACAAACACCAAAGCCACGTAGTTTTTACTGAGCTAAACGGAGAAATAGCAATTTTGAATAGTAAAACTGGCATATATTTTACTTTAGATGACGTTGGTGCATTTATATGGCAGTTGTTAAACCAACCCATGGATGAAATGGGATTAACAAAACTTGTAACAGATGAGTACGAGATTGACGAAGAAACAGCCAAACAAGATATACAAGAGTTATTACAACATTTAATAAAAGAAGAGCTTGTTGAAGAAATTTAATGCATAAAATCATTACATTTTTGAGATTACCATTCTACAAGAAATTACTTGTGTTTAATGTTATTTGTGTTATGCTTTGGATAAGAATTAGGTTGTTTACTACACCTTACCAAAACTTTAAAACCAATTGGCTCAAAAAATTACATTTCAGAAAAAACAAATACAACATACAAGATATTGTTTGGGCAGTAGATGCGGTGGCTTTTTACTTGGCACCAAGTAAACGCCCTTGTTTTACAACTGCTCTTACCGGTACGTATTTTTTAGTGAGAAATGGCTGGGAGAATGGATTGGTTATTGGTGTAAGAAATACTCCTGAAAAAGGCTTTGAAAGCCATGCTTGGGTAAAAATTAACGATAAAGTGGCATTGGGTTGGTTACCAGATTTATCTACCTATCAACCTATACTTACCGAAGAATATTAGCTAAATTTTATTGCGAAGTAATAATAAAGTTTCCAATAAAGTCTAAAAAATATATTTCCGTTATAACATCTGTCAAATTGCAAACCATAATATATGGTAATTTCATCCATTACCTGGATGTGCTGTAAAGCATAAAGTTCTTCTCCACGTAGTTTTGCATTTGGCTTTTTAGCATGATTGAGATATTTCAAAATACCAGTTCCTTCCAATACGTAAAGCATCTCATTATTGGGGTTTTTAAGCCATATGGTATATTTCATATCTTCTACGTGTATTTTTCCTTCAAACTGACCAATATATTCCTTTGGCATAAATGCTTGCATGGCAAATACTCCGGTACCATGAATTTTACTATTTTGCAGGACTAATTTATCTTCCCATTTCATCACATTAAAGCTAATCTATTTTTAATTAAACATGCTTATTAAAGAAGTTTCAATATTACCAACATTACAATCATTAGAGGAAGAAGGAACTTTTTACAGAAAATATACAAATGGCACCGTTTACTTTTGGGAACATATAGGGGAGTTCTTAATTAAAACCGATGGAAGTATTTTATATCGGAAAGAAGCCGGTGTTACGGAAGATGTTTTTCATAATTATTTAACCGGATCTATCCTTCCGGCTGCACATGCCTACTCCGGTAATTTGGTATTACACGGAAGTTGCATTAGAGTGTATGACAAAGTGATTGGTTTTTTAGGTTATTCTGGCATGGGTAAATCTACCACAGCAAAAGCCATGATTTTGCGAGGCCATCAATTAATATCTGATGATAACATCATGGTTTCTGCCTACGAGCCCATAAAAATTTTAGTTGGAGAAAACCATATGCGACTTTGGGTAGATGCTTTAAATCATTTTGATGTGGAAACAGAAGCAGAAAGTAAATTACATCCTGAGTTTAATAAACACCTCACTAAAATTGATGATCATGCTGACGAATTTGAAGTAAAATTAGATGCACTATTTGTTTTATCCTATGGTAGAAAACATGAAATTATCCCATTAGCAGGCGCAAATGCTGTAACCGAATTGGTGTCTCAGTGTAAAGGTTTATTGTTTATAAAAGAGGATAGAGAAGTGGAACATTTTTTACAATGTTCTAAATTGGCTAAGCAAGTTCCGGTGTATCAACTAAAAAGGCGTAGAGGGCTGAGTAATTTAGATGCATTGTGTAAAAAGCTAGAAGAGTTTATCAAATAATGAGTGCCATTGCCGGAATTTTTAAGCGAAACGGAGAATTGGTAACTGAGCAAGAAGTATTGGATATGCTCCATTCCATGAGCCACAGACCAAACGATTACACTAAAGTTTGGGTAGATGGTGCGGTTGCCATTGGTTGCCGAGCCATGCATGTTACCCCCGAAAGTTTATATGAGTTACTTCCGTATGATAATGGCAAAAACGTAATAACTGCTGATGCCCGCATTGATAACAGAGAAGAGCTTTTAGAAAAATTAAACATACCGAATCAATCGGTCTTTTCGGTCGAAGTTTTTCGTCGTTCGTTATATAAAGAGGATGGAAAAACCTATCGCGAAGGATTAATCATTAACGAGACATGGGCCGAAATCGAGATGGCTAAAAACAACGGATTTTTACCCCTTACCGATGCCGAACTTATTTTAGCAGCCTATGAGAAATGGGGAGAAGATTGTTGCAAATACCTGTTGGGCGATTTTGCATTTGCCATATGGGATAAACAAAAACAAGAATTATTTTGTGGGAGAGATCAGGTGGGTATCAGGAGTTTTTATTATTCAACCGACATAAATTCTGTAAGCTTTTGTACAGAAATTAAAGGCTTAGCTGTGGCAAATTCTTCCGTTTTGGAAACCATTAACACAGAAAAAACGGTTTACACAGAATCACTGCGTTATGATTATTGGAAAACAATTTACGAAGATGTAAAAATTTTAAAACCAGCACATTATATATCGTTCAACAAAAAAACATTTAGTGAAAAAAAGTATTGGCAATTACATATTCGAGAAAATAATTTATACACCACAGAAGAAGCAGTTTTAAAAGATTATGGAGATTTATTGAATCAAGTCATTCAATCCAAACTACGGAGCGCATTTGAAATAGGAACCACCCTAAGTGGCGGTTTAGATTCAACCTTAATTACATTAAAGTTAAAAAAACTATTACCAACATTAAATTTTCAAACGTATTCCATTTACATCCCTGGCGAAGACCCCCCTCACGATGATGTAAAATATTTAGATTTTATCAAACAAAACTTTTCTTTTAATTATAATTTCATCGATCCTTTTAAGGAAATATCAACCATAAAAAAGAATAACAGCAAATCCTATTTAGATGAGCCACCACACATAAGTAATGATTACATTAACGAAATGATGTTTGAAAAAGCCAAACAAACAAATGTTCGCTTATTGTTTGATGGTTATGGCGGAGATTCTACTCATCTGTATGGCGCTGAAACAAAAATTAACTGGGCGTATACTTTTAATTTTAAACGTATTTTATTGTTCTATAAATCTCAATTTACTGATAAAAGCTATCTCTGGTATTATTTTCAAACCCTAAAATATTTTATCTCTACTTGGTTAAAAATTATTAATAATCAACTATTTACCAATAAACTGTTTAACGATAAAGTGCAAACTAATTTTCCGGATTATGCAAAAAAAATCACCAAATATTTAGTCTCATCCCCTTATTTATATCACAAAGAATTCATTAAATCTGGCATGTATGCTTTATCTTTTACCAACCAAATGGATATTATTTCAAACCGATATAGCGTTAAAGTCGTATTTCCATATTTAGATATTAGACTAATGGCTTTCTGTTTGAATTTACCCTTGAGGTATAAATTTTTACACTATGAATCTAGAGGAATACAAAAATATTGGATAGAAAAACTTTCAAATAGTAAGTTTTTAAGAAGAAATACAAAAGCTACATTTGATAAATTACACAACAAAATACTTGAAAATATAAATAATTGAATATATTTGACTTTTATAAATTAATGCTATGAAAAAATACAACAAACCCCAAATTAAAAAACTAGGCAAATTCTCTAAATTAGTTAGAGGTGTAGGTGGTACATCAATGGATGCCGTTACAAACACCTTATTGACTATTAGTTAAATTTACTTAGAGGTTCGTGCGTTCATTTACAGATTAAAACTTATGATCGCAATACGTTTTTAACTTTATATTAGAGTTATCAAAGAAATCCAGCCCATATTTAGCCATTTTTCGGAAGAAGAATGGCTTTTTCATATCCGTAAACTTCGACATCATCATTTAAATCCTGTATTGCTACAACAGCTGGAAAACTGTACCATAGATAGCGAAGAAATCACGCAAATTAAAAATGAACTCTATCTTGGCAGGATGCTATTTTTATCTAAAGTGGCTGTTTTACAGAAGGTTTCGGAACAACTCGCAAATGGTTCAATACCACATGTTTTTTTAAAAGGAGCCGTTTTATCTCAGTATTTATATGGCAATCCTTATCAACGCCAATCCAATGATATTGATATTTATGTACCACCTACCTTTGTTTGGAAAAGCATTGAAGCATTAGAAAAAATAGGATTTAAACCGTTGGCAAAGTTAAACAAGCGCCAATTGGATTTTTTTCAGAAATACCGGTGGGAATTAAGCTTATATAGTGCCGAAAACAATGTGATTTTGGAAATTCATTGGAATTTAAGTTACACCACTTTACCTAAAAGACTAACACATTGGGCTCAGCCAAACTTAGAAATTGGAGATATTCAACACGTGGAAGTTAACGGCTTTAATTTGCCATTTTTAGCCAATCATCTTTTACTACCGTTTCAAATCATTAATGGATGCAGTAATTACTGGGCCCGTTATGATATTATTCTAGAATTTAACCAACTCAAAAATAAAATTGGGGCTACTGAATATAATGATATCCTTTTTCAAAAATCATTAACAGATTTTTCGGAGATGATTATTTCTAGATACTTAGAATTTAACAATCTAACCCTTGAAGAATTTTCTGAGCCGTTTCAATCGCAAGTAAAATCCATAGAATCAGGGGATGAAAGAAAATTAAAACAACTAATGAAATTTTGGCAACGATTTTTAACCAAAACAGAATTTAAAACTTTTGACTTAAGAAACTATGTTTACCCCAACATAGATGATGTAAAACGGTTTAAAATTTTACCTTCATTTTCATTTTTATTTCTTGCTGGAAGAAAATTTCTTCATTTTACAGGTCTTTTTAAACCAATTTATTCTCTTTTTAAGCCTATTTTGAGAACAAGGTTAAAGAAAATAGGCTTAAAAGATTAAACCATTAAACATCTTCTACAATAAGCTGTTTAATCCTTAGATTATTATCTTTGCACACTCCCAATTTTTAATCATTATATGAAATATAAAATACAGCAAAGCGAAACTTTTGCATCTCGTCATATCGCGCCAAATCAACAAGAAACACAAGAAATGTTGGCTACTTGTGGTGCAAAATCTATTGATCAATTGATAGACGAAACAGTACCTGCCAAAATCAGATTACCCAAAGCATTGGATTTACCACCGGCAAAGTCGGAGTTTGAATACATAAATGATCTAAGAAAAATCGCATCTAAAAATAAATTATTCAAGTCCTATATCGGTTTAGGCTATTACGATTGCATCACCCCACCGGTCATCCAACGAAATATTTTAGAAAACCCGGGATGGTACACACAATACACACCGTATCAGGCAGAAATTGCACAAGGCAGATTACAGGCCTTGTTAAATTACCAAACCATGGTGATAGATTTAACCGGTATGGAGATTGCAAATGCCTCATTATTAGATGAAGGTACCGCTGCTGCCGAAGCCATGTTTATGCAGTATTCTCTTCGTAAAAAAGATGCAGCCAATGTATTTTTCGTTTCGGATGATGTGTTACCGCAAACCATTGATATTCTAAAAACCAGAGCCACTCCACTTGGCATTGAATTAGAAATAGGTTCACATCTTTCTGCAAACCTTACGGAAAACACGTTTGGAGCCATTGTACAATATCCAACTAAAAATGGTGAAGTGGTAGATTATACTTCATTTGCTAATTTATGTCACGAGAAAAACATTAAACTCACAGTTGCTACCGACTTATTAAGCCTTGTTATTTTAACCCCACCTGCACAATTTGGTGCCGATATTGTAGTTGGAACTTCGCAACGTTTTGGCGTACCTATGGGATATGGTGGCCCGCATGCAGCATTTTTTGCTACTAAAGACGAATACAAGCGCCAAATGCCAGGCAGAATAATTGGAGTTTCTATAGATGCGCAAGGTAACCAAGCATTACGTATGGCATTACAAACCCGCGAACAACACATCCGCAGAGATAAAGCCACCTCTAATATTTGTACAGCACAAGCATTACTAGCTATTATGGCTTCAATGTATGCCGTTTACCATGGTCCTGATGGGCTAAAACGCATTGCCGGAAGTGTTCATGCCAATACCATAAAACTAGCACAGGCAATCAGCAAGCTGGGGTATAAACAATTGAATTCGCAGTTTTTTGATACCATTGCTGTAGATGCCGGAGATAATATTGATTCCATAAAAAAGCATGCAATAGATTGCGAAATAAATTTCCGTTACGAAAATTCTATTGTTTTTATCTCGATAGACGAAACTACAACAGAACGCGACATCGAAAATATAGTCTCCGTTTTTGCTAAAATAATGGACAAAAAAGCAGAAGAAGTAATACACGATGAAAGCACTTATTCTACACCAATCAAAGAAAATCTTTTACGTAAATCTGATTTTTTAACCCATCCAGTATTTAATACGCATCATTCTGAGCACGAAATGTTGCGCTACATTAAGAGTTTAGAAAACAAAGATTTATCGTTAACCCATTCTATGATAGCATTAGGTTCGTGCACCATGAAATTAAATGCCACTACCGAAATGCTTCCTGTAACTTGGGCAGAATTTGGAAAATTACACCCATTTGTTCCCATTGAACAAGTAAGTGGTTACTCTCAATTGTTTTATGAATTAGAGAGTTGGTTATGTGAGATTACCGGCTTTGCAGGTATGAGCTTGCAACCCAATGCAGGTGCACAGGGAGAGTATGCGGGTTTAATGGTAATTAGAGAATATTTAATTGATAAAGGAGAGGGTCATCGGAATGTAGCATTAATTCCATCTTCGGCACACGGAACCAATCCGGCTAGTGCAGCTATGGCAGGTTTTAAAATAGTAGTAGTAAAATGCGATGAGAAAGGCAATATTGATATTACCGACTTAAAAGCAAAAGCAGAAGAGCATGCTACTGATTTAGCCGCATTGATGGTTACCTATCCATCTACCCATGGAGTGTTTGAAGAAGCAATTCAAGAAATATGTGAAATTATCCACCAAAATGGCGGACAAGTTTACATGGATGGCGCCAACATGAATGCTCAAGTTGGATTAACTAGCCCTGCGATGATTGGTGCTGATGTTTGTCATTTAAATCTGCATAAAACATTTTGTATACCACACGGAGGTGGTGGTCCGGGCATGGGACCAATTGGGGTTGCAAAACACCTAGTGCCATTTTTACCGGGGCATTCGGTAGTTAAAATAGGTACTAACAAAGCTATTTCAGCTGTATCAGCGGCTCCTTGGGGTAGCGCCAGTATTTTGTTGATTTCGCATGCTTACATAGCTATGATGGGTAGCCAAGGGTTGACTGATGCAACCAGATATGCTATTTTAAATGCCAACTACATCAAATCCAGATTAGAAGAACATTATCCGGTTTTATACTCGGGTAGTAATGGCAGATGTGCACATGAAATGATTTTAGATTGCCGTTCATTTAAAAACCACGGAATTGAAGTTGCCGACATAGCTAAACGCTTAATGGACTATGGTTTCCATGCGCCAACGGTATCTTTCCCAGTACCAGGAACGGTAATGATAGAGCCAACAGAGAGCGAGCCAAAATCAGAATTAGATCGTTTTTGCGATGCCATGATTGGTATACGTAATGAGATAACAGATATTGAGTTGGGTGTTGCTGATAAAACAGACAATGTGCTGAAAAATGCACCGCATACTTCAGATGTGGTAACAGCCAATGAATGGAATCATGCATATACTCGCCAGAAAGCTGCATATCCATTACCTTTTGTGAAGGCTAATAAGTTTTGGCCATCGGTATCCAGAATTAATGATACACATGGTGATAGGGTTTTAATTTGTTCTTGCCCGCCTATAGAGAGTTATGCAGATGATGTAGTTTCTGCATAAAGCTAAAATATATTTATTTTGAAACCTCGTATCGATGCATCGCTACGAGGTTTCGAATTCTATAAGCATTTAGGAAAACTTACATAAAATACTAATCCATCGATTTTAATTCTGTAACTAGTTTGCTTATGGCAGATTTTGCATCGTCAAATAGCATATTACAGTTCGGATAGCCAAACAATTCGTTATCTATACCGGCATATCCAGCGCCCATACTGCGTTTAATTACGATTACATTTTTGCTCAGTTCTACGTTCAGAACCGGCATTCCGTATATCGGGCTGGATGGATCATTTTTAGCGGCTGGGTTCACCACGTCATTGGCTCCAACCACAATTACCACATCGGTAGTAGGGAACTCCGGATTAATCTCTTCCATCTCCACTAGTTTACTGTAATCAACATTAGATTCTGCCAATAACACATTCATGTGTCCCGGCATACGTCCAGCTACCGGATGGATGGCATATTTAACTTCTACTCCGCGCTCTTCTAATAGTGCTTCCATCTCATGGATGGCATGCTGAGCTTGCGCAACTGCCAACCCATATCCCGGCACAATGGTTACTTTTTTAGAGTAATTCATCAATACTGCTAAATCTGCTACAGATATTTCTTTGATGGTTCCGCCATCTTTAGTGGTAGCAGCAACAGCAGAAGATCCTCCACCAAAAGCCCCAAAAATAACGTTAGCTAGGGACCGATTCATGGCATTACACATCACAACGGTAAGCAAGGTACCTGCAGAACCCACTAAAATACCACCGGTAAGCATTACCTGATTATCGTAAAGGAAACCACCAAAAGCAGCTGCAACTCCGGTGAATGAGTTAAGTAAAGAGATAACCACCGGCATATCTGCCCCACCAATTGGAATAACGAAAAGTACCCCATACAATACGGATGCAATCAATATCATATAAAATAAAACGGCAGGGCTAATTCCAATGGGAGTAAACATTAAAATACTTAATACCGCAATGGCTATTAATAAGCCTATGTTTATTAAGTTATAATGAGGTAAGCGAATATTTTTTTGCATGATGCCTTGCAACTTGGCATAGGCAATCATACTTCCGGTAAAGGAAACCGTACCAATTGCCAAACCGGCAATAATGGTTATGAGCATCCCGTAATTTTGCATTCCGCCATCAATATGTAATAAATGATCAAACTCAACTAAAGAAATAAGTGCAGCACAAGCACCACCCATACCGTTGAACAAACTTACCATTTGCGGCATGGCAGTCATTTTTACTCTCATTGCTGCCAACCATCCTACTATCGTTCCTATAGCAATACCGGAAAAAATCCAAGTGTAATTACCAATGGGCTTTCCTTCCTGTTTATGCAAAAATATAGTTGCCACAATGGCTATTCCCATACCAAATGCTGCCAAGAGATTTCCTTGTCTTGCACTTTTAGGGCCACTTAGCATTTTCAATCCGATAACAAAAAGAACCGAGGCTATGAGGTAAACTATTTGAAGTATATTTTGATCCATCTTTAAGAATTATAAATTTTAGATGTTAAATTTTGAATGTAATTAAGTTGTTGTTTGTAAGAGTTGGTAATTTGGATTAAACAATATCATTATTCAAAATCCAACATTTAAAAGCTTATTTTTTTTTCTTGAACATTTCCAACATTCTATCGGTAACTACAAAACCGCCCACCACATTTAAGGTTCCAAGAATTACCGCTAAAAAACCAAGGATTAAAACTACCCAATCGTTCGGATCGGCATGACCCATTACGATGATAGCCCCAATAATTACTACTCCGTGTATTGCATTAGCTCCAGACATTAAAGGAGTATGCAATGCAGATGGTACTTTAGAAATAACTTCTACTCCAACAAAAATACTGAGGATGATGATGTAGATTAGTTCCATGTGTTGCCCGGCAAATGCCAATAATTCTTCCATATCTATCTAAAATTATTTGTTCATTAATTGAATGGTTGCTTGGTGCACCAATTCTCCTTGGTGGGTAATTAAACAACCTTTGGTAATTTCTTCTTCTAATTCTAATCTAAACTCTTCTTTATTTGCCAAATGCAATAAGAGTGCTGAGATATTTTTTGCAAATAATTCGCTGGCATTATAGGCCAAAGTAGCTGGCAAATTAGCTTGACCAACAATTTTAACTCCGTGTTTTATTACCGTTTTATTAAGTTCACTTAGCTCACAATTACCACCCTGTTCTACAGCCATATCTACAATTACAGAACCTAATTTCATGGTTTTTACCATTTCTGCCGAAACAAGTACCGGTGCTTTTTTACCAAAAACTAAAGCAGTGGTAATTACTAAATCGGCTTCTTTTATGCGCTCAGCAACTAGTTCTTTTTGTTTTTGCAGGAATTCTGCCGATACCTCTTTTGCATAACCTCCTTCAATAGTAACTCCTTCTACTCCTTTTACTTCTAAAAACTTACCGCCCAAAGATTCAACTTGTTCTTTGGTTTCGGGTCTTACGTCGGTAACTTCTACCACTGCGCCTAAGCGCTTGGCAGTAGCTATGGCTTGTAAACCGGCAACTCCTGCACCGAAAATCAACACTTTTGCCGGAGAAATAGTTCCAGCGGCAGTCATAAGTAAAGGGAAAATTCTACCCATTTCTGCTGCACCTAATATTACCGCTTTATAACCTGCTAAATTAGCCTGCGAACTTAGTACATCCATTTTTTGAGCTCTGGAAATACGTGGTACGGCATCTAAAGCATAGGCCGAAATTTTTTGTTTTTTACATGCTTCTACCAAATCCGGATTGCTGTAGGCATATAGCATAGAAATTAGGTTAGAACCCTGTTTCATGGCAGTTATGTCCGATACTTCGGGGGCATTCACTCCTAAAACTATATCGGCAGTAGCCAATAATTCTTTACGATTGCTAATCAGATTAGCCCCTGCTTGAGTGTAACTCAGATCAGAAAAACCAGCTGCTTCACCAGCTTGTTGCTCTACCGAACAAACAAAACCTGCCGCTACTAGTTGTTTAACCACACCTGGAGTAATGGCTACCCGGTTTTCATTTGCTTTGGTTTCTTTTAATATAGAGATTTTCAAGATTATAGAATTTTTAATCGATGCATTGCAAATGTAACATAAGCCTAAGATTATGCAAAAAAATAGCTATTGGTTTAATTGTGTAATATTGTAATTCTTAAAAATATCATATGAAAAGATTCTTTTGTTTTCTTGTTTTAACTTGTAGTTTTTACCTACTTAGTGCGCAAAACCCTGCTTCACCAAACTTCAATCTTCAAAACTCAGATTCTAAAGCGATTGCATTAGCAGATGAAGTAATGCAAGCCATGGGCGGAAGAAAAGCTTGGGATGAATCTAGGTATGTTAGCTGGACTTTTTTCGGGGCCAGAAACCATGTTTGGGATAAATACACTGGAGACATCCGCGTGGAAAACCCAAGAACCGGTCTGAAAGTTTTGATGAACCTAAACTCGGGAGCAGGTAGAGTTTTTGCCAATGGCGCGGAACAAACTGACCCTGATTCCCTTGCCAAATATCTTAAAGCAGGAAAAGAAGCTTGGATTAACGATAGTTATTGGCTTTTTATGCCCTATAAATTAAAAGACGATGGGGTAACTTTAAAATACAAAGGAGTGGATACGTTGGTAAACGGTAAAGCTGCCGAAGTTTTACAAATGACCTTTGAAGAAGTGGGGGTAACGCCAGAAAATCGCTATCTGATTTACGTGGCAAAGGATTCTAAATTAATAGAACAGTGGGCATTTTTTAGAACGACTGATTTGGATAAACCTAATTTTATTACCACTTGGGAGGATTATCAAACGTATGGGAAGATTAAACTTTCAGGCAAAAGAGGTTGGGTAAATGGGCAGGATAGATTTCTTAGTACTATTTCGGTGAGCGATTCTATCGACCTAAAACTTTTAAAAGATTTTTAACAACTGTTGAACGAAACAAGAATACAAAAAAGCAAAGTCCCGATGTTTCCAACGGGACTTTAACTTTTCATTTACCAACCTTACTCTTTAATTATTTTCTTCACGATTTTATTTCCGTTTTGGGTGATGTTTATTAAATAAACCCCTGCTGTTTCGGGCAAATCAATTTCTTTTTTATAGCTACCGGTAAACCCTTTTAGCTTATCGCTAAAAATCACTTTACCATTAATATCCAACACTTCCACTTGTGTATCGCCTCTCTCTTGTAATGTAAACTCTAGATTAAACTTACCTGCAGATGGGTTTGGATAAATTCTCAGTTTCTCCGCTTCTAAAATTCTGGCAGGAGCTAAAGCCTCTTTGTTGGCTTTTTTCAAATCACTTTCTGTAGCAGGCAACATTCGGATAACTATTTTTTTCTCTTTGCCATCGCGTTTAAAAATATAAACTGCTTCTTCGGTAGTGTTGACATCGGGCGATAGGATAATTTTTCCTTTTAATTCTTTATCGGCGGTAATTTCTTTTCCATCGATGTATAACTTGCCATCTTTAAACTGAAACTCTTTGCCATTCATCCTCATGAGAGGCATTGCCGGAAGCATTTTAAAATTACTATCCGGTTTAACTATTCTAAACTCCTTATCCTTCCATTTCCACTCAACGGGGCCGTCAGCTTTTCTATGTATAATTACTTCCAATACAGAATCGGTGAGTAACTTCAAGTTCTTTACATCTGGCATTGCAGCTATCACTCTAAATTCTTTTACCAGAGAGTCAGCCATTTTTTTTGCAATTTTAGAAAGCACTATAGCCATCTCTTTATGCTTTTTACCATCGGCTTTTAGCTTCTCCAGTTTTGCCAAATCCTCGGCACTAAGTTCACCGTTCTCTCGGTCAATAATGGTGGTGTCGCCATTTTTAATGATTTTAATTTTTACATCTTTAGATTTGCTGCCTTCTTGTGCAAAAGTAGTAGTTGCAAGCAGTAGCACCATTATTAGTGCGGTTAGGTGATTTAAAAAAGGTGTTTTCATGTTCGTTTGGTTTAATTTATGGTTTACACTTATTCAATTTCATTTTCTATCTCGTGTAAAGCTCTGCCTAACTCTACTCTAACTTTTTTCTTGATTTTGTGATCCAATTCTTGAAAATCTACGGCTCTAAATGCTTTTTCTAACTCGTTTCTTATCTCAACTAAGAATCCGTTTACCAACATTATTTTACAACACTCCAGTTCTTTTTCCTTATTGTAATTAACTTTACTCACATACATACCTTCATCAGCCGGAATTTCTAAAGCAGAGGGATCAACTGCAGAAACACTTGCAGTAAACTCTACTAAACTCATGGGAGTAATTGATTTTCCTTTAGTAAGTAAAATTTCATTTTCATCTAAGGATAAAGCAGATGGGTCAATTTCTTGTACCGCTTTAATGAATTTATCTAACTCATTTTTTTGTACTTCTTGTTCTATTTTATACATTTCTAAAGCAGAAGAATCAATGGCTTCCACTTCGGCAATAAATTCTTGTAAAGAGATGGATTGTAGTTTTTGGGTGGCTACAGTTTTAGTTTCTGCAGCTAAGCATGCTCCTGTAAATAATATTAATGTGAAGCTTGCTACTAGTTTTGTTAACGTTTTCATATTTTATGTTTTTGGTTTTTTAAATCTTTTTATTGTCTTTATGACGATTCAAAGGTAAGGCGGGTTACAGGGCCAAGGTGTTAAAGGCTTGTTAATGAATGTTAAAATATGTTAAAGTGATTTGTTCGTATCACATTCTCGTTACTTTTGTAAGGTGAAAAAGCGCAGTTTAATATTTACAGCAGTTTTATTAGGAAGTGGATTAATCGGATTAATCTTCATACAATCCTTTTTTATCTATGAATCTTATACTTTAAAATCGCAATTATTTGATCAAATGGTAAATGAATCATTGGGTAATGTAAGCGCTAGATTAGAGAAAGAAGATGCCGTTAATTTTATTTTTGCAAAATCACAAGTGCCAAAACTGCAATTCCCAAAACTTAACATTCCTAAAAATATTAGTGAAGTAGTGGTAGATAAACCAAAGGGGATGGATACTCTTTTTACAAGTTTTTCTCCGCCTGTAATAATCAGAAATCAACTTCTACCTGCAAAAGATAGCACACATAACATAACCATAATGCGAGATAAAGTATTTATTAACGGTGTTGCTGTTATGGATACCAAACTTCTAAAGAGATTAAATGAGAAAACGAATAGCAAGATTTACTCACGTGATGGATTTGTGTTTACCCAATCTACTAGAGCAAGTGGGATTGCCGGCAGCATGGGTAAAATAAACCACGATACCACTCATTTTATGGTGGTTAATCCACCTAGAATTGTAAATCCTCAAGTTATTAATGCAAAACCAAAAGTAACTACCAATGTATTACCTAACTTAGAAAGACAAGTAAAAGCTTATATAGACTCCGTTCAAAAATTCCAAAAACAGGTAGAAATATTTGAACAAATAGCCATTGAGTTTGAACAATCCAAACTGCCTTTATCCTCCAGAATAAATCCAAGCAGAGTAGATTCTTTATTACGCCAAGAGTTTACTAATAAAGGCATAGATATCCCATTTAATTACACTGTGTATAGTAATAGAAAAGACTCTGTAATTTTTAGCAAAGCAAGCTTAAAACCAGAAATAACTTCTTCCAATACGTATAGAACAAATTTATTCCCGCAACAAGTGGTAGCAGATATGGGTTATTTGATGGTGAATTTCCCGGATAAACGAAATTATTTGTTGAGTAAAATGACCTTCATCATGGGGACTTCTGCCGGTTTAATTTTGGTGATACTTTTCTGTTTTGCTTATACACTTTACACCATCATGCAGCAGAAAAAATTATCGGAAATGAAAACCGATTTCATCAATAACATGACCCATGAATTGAAAACACCAATTTCTACCATCATGATTGCAAGTGGTGCTTTGTTAGACGATGAAATAGTTCATGATAAAAAGCATTTTAAAAAGTTAGCATCCATCATCCAAGAAGAAAATCAACGGATGTTTAACAATGTAGATCGGGTATTGAATATTGCCAAGTTAGATAAAGGAGATTTCAAATTAAATATATCTACCGTAAGCATACATATTTTGCTTGAAGGAGTGGCGGAAAGCATGCAATTGCAATTAAACAAAAAGAAGGCAAGCATTCAATTAATCCTTACCGCAACTTCAGATTTGGTAGTTTGCGACGAGTTACATCTCTCTAATGTAATTTACAACTTAATTGATAACGCATTAAAATACAACAAGTCAGAGCCGGTAATACAAATTGCCACAAAAAATAATGCAAATGCCATACAAATTACTGTTTCGGATAACGGCATAGGTATGACACGCGAACAATGTAACCGAGTGTTCGAACAATTTTACCGTGCTCCAACTGGCAACTTACACGATGTAAAAGGGTTTGGTTTAGGGTTAAGCTATGTAAATTCTATAGTAAGAATGACCGGTGGTACAGTTGCGGTAAAAAGCGAACTTCATAAAGGTTCAGATTTTGAAGTAACACTTCCGTTGCGAATTGCATAATTAAGTCAATAAATCTTTTAAATTTAGGGCAGAATCAAATTAAGTATCTTACACTATGCCCCAAAAAGTTCTTTTGGTAGAAGACGACCCAAATTTAGGGATGCTTTTGCAAGACTATTTGCAACTAAAGGGTGGTTTTGATGTAGTACTTGCCATAGATGGCGAAGCAGGTTTCGAAATGTTTAAAAAACATAGTTTTGATATCTGCATATTTGATATCATGATGCCCAAAAAAGATGGGTTTACCCTTGCTAAAGAGGTAAGAAAAATGAATGGTAATATTCCAATCATTTTTGCCACTGCAAAATCCATGATGGAAGATAAAGCGGAAGGTTTTGGCCTAGGAGCCGATGATTACATCATTAAACCTTTTAGAATTGAAGAATTATTAATGCGGATAAATGCTTTGTTGAGAAGGGTCTCTAATGCCTTACCAAAAGAAGAACAAGCTACAAAGTTTAAGATTGGTGTTTATGAGTTTGATTATCACCAACAAATTATTTGCAACAACGGATCTAAACAGCACATCTCTACCAAAGAATCGGAATTATTGCGTTTGCTTTGCATACATGCTAACCAAGTATTAACAAGAGAAGAAGCGCTCATACACATTTGGAACGACGATAATTATTTTAACGGCAGAAGCATGGATGTTTTCTTAAGTAAATTAAGGAAATACCTTAAAGACGATCCATCGGTTGAAATAGTAAACGTACACGGGAAGGGATATAAACTATTGTGTTAATAGAGAGAATTCTATTTTATCACCGGGTTTTATTCCAAACTTATCGCAAAATCCGGCATTAACTTCTACTACAAATTGAGCCAACCCTTCTGAAGGCACTCCTTCCTCCGAAAAAGGCGTAGTATTTTTAGCTATACTAACAATTCTTCGGTCGGCACCCACGTAAATAATATCCAAAGAAATATAGGTGTTTTTCATCCAAAAAGATTGAAACTCAGGATTAGGAAAAAGAAACAGCATGCCTTGATTTTCTGCCATGGATCTTCGCCACATTAAACCTTGTGCGCGTTTAAAATCTGTATCGGCAACTTCTATATCAATGGTTTTAATGATATCATCCGTAGGCGTTAAAAAAGTGAGCATTCCTTCTTTTCTGAATTTTGGCTCAAATGGTTCTACCGTTTTTTTCTCTTTAAATAACCCAAAATGATTGGCGGCTAAATAAAGTAATGCAACAAGTAGTACAAAACCTACAACGATAAGAACAGTTTTCTTATTCATATAAATGGAAAATAGGGTTACTTAATTAGCTTATAAATAATGGAACTAAAAAGAGATACGATCAGGGCAAATAAAACAGCAACCCAAAACCCATTGATTACGATGCCTTCTATCAGATTATCTGTTATCATGATGATGATTACATTGATGAAGAAATAAACCAACCCCAGAGTTAAAAAATTTAGCGGGAAGGTGATAAATCGGAGAACTAAACCCAAACTAGCATTCATAACTGCTAATACTGCAGCAAATAATAATGCCCAGCCAAAGCCATCTATGTATACCCAAGGTAAAATTCTGGCAGTAATATACGTTGCCAATCCGGTAACCAAAATGTTTAAAATGAAATTTTTCATATTTTATATATCAAATTTAATTCCTTGAGCCAATGGCAACTGTGTACTGTAATTGATGGTATTTGTTTGTCTGCGCATGTATACTTTCCACGCATCAGAACCAGATTCTCTTCCTCCGCCCGTTTCTTTTTCGCCACCAAATGCTCCACCAATTTCGGCACCAGAAGTGCCAATATTTACATTGGCTATACCACAATCAGAGCCGGCAGCACTTAAAAATTGTTCGGCTTCTCTGAGGTTTAACGTCATAATAGCCGACGATAATCCTTGAGGCACTCCATTTTGCATGGCAATTGCTTCGTCTAAAGTACGATATTTTAAAAGATATAAAATGGGAGCGAAAGTTTCATGTTGTACCATTTCAAAATGATTTTCTGCCTCAGCAATACAAGGTTTTACATAACACCCCGACTCATATCCTTCCCCCTCCAAAACTCCACCTTCTACAATAAACTTACCTCCTTCAGCTTTTATTTTTTCAATAGCTTGCAGATAAATAGCAACCGCATCTTTATCTATCAACGGGCCAACATGGTTTTTCTCTTCTAACGGATTCCCGATTTTTAACTGCTTATACGCATTTATCAATTTTTCTTTAAAAACATCATGAACACTTTCATGTACGATGATTCTTCTGGTAGAGGTGCATCGTTGCCCTGCCGTACCTACAGCGCCAAAAACACAGCCAATTAAGGATGTTTCTAGGTCTGCATTTTGGGTTAGAATGATGGCATTATTGCCACCTAATTCTAATAAAGCTCTACCAAGTCTGGCACCAACAGCAGCACCAACCACTTTCCCCATACGGGTAGATCCGGTAGCGGATATTAATGGAATCCGTTTATCATGGCTCATCGCTTCACCTATATTTCTATCGCCAATAATCAAACAGGATACCCCTTCTGGTACATTGTTTTCTTTAAGTACAGATGCAATGATATTTTGACAGGCAATAGCCGTTAAAGGTGTTTTTTCTGATGGCTTCCACACGCAAACATCACCACAAACCCAAGCCAACATGCTGTTCCAAGACCAAACCGCTACCGGAAAATTAAATGCCGATATAATTCCTACAATCCCCAATGGATGATATTGCTCATACATTCGGTGTAAAGGCCGCTCTGAGTGCATAGTTAAGCCATATAATTGTCGGGATAAGCCAACAGCAAAATCGCATATATCAATCATTTCTTGTACTTCCCCTAACCCTTCTTGTAAACTTTTGCCCATTTCGTACGAAACCAATGCACCAAGAGTATCCTTATGTTCACGCAGCTTGTTGCCCATTTGTCGCACTATTTCGCCTCTTTTTGGAGCTGGTAAGTTTCTCCAAACTTTAAATGCTTGCTCTGCACTTTTAATTACTAATTCATAATCTGCCATTGTGGCAAAAGAAACCGAAGCAATTAATTTTCCATCCACCGGAGAAAAAATATCTTTTTTATTTTGATTGAACTCGGTCCCCCAAATTAAACCTGTGCTCCATGCCGGATTGATTTCTTTAATTCCTAAATCTTCCATGATAAAAATATCGGTAATTTCAACTGTATTCATGTTTTAAACATATCTTTGTCCAAAAGTAAGAAAAATACCGAGCCTAGTTTTTTATAATATTTATTTAAAAACTAGGTGTATCTATAGGAACAAATAAGGCATATTTAGCTAATTTATTTTCAATTCATTAGCAATTACAATGTCAGTATGTGGAAAAATTAAAATGATGTCTCACAACATTTTCACCTACCTTACTCCTACGTTTATACTAATACTGTGTTTAGCACGGTTATTGAATGTATAGGGTTTCGTTCTTTTTTACTAGTCTGCTCTGGCAGGCCTTAATTTTTGATAGACGATGGATGAAGAATTTGATTTCAATGAATTCGAAGATATAAGCTCTTCTGTTGAGCGATACGAAGAAATGGTTAGGAATAAAGACCAATACTTTTTCGACTCGCAAGCCTTTGAGAACATTATAGATTATTATATAGAAAAAAGTGACCCCATAAAGGCACTTCAAGTGGTAGAATATGCCATTAGTCAACACCCTTTTGTTGCTATATTCTATGTAAAAAAAGCACAATTGTGTATCGTAACCAATCAGGTAGATCGTGCATGGGCTTTGTTAGATAAAGCAGAAACTTTGGAGCCATCTAATCCGGATATTTACCTCATTCGTGGAAATGTTTATGAAAACTTAGAAAAACACGAAGAAGCTTTAGATTATTATCAAAAAGCATTGGCACTTTCAGAAGATTCGGATGAAATTTATATTCAGATTGCTTATGTATATCAAAACATGGGCGATTATGAAAATGCTTTGGTTTATCTAAAAAGTTGTTTAGAGCAAAACATGGAAAACCAAGATGCTTTATACGAATTAGCTTTTTGTTATGATGTATTAGATAAACAAGAAGAAAGCATTGCTTTTTACGAAAAATACATCAACGAAGAACCTTATTCTTTTGCAGCGTGGTACAATTTAGGTAATGCATTTAGCAAAATGGGCATGTATGAAAAAGCTTTGGATGCGTATGATTATGCCATTTTAATAAAAGATAACTTTGCCTCAGCCTATTTTAATAAAGGAAATGCATTGGTGAACTTGGATAGGTTTGAAGATGCCATTGTGGTATATAAACAAACTTTTGAGTACGAACAACCCGATGCTGAAATCTATTGCAGCATTGGCGAATGTTATGAAAAATTAGAGTTGATGGACGAAGCCCGCTCTTACTACAAAAAAGCAGTAAAAATGGACCCAAAATTAGCCGAAGGTTGGTTTGGCATTGGCGTTACGTTAGATTTTGAAGAACGCTGGTATGAATCTTTGCATTTCTTTAAAAAAGCCATAGACTTAGATGCTACTAACCCTGAATATTGGTTTGCCATTGGCGACTCTCAAAGTAAGTTGGGTAACTTTGGTGATGCAGAAGTTGCGTATGAAAAAGTGGTGGAACTAAACCCACTAGATATAGAAATTTGGCTGGATTATTCTTCTCTAAAATATGAGCAAGGTTTACTTTCTGAAGCCATTAGTTTAATTTCTGAAGGAATTAAAAACAACCCCGAAGCGGCTGAATTACATTATCGTTTGGTAGCTTATTTATTTAGCGACGGACAATACAATGAAGCAATTCACTATTTAGAACACGCATTAAGTACAGATGTAGAAAAGAGTGAATTATTATTTGAATATTTACCTCAGTTACAAAATAACAAGGTAATTATCGACATCATAAATAGATATTCTAAACTTTAATCAGTTACCGGATATGCTTTTTTCAAGTTATCCAACGCTTTTGTAAGATTACTGATAAAATTCGATTCTAAATTATCTGTAAATGGTATTCGAATTCGAGTAATGTTGTTTTGTTCTTTCAACTTATTCTCCGGCCCAGAAATGGTTATACAACTTGAGCAATTTTTGTCTAAAACAAAATGCAATACTGGTGTTTTTTCTACGCCATGCGGATAAAGAAATCGAAGGTCATTAATAGCCCAGAATGGCACTTCGTGCCGATAATATTTTACATCACCATTTAAAGTCTCCTTATAGCTGATGCTTAAAATTCCGTTGATAGTAGCTATTCTTATATTCTCATATAATGCAAATCCGTCTAAATTTCTTCCAACACTACCTTTAAAAGGTATCCCTTTAAATAATCTATCACTTAACCAAATTTCTGATTCTTGTGTGCTTTGAGCATTAGTATTAACTGAAAAAATTACTAATAATGCGATAATCAAGTTCTTCATGATGTCTAGGTTGCAAATTTGAGTGACTAAAATAAATATTTCATCATATTACTTATTTAGAATTTTCAATATTGTTTCTCAAATATTCCTACATTAGGATTCTGAATTCAAAAAAACAACATGAAACAACTATTTTTCCTCTTGACGATGCTTGGTATAATATCTTCCTGTACCACTCCTTCAGGTAATCAATCAGATGGTAATGTCGTATTAGTAATACATGGCGGTGCAGGTACTATACTTAAAGAAAACATGACCCCTGAATTAGAAGCGCAATACATCGCAGTTTTAACCTCTTCATTACAAGCCGGATACGATACCCTACAAAAAGGAGCAAGTAGTTTAGATGCGATTGAAACCGCTATTTTGATTATGGAAGATTCCCCCTTGTTCAATGCTGGAGTTGGAGCAGTATTTACCAACGAAGGGAAAAATGAATTGGATGCAGCCATAATGGATGGAAAAACCTTGGCAGCAGGTGCAGTTGCCGGACTTACAACTGTAAGAAATCCGGTGTTAGCAGCACGTGCCGTCATGGAAAAATCTAATCATGTAATGATGATAGGAGCAGGAGCAGAAAAATTTGCACGAGAAGCTGGTTTAGTAATGGTAGACCCATCCTATTTTTATACAGAAAATCGCTGGAACGGCTTGCAGCGCGCTTTGGAAAAAGAGAAAATGGAATTAGACCACGCCGATACCACTGCGAGCATACGCAATTATTATTCTCCGGATTATAAATTTGGTACTGTTGGCGCTTGCGCCTTAGATAACTACGGCAATTTAGCGGCTGCAACTTCTACCGGTGGTATGACAAACAAACGCTACGGTCGTGTAGGCGATGTGCCAATTATTGGCGCAGGAACCTATGCAAATAATAGAACTGCTGCCATTTCTTGTACAGGCTGGGGCGAGTATTTTATCCGCTCGGTAGTAGCACATGATATTTCGGCCATGATGGAATATGGTAAACTTAGCTTAAACGATGCTGCTAACAAGGTAATGATGGAAAAAGTTCCGGCTTTGGGCGGTGATGGCGGTTTAATTGGTTTAGATGCAAAAGGAAATGTTACCATGCCGTTTAATACCCCTGGTATGTATCGTGGTTATATTACTAAAGACGGTAAAGTAGTAGTAAAAATATTTAAAGATTAATTAAAATACGAGTTTAGATATCCCTATCAAGAAATTAGAATTATTAATTCCTCCATTCGGGTTTTTTAAACCAGCATTGGAAATATGCCTAAAACGGTATTGAAAGTTTAAGTACAAGTTGTTTTTTGAGTGGATGTTTTGATACAAACCAATGGCAGCATTATCTGAAAAGATAAATCCTTTCGCTTGTCTGTTTACTTCGGCAGTGATGTAATGCGGACCGGAACCAATCATCCCATACAAAACACTGTTTTGAGAAGCTAAGTAATAATAGCGGAACCCGGCATTAATACCAAACTCCACATCCACCGGACGATTAGTCAGCACCGGATTTATTTGAGGTTCTATGTATACCCCAAATCTGGATTTACTGGCTGGATTATTTAATGAGTTGTTTATCCATACAGAAAAATTACCTGCTATGTGTATCGGGCGATAACGAGTATCGGAAGTGTTTTCTCCAAAACCGTAGCCCACATAAAAACCTTGTTCCTTTGGTTTTTGTGCAAATAGGAAGCTACAACCAATCGTAAAAACAAATACTAGTACTAATCTTTTCATATTAATCTCTTCTCAAAACAAATACTATTTGCAACATTTTGGTATTGCCCATAATTGGGAATAATTTCATAATTATTCTTTTTGTATAATGCAATGGCTCCTTTTTGCCGTGACCCGGTTTCCAGAATACAACTTTGGTAGCCAAGTTCTTTTGCCCAATTTTCTAATGCTGCCAACACCAAGGAGGCTATACCTTTACCCCTTTGCTCGGGTAGAACAAACATTCGCTTAATTTCCATTTGTTCAGAAGAGTATTCTTTTATGGCACCACATCCAACTGCAATAGTATCTGAGTAAGCCAGTATTACATGTTTTATAGCTGTTATTTTGTTGAATTGATCGTAAAAAGCATGTTCATCACCATCGGTAATTTTTAATTCCTCATCCAATAGTTTTACTAATTGCACAAAATCTGAATTGGTGGATGTGGTTTTAAGATATACCATTTTCAATCTTCTAACATAAAAGTAATGCTCTGGAAAAAACACGTTTTTACAAATTCATTACTAAGCATTGGAGCATTTTTAAAGGTTAATAATCTTATTACTCTCATTGCCTCTTTGTCAAACAATGGATCTAAGGATTGATTTACATAAGTATTTTCAATTTTTCCAGATTCGTTAATGTAAAATCCTATTACAACGGTTCCTTCGAAACCATTATTAAGAGATCTAATCGGATAACTTATATTTTTTAATAAAAATGATTGGATACTTAAATAATTTTCAGAGAAGACTGGTGCTTTGTATTCAAGCGAATCATCATCCAAAAAAATATTTTCAATTCCAACTTTCTTAAGTGTATCAGAACATCCTGTATTTTTTACTCGATTTAATTCAAAATTATAGTCTAATATTTTCCCATTTTTCAACCATTTCCCAATAGGTTCGTTTACTAAATAATATTCTGAGTCAACAATGATTCCTGTTTTTATGTCTGATATAACATGTTCTATTTTCCCGTCCGAAAATTTACTAGTACTGTAATTAAATTTTGCTTTGTTTTTGGGAACTTCAATAAGATTAGTTTTAGATGAAATATACTTTATGCTAATATCTTGACTTTTAGCTGTAAACGAAAAGGTGATAATAACCAACAATACGGGGACAAAATATGCTATTCTCATATAGAATTATGAGTTCAAATATTGTAAAAAGATTATTATTTGTAAACGGGTATGATTAGATATAACAAAAAAGTCATAAGGTTTTAACTTATGACTTTTAACTTTTCTGTGGGAGCAACAGGATTCGAACCTGTGACCCTCTGCTTGTAAGGCAGATGCTCTGAACCAGCTGAGCTATGCTCCCTTTTTAGGGACTGCAAATATAGGAGCGTTACCTCTATTTGCAAAAATTATTTCAAATTAATTTTAGTGTGTATTTAATCATGCAATACTAATTCTAAAATCTCGTGAGATTGTATGCCTGCTACCCCATCCACATGCAAGGTATAATATTGCATAACTTGGTGTAATAATTCTTTGCGTTGTTTTGAATTTATGCCCACTAAATGACAATTTTCAAAACTACTGCGTAATAATTCTACAAAAATACCGGTAAGTTTTTCATCTATATATAGTGGATGAATAGGCCTATACTCGCTAAAAGAACCCTCTTTTAAATCAAAGTATTTGGCTGTGTCTGCATGTGCAGTATCTGGATAAAACCCTAAATATCTGGTTAATTGAAGTAAAAACACCAAATGAAAATTTGCTGGACTTTCTTCTGTTATATCAAAAATGGATAAGGAATGAGAAATAAACTCGAACAATCGTTCATCACTTTCTTGTTGTTTTAAAATTTTATATAAAATCTCATTAACAAAAATAATGACGGCAGATTTAATAGGATTAAAAGGAATATGTTTGTAAGCCGGCTGATTTCTAATTTCTTTGATGCGCTGCAAATTACCATTTGGCTTGTGGTAAACGATAAGGTCTAGTTGATTTAATCCTTGTAAAACCGCTTTAGAAACACTTGGCTTTGCTTTTCTTACACCATTAATCAGGTAGGATTGCAAGCCAAATTTTTGAGTATAAATCTGAGCTATAATACTACTTTCGGAGTAATTGGTGGTTTTTAGTACAATTCCTCGCGTTTTGTGAAGCATTATTAATTGATGAACAAAATTTTAGTAACGGCGGTTTCCACACCATCTTGGCCGGTTACAAATACCAAGTACACTCCGGTTGATGCTCGTCTGCCATCAAAAGAATTGCCATCCCAAACGGCTTGCCCACCATCTGCTATGGTCTGAAAAATCAATCGGCCAGATATATCTGTAATTTTTACATTGGCATTTTCAACTAACCCTTTAATGCCTATTACTCCGGTATAATCCGGACGAACAGGGTTGGGGTAAACCAAAATATCGTTATTAGTTGGGCTTCCTTCCGTAGCTGTTCCGCGGTAGGTAAGCAATCCTATGTTGGTTGCAATATACACCTCGCCACTTATTGGGTCAATGGCAATATCTTCTATCACATTTGAAATTAATGGGCTTGTTTCTGCTTTAAACGATTCAATAGTTCGCTGCCCATCTTCAGAAAACAAAAAGATGCCATTGGTAGTACCCATCCATTTTCGGTTGGCGCCATCTACCGCAATTGCGGTTACATTCTCAGTTCCTAACAAAGGTTGAATTAATCCTTCTTGAACAATTTCTACAATCTCTGCATTTACCGGTACATTATCTAAAATTTCACCAGGGTTATTAAATACGGCAACTCCTTGTCCGGTAACTACCCAAATTCTTCCGTCTTTATCTTCCACAAAATCATTTACAATTCTAGAAGGTAGCCCACCCGAATTTGGCACATCGGTAAGTCTTCTGAATTTTCCTTTTCCATCAAAAACTAAAATACCTACATTAGGGATGATAGTCCATTTGTTACCAAAGGAATCTACCATGATTTCAAAAACTTCTGGAAATTGACCAGTAAAAACACCCGGGAAATTGAAGGATTGCCAATCGCCGTTTGGTTTTCGCATAGATATTGGGTTTGGAGCGCCGTAATTAGCAACCCATAAGTTACCATCGGCATCAAAATCTAAACCGGTTATCCTTATACTGCCTTGATCTAAAACTACAGGACGTAAGGAGCTGTTTTGTGCATTAAAGGTAGTTTTTATTTTAAATCGATTATCTGTTTCATCCAACATATATTCTAATAATCCTTGTCCATAAGAACCTACCAATAGAATATTTCCCTCGGTATTAAATTCGGCAACTACAATATCTCGCACTAAATTTAATTCGGGTAATTGTTGTCTATTATAATTTGTCCAAGTGTTTTGTTCAAAAACAAAAAATCCATCTTCCCTAAATCTACCGCTATTTTGCACGGTAATAGCTCCGGGTGCAATGGCAACTCTTCTGTTATTTATGCTGATTCTTCTGGAAAGATTTGTGAGCGGGCTACTAGGAGTTACTTTGGTGAAAGTGGTTTGTGGAGTATTGGCAAAGCGGATAAACCCGCTAAATCTATCGCCAATCCAAACGTTGCCTTGTGCATCTCTAAAAGCAGTATTTGCATTAAAATAGGCAGCAGTATTTATTACATCAAACGCCCCTTGGCTTTCGCTAACAAAAAATTTAGCGTTGAAAGGTTGTAACGCCAAAAATAAATTATTTGATGTTACGGCTATTTTCTTTACTTCATTAGCCGGAAATGCAGATGCACGCCACTTACCGTTGGTATACTTAAGTATTTGTTGGTTGATGAGTATATAAGGTAAATTCTGAAACGTTAACATAGACTGTACACTTCCGTTTGGTAGACTATCCTGTGTTAAAGAATGTTTCCTCCATTTAGAAGCATCTACCAAAAAAGGTTCATTTACGTCGGCTTCAAATACACCGTTTTCTGAAGCAGCAAAAATTCGGCTTCCGGCAATGGTTACCCCAAAAAACTGTAAGGCTCCACCATTCGGACCAAGAAAATAGGTGTCTTTAATTTCTTCTCTATCTATATCTAAAACCACAATAGCAAAGCCTGTAGATAGGTAGGCTAAATTTTTATCAAAATAAATCTCATTAATTTGTTTATTACCAAGTATAGGGGCGTTTCTAATATCATTTAGTTTAATTATTCGTTTCCCTTTAATTAAATCAATAGTAGTGTTTTCGTAAACTATAAGCAGGGTTTTTGTAGGTTCATGGAACCGAACCAAACGTGAATCTGTTCCGGATAATCCGTCGGATTTGGTTAAACGATTAATGGTATTATCGGATTTATCAAAGAATATAATACCTCCAGTAGTTGCAGCATAAATTTTTGAGCCATCTTGGGTAATATCCAACACATTAAAATGTGGCAAATGATTTCGCCATTGACCAATCCCTTGTGCTGTTACTGCTTGAGAGATAAAAATAAGAGAACAAATTAGACCAAGTTTTATACTTAGAGGAGAGCAAATTTTTCTGTGAATCATTACACCAAAGTTAAGGTTAGCAAACTGCTGAGCAAATATCTCGTTTCTAAATTAGAAATTGACCGTATGCTTTTTTAAAAAACTGTACTTTCGCAAAAATATTTTACTCGTATTCAATTAGCTATGTGGGACTACATTTCGAGATTTATACTGAACAACCGTATTTTATTACTTATTACCATTCTTGCTATAAGTGCATTTATGGCTTATCAGGGATCAAAAATTCAGTTATCCTTTGCAGGAAGTAAAGTTTTACCAGTTACAGATTCTTCTTATTTGGCTTATGAGGATTTCAAAAAGAAATACGGAGAAGATGGTAGTATCCTGGTTGTAGGATTCAATTCCGAAAAAATATTCGAACGCCAAACCTTTAACGATTGGTATAATCTTACAAATGAGCTAAAAAAATTAGATGGTATAAAAGATGTTTTATCCCTAGGAAGTATTTATGAATTAACAAAAGATACCACAGCCAAAAGATTTGCACTTTCTCCATTATTAAAAGACACTGTAAAAACAGATGCCGAAATGGACTCGGTTAAAGCTGCCATTTTGGGTTTGCAGTTTTATGATGGTCTACTTTTCAACTCTAATTCTGGAGCGGTATTAATGGCTATTTCTTTTGATTCTCAAGTATTGAATTCCAAAAAAAGGGTTCCGTTAATTAATCAAATTGAAGAAGCAACCGAACGATTTGCGGAGAAAAACAATATTGAACTAAATTATTCTGGTTTACCTTGGATGAGAACCAAATTCTCAGACAAAGTAGCTGGTGAGTTTATCCTTTTTTTAGGCTTATCCTTGTTAACTACGGCCATTGTATTACTATTGTTTTTTCGTTCCTTTTATGCAGTTGTTTTCCCGGTTTTAGTAGTATCTCTTGGAGTAATATGGGCATTAGGAGTAATCGTAATGCTTGGCTATCAAATTACATTACTCATTGGATTAGTACCCCCATTGATTGTAGTTATTGGTATACCAAATTGTGTTTTACTACTAAATAAATACCATAAAGAATTTACCCGAACAGGCGATAAAATGTTGTCGTTGAGAATTACCATTCAAAAAATTGGGGTAACTGCTTTATTGGCCAATGTATCTGCTGCTATTGGGTTTGGAGTATTTTTCTTTACCAATAGCGAAGTTTTAGAACAATTTGGATTGGTGGCCGCCATTAATATCATGAGTACTTATATTATTTCATTAATATGTATTCCAATTATCTTCAGTTTTTTACCCCCACCAACTAAACGCCATACCAAACATTTAGATAATAAGTTTTTGGTTGTTTTCTTAAATAAGATTGATTTTTTAGTACATAATTACCGGACCAGAATTTACATAGCCACTGCTATTTTGGTTTGTATTTCGCTTTTTGGTATTAGCAAAATGAAAGTGAATGCTTACGTAGTAGATGATTTACCCAAAAACGACCCCATATTAACCAACCTGCAGTTTTTTGAGCAAAATTTTGATGGAATTCTACCTTTTGAAGTAGTAGTAGATACCCGTAGAAAAAACGGAGTTATCAATTTGCCAACCATCCGTAAGGTAGAAGAATTGCAAGATTTAATAAAATCGTATCCTGAGTTTAGCCGACCAATATCTTTGAATGAGGTGCTAAAATTTTCTACCCAAGCATTTTATAATGGCGAACCTAGTTTTTATACCATTCCGAGCACCATGGAATTAGGCTTTATCATGCAATATGCAGGGCAATCGCAAGGATCTGATAATTTATTAAAAGGTTTTTTAGACAGCACACGCAAAGAAACCAGAATAAGTTTTCAGATGAAAGATGTTGGCTCGTTTGAAATGAATAAAATCATGGATGATTTGCGAGTAAAAGCCGATTCCATTTTCCCGCCAGATCGTTTTGATGTTAAGTTTACTGGTTCCAGTTTATTGTTTATTACCGGAACAGAATATTTAATTACCCACTTACAAATTGCATTAATATTAGCAATCACCTTAATTTCTTTAATTATCTACATACTGTTCCGTTCTTTCCGAATGAACGGAATTGCGCTTTTGCCTAACATTGTATCTTTATTATTTACCGCCGGAATCATGGGATATTTTGGTATAAGTTTAAAACCATCTACCATCATGATTTTTAGTGTGGCCCTAGGTTTAGCAAACGACCAAACCATCTATTTTCTAATAAAATATAGGCAAGAATTAGCAAATTCTAATTGGAGCGTTTCAAAAGTTGTATCTCTAGCTATAGGAGAAACTGGAGTAAGCATGATTTATGCCGCAAGCATCCTCTTCTTCGGATTTGGCATTTTTACTCTTTCTACCTTTGGCGGAACCGTGTCTTTAGGATTTTTAATGGCCATCACCTTGTTGGTTGCCTTATTATCAAACTTATTATTATTGCCTGCATTGTTATTAACATTAGACAAGAGAAATAGTCGTAAAAAAGCAACCAAGCCTTTGGTAGATATAGATAACGATTTAGAGTAGATTACACTAAAACTTTGTGACCTTCGAGCAACGAAATTACTTTGTCTTGTAATTCAATAATTTGTGCTTCGCGTTCCGCAAGTTTGTCTTTAAGTAAGTGAATTTCATCGTAATGCTTGCGTTGTTCTTCCTGATTGTGGTACGTAATTAATTCTACCGGGCTTAAACCAAACAAAGTAGAAATTTGTTCTAGCCTTGAATAATTTATGTCTGTAAATCCACATTCAATTTTAGAAAATGCTGGAGCAGTTATACCTAATTTATTGGCAATTTCTTCCTGACTCCAATTATGCGCTTGGCGCAAGGATTTGATGTTTTTTCCGAGAGTGTTCATTAGTTGAGAGCGTTTTTGTTATTACAAATTTATAATTACAGTTATATAAAACAAGAGTAAAGTTATTTTTAGTAAAAAAAATTAACCAATCATTTAAGTATTACCAGATTTTCAATTGCATTTATGTGTGTGCAGAAGCATATAAAATAGTAATTTCGCAGATTAATTTTTTTTGGAGCAGTTACATTGAAGAAGTACAAAGAATACAAGCAGTTAAACCTACCGGAAATAGGGGAAGAAATTCTGAAATTTTGGAAACAAGAGAAAACTTTCGAGCAAAGTATCCTTTCACGTCCGGTATCTAAACCTTTTAATTTTTATGAAGGCCCTCCATCTGCAAATGGTATGCCCGGCATTCATCATGTCATGTCTAGGGCAATTAAAGATATTTTTTGTCGATATAAAACCCTTCAAGGATACCGAGTAGAACGCAAAGCCGGTTGGGATACCCACGGCTTACCCATTGAACTTGCAGTAGAAAAATCATTAGGCATAACAAAAGAAGACATTGGTATTAAAATATCGGTAGATGAGTACAATGCGTCTTGCCGCAAAGAGGTAATGAAATACACCGATGTATGGAATAATCTCACAGAGAAAATGGGGTATTGGGTAGATATGGAAAATCCATACATTACCTATGAAAATAACTACATAGAAACATTATGGTATTTATTAAAAAAACTCTACGATAAACAATTATTATACAAAGGATATACCGTACAGCCCTATTCACCGGCTGCCGGAACCGGACTTAGCTCTCACGAACTTAACCAACCTGGTACTTACAGAAACATAAAAGATACCAGCATCGTTGCTCAGTTTCATCTAAAGAAAGATCAAAATCACCCTTTAATTAATACTTTATTTGCTAATAAAGAAGAAGATACCGCCATTCTAGCTTGGACTACCACACCTTGGACTTTGCCCTCTAATTGTGCCTTGGCTGTTGGAATAAAAATCAAGTATGTAAAAATTAAAACCTTTAACCCTTACACTTTTGCACCAATAAACGTGGTATTGGCTAAAGATTTAATTGGTGTTTACTTCAAGGAAGAAGCAAAAGATTTATCGTTTGCAGATTACACATTTAGCGATAAATTAATCCCATGGAAGATAGAAGCCGAATTTACCGGAAAAGAATTACTGGGTTTGCGTTACCATCAGTTAATGCCCTTTGTAAGCAATGCCGAATTAGAACAAAATGCATTTAGGGTTATACCGGCAGATTTTGTAACCACCGAAGACGGAACCGGCATTGTGCATACAGCTTCTGTTTTTGGTGCCGATGACTTTAGAGTTTGTAAAGAAAATAATGTTCCATCAGTGATGGTAAAAGATGAGCGTGGAAACGAGTCACCGTTGGTAGATAAACAAGGGAAATTTGTAAAAGAAGTTACTGATTTTGCTGGCAAATACGTTAGAGAAGAATATTATTCTGATGATGTACGAAAAAATCCAGATTTCCGCCCAACCGATGTGCTCATAGCCATCCAACTAAAAGAACAAAACAAAGCTTTTAAAGTAGAAAAATACGAACACAGCTACCCACATTGCTGGAGAACAGATAAGCCCATTTTATATTATCCTTTAGACTCTTGGTTTATTAAAACCACGGCATATAAAGATAAAATGGTTGCTCTCAATAAAACCATTAATTGGAAACCAGAAAGTACCGGAACCGGAAGATTTGGTAACTGGTTAGAAAATTTAGTGGATTGGAATTTGTCTCGCTCACGTTTTTGGGGAACCCCACTTCCAATCTGGAGAACCGAAGATGGAACCGAAGAAAAATGCATAGGAAGTGTAGAAGAACTAACAGAGGAATTTGAAAAAGCAAAAAAATTCAACATTCAAAATTCTTCATTCAACATCCAATCTTTAGACCTTCATCGCCCATATGTTGACGATATAATATTAGTTGCAGAAAACGGGAAACCCATGTTCCGCGAGCCAGATTTAATTGACGTTTGGTTCGATTCTGGAGCTATGCCTTATGCTCAATGGCACTATCCGTTTGAAAATAAAGAAAAATTTGATGCTGCTTACCCAGCTGATTTTATTGCCGAAGGAGTAGACCAAACTCGTGGCTGGTTTTTCACTCTACATGCCATAGCTGTTATGTTATTTGATTCTGTGGCATATAAAAATGTGGTTTCTAACGGATTGGTGTTAGATAAAAACGGCAACAAAATGTCAAAACGTTTGGGCAATGCTGCAGACCCCTTTACCACTATCCAACAATACGGAGCCGATGCTACCAGATGGTACATGATATCTAATGCTGCACCTTGGGAAAATTTAAAGTTTAATGCCGATGGAATTGTAGAAGTACAGCGCAAATTCTTTGGCACTCTGTACAACACGTATTCGTTTTTTGCTTTGTATGCAAACATTGATGGTTTTGAGATGGATGAGCAAAATGTAATTCCAGTAAAAGACAGACCTGAACTAGATCGTTGGATTTTATCTGCTTTACAAAAATTAATCCTTGAAGTAGAAGAAAATTACGAAAACTACGACCCAACAAAGGCGGCACGTGCCATACAAGATTTTACAAATGATCATTTATCTAATTGGTATGTAAGGTTATCTCGTCGGCGTTTTTGGCGAGGAGAGATGAACGAGGATAAGCGCTCTGCCTACGAAACTTTATTTGAGTGTTTAATGGTTATTTCTCAATTGATGAGCCCTGTTGCTCCATTTTTTGCCGATTGGTTATACAAAAATTTAAGCGACGGAATCCGTCAAAAAGCAATAAAAAATAACACCCCTTTAGCTGCTTCATCGGTTCATTTAAGTAGTTGGACAAAAGCAGAAAGAGACAGAGTAGATGAAGATTTGTTAGAAAGCATGAGTTTGGCGCAAGATATTTCTTCGTTAATCTTATCCTTACGAAAAAAAGTAGGTATAAACGTAAGGCAACCTTTGCAAAAAGCTATGATACCGGTCTTAAACAAATCATTTAGCAAAAAAGTAGAACGGATAACGGAACTTATTTTGACCGAAACTAACATAAAATCCATTGAATTTATTCAGGATACATCCGGATTATTGACCAAGAAAATCAAACCAAATTTTAAAACATTAGGTAAAAAAGCTGGGCCATTAATGAAAGAAATAAGCAGTGCTATTTCTACCATGAACCAACCAGACATTGCTGAATTAGAAGAAACCGGAAAATATAATCTTACCCTATTAAACACAAACTGGAATTTAAGCGTTGATGAGGTAGAAATACTTTCAGAAGATATCCCCGGATGGCAGGTTGCAAGCATAGGAAAATTAACTGTAGCACTAGATACTACCATAACCACTGAATTGAAAAACGAAGGAATTGCCAGGGAATTGATCAATCGAATCCAAAATTTAAGAAAAGAAAAAAGGTATGAAGTTACCGATACGATTACAGTTAAACTCGAAAATGATTCATTAGTTAGCGAAGCAGTTAAAAATAATTTAGCCTATATTTGCGCCGAAATTTTAGGTACTAAATTTCAATTAACAGATGCCCAAGATTTGAACGGTGATATCATCGAAATAGAAAACAAAGCATTAAAAATCGAATTAAATAAATAAAAGAAATGGAAAACCAAGCACAAAAAAACAGCTACTCCGATATAGAATTAGTAGAATTTAAAGAATTAATTCAAAGTAAATTAGCAGCAGCTCGCGAAGAACTATCTCGCCTAACTCAAACGTTAAGTAATCCGAATGCAAACGGCACCGACGATACAGCAGGTACGTTTAAAGTATTAGAAGATGGTTCTGCAACGCTAGAAAAAGAACACGTAAGCCAAATGGCTTCTCGTCAGAAAAAATTCATCGAAAATTTAGAGGCTGCTTTAGTTCGTATTGAAAACAAAACCTACGGCATTTGTCGCGAAACCGGTAAATTAATTCAAAAAGAACGTTTACGCGCAGTTCCGCATGCCACCTTAAGCATGGAAGCAAAATTAAAACAAGCATAAAAGTTTAACTTTTTATTGCAAAAATTAATTTTTAATTACTGCATAGCACCAAAGCATGAATAAATACGTAAAGTATAGTTTACTAATTCTTGGAATCTTATTAGCCGACCAAATATTAAAGACATGGATTAAAAACAACATGTTTCTTGGTCAGGAATTTATGATTTTCCCATGGTTTATTATCCATTTTACCGAGAATAATGGCATGGCTTTCGGGCTTGAGTTTGCAGGTAAATATGGTAAGTTATTTTTAACTGTATTTAGAATAATTGCAGTAATTGGTATTGGATACGGATTACATTACATCATCAAACATAATTACCACAAAGGATTACAGTTTTGTGTGAGTTTGATTTTAGCCGGGGCTGTAGGAAATATTATTGATAGTGTGTTTTACGGAGTCGTATATGATTATGCTCCGCTTTTCCATGGCAGAGTGGTAGATATGTTTTATTTGCCAGTCATACAAGGTAGCTATCCATCATGGTTTCCGTTTTGGGCCGGAGATCAATTCATTTTCTTTCGTCCGGTTTTTAACATTGCCGATGCCGCAATTAGCATAGGAGTTATTACCATACTGATCTTTCAAAAAAGATATTTTAAGGAAGAAGAGATAACAACTTCTAAAGAAACAATTACTACTGAATAATTGTAACAAATTATTTATATACTGCTTTTCTTAGCTATTTCTCTTAATTTGGATGAGTTTAATCCAAACCATTATGAAGAAATTTTTATTAAGTGTAGTACTTTTTATTTCCTTATCAATAGTTTATGCTCAAAACGGAACCCAAAAAATTGTAGTTACCGATCTATTAAAAATTAACCAAATTGGCTCTGTAGCTATCTCGCCAGATGGAACACAAGTATTGTACATTGTAAATAGCACAGTTCCCGATCCAAGTAACAAACTGGAGTATCAGTACAGATCTCACATTTATCTAAAAAACCTAAAAACCAATACCCCTGCCATTGCATTAACCCGAGGCAATGTAAGTACATCACAACCTGCATGGTCGCCCGATGGTAAAACCATTGCATTTGTTAGAGCAATTGGCGGACGTTCACAAATATTTTTGCTGTCCATGAATGGTGGAGAACCTTTACAACTTACCAACGAAACGTACGGGGCATCCGGACCACAATGGTCGCCAAACGGGAAAAGTATTCTGTTTTCTACCAGTTTTTCTTTAGAAGATTTATTAAAAGATTCGGCCATGGTTGCCAATAAAATGTTGCCTACTTGGAGTTCAGAAAAGCCAGGGTTTGCAGATAACTCTCATTGGTTATCCTCAAAATCAAAAGCCAATCCGGATGGTAACATAAACGAAATCCGGGCTTACTTAGCTCAAAACGAACGTGATAGTAAAGCTAAAGTGGTAAATAAACTTAATTTCCAGACCGAATCGGATGTTCAAACCAGAATAAACATTTCGCATATTTTTATTGTAGATGCCCAAGAAGGCGCCAAACCTCGCCAGCTAACTACTGGATTTAATTCAACGGGCGGTGCTGTGTGGTTATCCAATACTAGTATCGTTTACAGTACCGCTTCAGATGCCAATACTCACCCAGATAGAGTTCAGGAAAATCAGATAATGAGTATGAATATCTCTAACGGAACTACACAGATTTTACTAAAAGAAGCCGGAAATAATTATGGTGCCATTACCCCCTCTAGGGATGGTAGAACTATAGCTCTTGTTAACGGAACTCCAGGAGGACTGGCCCCATCAAAACTAGCATTACTTACCAATGGCCGTAAAACCATAATTGAATACGACAGAAACACTAGCGGGTTAACTTGGTCTAAAGATAATCGTTACCTCTATTTCACTTCTTCGAGTAATGGTGGAGTGATTTTAAATCGTTTAACGATTGCCAACCGAAGAATTGAACGTTTATCCGATTTTGAGTCGGGAGTTGGAAGTTTTGATGTAAGCAGCTCGGGAATTGTGTACGTAAAAACGGAAGTTGCTAACCCATTTGAATTATACTCTGCCAATTTATTGAATAAAAGTAGTCGTAGAATCTCCGAACATAACGTTGGATGGTTACGTGAGAAAAAGCTTAGTTTCCCTGAAAAAGGAATTTACACCAATTCCAATGGACAAGCCATTGAATATTGGGTGATGAAACCAACTTTCCAGCAAGCTGGCAAGAAATACCCTTTAATGTTACAAATACATGGCGGACCAACAGCCATGTGGGGTCCCGGTGAAGCAAGCATGTGGCACGAGTTTCAGTTTTTTGCTTCGCAAGGATTCGGAATTGTGTATTCTAATCCACGTGGTTCCAGTGGTTACGGATTCGACTTTTTAGCAAGTAATTTTCAGGATTGGGGAACCGGTCCGGCAGAAGATGTGTTAGGAGCAGAAACTGCAGCAGCAAAATTGCCTTGGGTAGATACCGAACGACGAGTAGTTACAGGAGGTTCCTATGCAGGCTATCTTACTGCATGGATTGTAGCACATGATAACCGTTTTAAAGCAGCAGCAGCACAACGCGGAGTATATGAACTCACCACGTTCATGGGCGAAGGGAATGCGTGGCGATTAGTACCAAATTATTTTGGCGGTTATCCATGGGAAGAAGACGTAAAAAAGGTATTGGATAGAGAATCTCCTTACACTTACGTGCAAAACATAAACACGCCTTTACTAATTATTCATGGCGAAAACGATTTACGTACTGGTGTGCAACAGAGCGCCATGATGTATAAAAGTTTAAAAATTCTGGAGAAACCTGTAGAGTATATCCTACACCCGGGTGCAACACATGAATTAAGCAGGTCAGGAAATATTAGGCAACGATTTGATAGAATGCTCAGGATGTATGAGTTTTTATACAGATATGTAGGACAAGAATAGTTTATAGTTATTAGTTGATAGTTGCTAGTATTTATTTTTTACAAATGGATAGAATTACACTTTATAGCAAAATCTCATTTTTAAATTCTAAAAATCATTGGCAGTATAAGACACGAACTATAAAAAATCGTAATTCATAATTGATACTTAACCGATTGTTTAAAAACATAATAACTGGCATGATATTTAGTTTTACTAAATCCAAAAACTAAACATCATGAAAAAAATCATCTTCCTTGCGCTAGCAATATTTTGTGCCTTACAGGTAAGTGCTCAAAACCCAGAATTGGTTAAACAAGTTTCTGTAAACGGAGTAGCCGAAATGGAAATCACGCCAGATATTATCTACGTAAACATCACCCTAAAAGAATATTTTAGAGATGTAGCCAACCGTAGAAAAGTAGAAATAGACGTATTAGAAAAAGAACTACAAACTGCTGTATTAGCTGCTGGTATCCCGTCAGAAAATTTTACAGTTGACAATATATACGGCTACAACTACGATTGGAATAAGAAAAAAGGAGAAGAATTTTTAGGTAGAAAGCGATACAGGATAAAAGTATCTGACCTGAAAAAAATAAATGAAATCATTAGTAATGTAGATGGAAAAGGCATTGAATCTGTTAATATTGGTGAATTTTCGCATACCAAAATTGAGCAGTATAAAAGTGAATTGATGATTAAAGCCGTACAAAATGCCAAATTTAAAGCAGAAACTTTGTTAGGAAGTATCGGAGAAAAATTAGACGGCCTAATTCAGTTAAGTGCAAATTCAGGATACTTTGCTCCACCAATGATTAGATCAAACGAAATGTATTCTACCAAAATGGCTACAGACGAATTTATGCCAGAAATAGAAGTAAGAACCATAAAGTTGAGAGAAGAAGTACAAGCTACTTTTAAGATAAAATAAAGTATTGCCCATCGGGGATAATTTATATTGCATTTAAAATCCTGTTCGCTAAAACGAGCAGGATTTTTTTTATCCTTTATTTGGCTACAGCAAATGGGGCAATGAAAATATTTATTAAATTAATGTAGATTTTTATTGTTTATCAATAAATTATTATTGATATTTGTGGAGTTAAAAATAAATCAAACTCAAAATGACAACAAAAACAACTTTTATTATGACCACTCTCCATGTTATTGCATGGATTCTGTTTGTGGGTCTCTGTATCGAAACTGGCATATTACTATTTTCCTTTGTAGTAAATATTGTGGTAAACAATAAGGAAGCAGAAAATTTGTACAAGGGTTTAAATCTAGCTACATTGTACCAATATAGCATTTGGCAATACGTTGCTGTTTCGTCTTTGCTTATTTTCCTATCTGGCTTAAAGGCTTTTATCTTTTATTTGGTTATCCAGATTTTTACGAAAATCAATCTGATTAATCCTTTTAGTTTAGAAGTATCCACCTTAATTTCTAAAATTAGTTACGTTGCACTTCAAATTGGCATCCTATCTATAATAGTGAGTGGCTATATAAAATGGTTAGCCAAAAGAGGTATAGAACTAAGTAATGTGAGCGATTATCTTGGCGGTGCTTCTGAATATTTATTACTTGGAGGAGTCATCTTTATGATAGCTCAGATATTTAAAAGAGGAATAGAAATACAAACCGAAAACGAATTAACCATATAAGCCATGCCTATAATCGTAAATTTAGATGTGATGATGGCAAAGCGCAAAATGTCATTAAACGAACTTTCTGAACGGGTGGATTTAACGCTTTCTAATTTATCTATACTAAAAACAGGAAAAGCAAAGGCCGTTAGGTTTAATACACTCGAGGCTATATGCAAAGCGTTGGATTGCCAACCCGGAGACATTTTGGAGTACAAAGAATAAGAAAAACTTTTTCAGCAAGAGCCTAATATTCGGCTCTTGCTGAAATAACTTATTTAATCCACTCAAAGCCGGTATACGGCACCAATACTTTTGGTATTCTTATTCCTTCTTCTGTTTGATTATTCTCTAAAATAGAAGCAACAATTCTTGGCAGAGCCAAAGCGCTTCCGTTTAAGGTATGTGCTAATTGAGGCTTGCCTTCTTTTCCTTTAAATCTCAACTTTAAGCGATTGCTTTGAAATGTTTCGAAGTTAGAAACCGAGCTAACTTCCAACCACTTGGCTTGTGCTGCACAAAATACTTCCATATCATACGTCAGAGCAGAGCCAAAACTCATATCGCCACCGCATAAACACAGTACTCTATAAGGTAATTCTAAGTCTTGTAATAACTGTTGTACGTGCAAACTCATCTCCTCCAATACTTCATATGACTTTTCGGGATGAGCAATTTGTACAATCTCTACTTTATCAAACTGATGTAAACGGTTTAAGCCTCTAACGTGTGCCCCATAAGAGCCTGCTTCTCTGCGAAAACAAGGAGTATAACCGGCATTCTTAATGGGTAAATCCTCTTCTTTAACAATCACATCTCGGTATAAATTTGTAATAGGAACTTCGGCAGTTGGGATAAGGTACAAACCATCCAACCCAATGTGATACATCTGACCCTCTTTATCTGGCAATTGTCCGGTACCAAAGCCCGAAGCTTCGTTTACCAATATTGGTGGTTGCATTTCGCGGTAACCGGCAGCATCTGCTTGGTCTAAAAAATAATTGATAAGTGCGCGCTGTAAACGAGCACCTTTCCCTTTATACACCGGAAAGCCTGCTCCAGTAATTTTATTACCTAATTCAAAATCGATGATATCGTATTTAGCAGCCAACTCCCAATGCGGTACGGCTTTTTCGTATAAATCGGGTTTTGTACCCCAACTAATTACCGTTTCATTATCCTCGGCAGATTTACCAAGCGGAACCATTACGTGCGGAAGATTGGGTACTAAAACCAATGCATTTTGTAATTGCTGTTCAATTTCGGATAGCTCTTCATTAAGCAATTTTATATCCTCACGTAACAGCATACTGCGTTGTTTCATGCTTTCTGCATCTTCTTTTTTTCCATCGCGCATTAACTCGCCGATGGTTTTTGCCATGCTGTTAGATTGTGACGATACATTATCCAGTTGCAATTGGGTAGATTTTCTTCTGTTATCTAAATTTAAAATAACATCCACTAAATCTAATTGCTTGAAATTTTTTACCGCCAATCGTTGCAATACGTACTCTTTATTTTCGCGGATATAATTAACTTGCAGCATTATTTTATACTTTTTGTGCAAAGATAATAATCCAAACCGCAACCCCACTGCATGCAAAAACAATCTGAACCAAGTAGCGGAAAAATGTATTTGGTACCAACACCCATTGGTAATTTAGAGGATATTACGCTTAGAGCAATTAGGGTTTTAAAAGAAGTGGATTTAGTATTAGCAGAAGATACCAGAACCGGGGGTATATTACTAAAACATTTGGGTATTGATAAACGGATTTTAGCCCATCATCAACACAACGAACATCAAGCCATAAAAGAAATCATTCGTTTTTTAAAAGAAGGTAAAAATATTGCATTAATAAGCGATGCAGGCACTCCTGCCATATCAGATCCTGGCTTTTTGCTCGTAAGAGAATGTATAAAAGAAGAAATTAGGATAGAAACTTTGCCTGGTGCTACTGCTTTTGTTCCGGCATTGGTTAATTCGGGTTTGCCAACAGATCGTTTTTGTTTCGAAGGATTTTTACCGGTGAAAAAAGGCCGAAAAACTAGATTAAAAGAATTGGCAAATGAAGAACGTACCATGATTTTTTACGAATCTCCACACCGATTATTAAAAACATTAACCGAGTTTAAGCTCCATTTCGGAGAGGAAAGACAAGCATCCGTTTCGAGAGAATTAACCAAGATTTTTGAAGAAACTGTTCGCGGCTCGTTTGATGAAATTATAGCTCATTTTGAGAACAATGTATTAAAAGGAGAAATTGTGATTTGTGTAGCCGGAAAGCCGTAAAACCTATAAGCCAACCAAAAAAAATTAAACCAACCGTGAAACCAAACCTGCAACGAATTTCATTATGTCTCTTAAGCGGTATATTACTTTGGCTTTCTTGGCCTACTATTTCGTTTACTTTTTTAATCTTTTTTGCTTTAGTTCCTCTGTTTATTGCAGAAGATAGGTTCAAAGGAAAAGGATTTTTTAAATATGCCTTTTTAGGTTTTTTACTTTGGAATTCTCTCACCATTTATTGGATCTGGAATGCATCCGAATTCGGAGCAATTTTCGCTATTTTATTGGGTACCTCTTTAATGTCTTTGCCTTGGATGTTTTATCGATTTACAAAGCGAATATTTGGAGAAAAAATCGGTTTAATTTCATTCGTAGTGTATTGGCTAGGATACGAATACTTGCACCAAGAGTGGCAATTCTCTTTCCCTTGGTTAACGCTCGGAAATGTTTTTGCCAATTATCATACTTGGATTCAATGGTATGAATTTACGGGAGTTTTTGGTGGTTCACTCTGGGTATTATTGTCTAATATTTTCATCTATCAACTTATAAAATATCGTTCGGAAAGTATAAAAACCAATAAAACACTTTGGACTAAACGTGCTTTAGTTGCTGCAACTATTTTTTTGCCTATCCTCTTATCAAAAATTATGTATACTAATTATGTAGAGGAAAGTAACCCGGTAAATATTGTGGTAGTGCAACCAAACATAGATCCATACACCGAAAAATTTAATGCTCTGCCACCCGAAATTCAATTAGAAAATCTCATTCGTTTATCCGATTCATTAGGTCAAAGCAATACCGAGTTTTTTATTTGGCCAGAAACAGCCATCATCCGAGATATTAATGAAGATCAAATACACTTAGATAACAACGTAGTAGTAATCCAAAATTTTGTAGAGAAATATAAAAACGGCAACGTACTTACAGGCGCAACTACCTATAGGCAATATACTGATAAAGCTACCGAAACGGCTCGCACGTATTCTAATGGCACTTGTTGCTACGATGTGTTTAATACTGCATTGCAAATAGAAAATTCTGCTGAAGTTCAAATTTATCATAAATCTAAGTTGGTTGCTGGGGTAGAACAAATACCGTACGTGAGTATTTTTGGTTTTTTAAGCTATTTTTCCATTGATTTGGGTGGAGGAGCTTTAGGTAGTTTAGGTACTCAAAAAGAACGAGGGGTTTTTTATACTCAAAGTGGAATTGGTGCCGCTCCTGTAATTTGTTACGAGTCGGTATTTGGTGAGTTTGTTGGCGATTATATTCTTAACGGGGCACAATTTATAGCTATCATCACTAACGATGGTTGGTGGAAAAACACGCCAGGTTATCGTCATCATAATATGTATGCAAAACTTAGAGCTATTGAAACCAGAAGAAGTATAGCACGTTCGGCAAATACCGGAATATCTTCATTCATAAATCAGAGAGGAGATATTTTACAAGAAACAGAGTGGTGGGTGCCTACCGCCTTAAAAGGCGATATCAATCTGAATGATAAAATAACTTTTTACACACGATTTGGAGATTACATTCCGAAAATTGCTTCTGTATTGGCAATACTATTTATAGCTTTCAGTTTTTACAGAAATAAAACATATCGTAAGTCTTTGTTAACATAAACAAATAATTATGTAATTAAAACCCAATGGTATGTTAAAATTAAGCGTATATTTTAGCGTTATTTATACAAAACTGTCAAAAATAAAAACTACAAAGATGAAATTTTCAAGATTTATCACATATACTACATTAATATTCTGCTTTTTAATTATTTCTGCTTGTGCAGTAAATCCAGTAACTGGTAAAAAACAACTGGTGTTAATGTCGGAGCAACAAGAAATTAGTATGGGCGTTGCAGCTGACCCACAAATTGTTGGTTTTTTTGGCTTATATGATGATGTTAAATTACAGAATTTCATCACAGAAAAAGGGAAGCAAATGGCAGCCGTTTCGCATCGTCCAAATCTTGCCTATGAATTTAAAATTGTAGATTCGCCGGCAATTAATGCATTTGCCGTTCCGGGTGGTTATGTTTATTTCACCAGAGGGATCATGGCGCATTTTAATAATGAAGCGGAGTTTGCCGGTGTTTTAGGTCATGAAATCGGGCACATTACAGCAAGACATACTGTAATCCAGCAACGAAATGCAATGCTCGGGCAAATTGGTTTAATTGCAGGTATAGTTTTAGTTCCGCGTTTAGCTGAATTTGCTGAACCCCTTACTACTGGAATGCAATTAGCATTGATGAGTTTTGGTAGAGATGCCGAAAGACAATCGGATGAATTAGGTGTAGAATACTCGGCACGTATTGGATATGACCCAACAGAAATGGCTGGTTTTTTTACCACGCTTGAAAGGCAATCAGCTAAAGAAGGTAATCCGGCCATTCCGGAGTTTTTATCTACACACCCTTCTCCTGGAGATCGATTTGTAACCGTTGGCAAATTAGCAGAAGAATGGAAAACCAAATTAAATTTAGCCAACCCTAAAGTTGGTAGAGACAATTATTTACGCATGATTGATGGCATTATTTTGGGAGAAAATCCCCGCCAAGGTTTTGTAGAAAATAGTATGTTTTATCACCCTGATTTAAAATTCCTTTTTTCTATACCACAGAATTGGAAATTAATAAACACACCACAACAAGTACAAATGGCACCTGCAAATGGTGAGGCATTATTTATGTTTACCATTGTACAGGGCAATTCATTAGAAGAAGCTGCTAACTCTATCCTTCAGAATTATAAATTAGAAAGAGTAGATGCACAGAAAGAAACTATAAACGGTTTACCTGCATTAGTAATGATTGCAGACCAGAAACAAGAAAAAGGTACCATTCGAGTGTTAAACGGATTAATACAGTATGGCGGAAATATTTACAGTTTTATGGGTATTTCTGAGTTGTCTAAATTTAATGGGTATCAAAACACCTTTTTAACTACCATACGTAATTTCGCAGAATTAAAAGAAGCCAGCAAACTCAACAAAAAACCAGAGCGTGTAAGAATTAAAACACTAACACAAGACATGACATTGCAGGCAGCCTTACGCTTTTATAATATGCCAACTGCTCGTTACGATGAATTAGCTATATTAAATGGAATGTTGTTAACAGACCAGTTGAAAAAAGGCTCGTTAATAAAAATGGTTGGGGAATAATCTCTTTAGTTAAAAACTACCCTAAGTTTATTCTCGAATTTTGGCATTCTAATTGACGCTTTTCAAACCGTTTTATCTCTCAAAATGGTTGGTCTATTTCATGCGTTTTTATTTTTCATCGTATTTGCATCTTATACAAAAGAAGCAAAGGCATTTGGATGTAGACACTATGATAATCTAATCTACAACGGAGATACTGTAAAAATCATTTTTTCTCCATTTTTTTCTCATCCCAAAAAACTGGAATTATTCAAAAGTATAGAAGAAAATTATACGACAGATAATAGTTGCTTCTTATCAGAGTGGGAAATTATAGATAACAGATTGTACCTAATAAAAATTAATGAGTTGCAAGGATTCCATGGCTCACAAAAAATCGGTTCAATTAACTTAGACCTTGTTTTTAAAGATAAAGTGAAAGATGGAAGAGTTTTCGCTTATTGGGTTACCGATTCCTTATTAAGCCCAAGTGGCGAGTTATTGCACTATTTAGAGCTTTCAAGACAAGGTATCTACTCACAAGAAACTGACTATTTCATAACTAATGGTCTGTTTACACATACCAAAGTATATGATAATTCCGCATCCTATTGGTTTCCAATACATAAAATGCAAGATAAATTGTTTGATGCATTAGATAGTAAATTTGATTTGAGTTTACTACCCGATACGGATACACTAATTAGAGTGTTTGTTCATTTTTCGGGTAATGAATTTGGTAAAGTTGATTCTGTGAGGATATTAAGAGAGGGTACAGAAATAATTAATGCCGAATTAATACGTGTAATTTCTACTATCGACGGAATTGGCATTAACAAAATAAGAGGCAAAAACCAAAGAATATACATTAGTATTATGCTCCAATTTGAAACTTTGAATGGTATTAAAAGATTTAAACGCCCAAAATAAAATTCAACTTTAATTTTATCGTAATTCTCAAGTCTTTCTATATCAACCACATCCAATTTTTTAGTATCTTACGGTTTTAAAATTCATTAAATCTTTATTTAGAATATGAAAACTGTAAATCACCCAAAAAGTAAATTTCTTTTTATCGGGCTATTTTTAGCTGCGTTTTTAATCAATTTATCTCCCATTAACACGTTTGCTCAAGGTATTACTCCGGAGCAGGTTGCTAAAATGACCAATGTAACTAGCAGTAATATCTCACCCGATGGTAGGTATGTGGTGTACACTTTAAGTGTTCCCGCCGATGCTTTTAAAAGCAATGCTGCCAATGCATCACATTTATATGTATTGAATACTGCAACTGGCGAAAGCAGACCTTATTTTACCACTGCCAGTGTAAGCCAAGTAACGTTCAGACCTAAAAAAGGAACCGTAACGTTTCTTACAAGAAAACCAAACGATGCCCAAAATGCGGTATATGAATTAAACTTAAACGGAGGTGAAGCAAGTAAGCTATATTCTTTTAGCACTAATATTTTAAACTATGTATGGGATGCCGATGGTAACATGCTTGCATTTACTGCATTAGAAGAAACTAAAAAACCAAGTACGTCTTTAACTTATTCTCCAAATTTTTATGAAGAAGATTTTGCTATGCGCAGAGCATACACGGTAGATGTAAGCCAAGGTACAGTAGCAGAAATGCTTAAAGTGAGAGGTTCTGTTTACTTACTAAGTTGGAGCCCCGATAAATCTAAGATTGCTATTTCGGCAGCTCCAACCTCTAGCATTGACGATTCATTTATGAAACAACAAATAATGGTAGTGGATGCTCGTACTAAAGAGGTAATTTCTACCATAGATAACCAAGGGAAATTAGGACAAATTGAATGGAGTACGGATAGCAGAAGACTTGCAATTAGAGCAGGTAAAGACATAAACGACCCCATTGACGGACGCATTTTAGTTGTATCTGCAACCGGTGGAAAACCACAAATAATAGATGCCGATTTTAAAGGAAAATACGAAAGTATTACTTGGACTGCCGAAAACACTATCCACTTTTTAGCAAGTATAGGTACTGGTTCAACTATTGGAGCCATCCGCCCAGATGGCGGAGGTAAAACTACACTATTTAGCACTTCGGTGCACGGCATTACTTCTTTTTCTAGAGGTACTAATGGTGCTATCTCATTTGTAGCTAGCTCACCCACTCATCCTGCCGAAGTATTTACCATATCTACTCTAAGAAATGCTCAACCCGTAAAAAGAACTAACCATAATCCATGGTTAGATAATTTAAAATTAGGTAAACAAGAAGTAATAAAATACCCAGCTAGAGACGGAAAATACGAAATTGAAGGCATTTTAATGTATCCAGTAGATTATCAGCCTGGCACTAGAGTTCCATTAATAACTGTTGTACATGGCGGACCCGAAGCTCATTACAGTAATGGTTGGTTAACCGGATACTCTGTACCCGGACAAATGGCAACTGCAAAAGGGTATGCTGTTTTTTATCCTAATTATCGTGGAAGTACGGGCCGTGGAGTTGATTTTGCATATAGTAGTCAACGTGATTTGGCTGGTAAAGAGTTTGATGATGTAGTAGATGGCGTTGATTATTTAATTGCCCAAGGTTTGGTTGATGAAAAAAGAGTTGGTGTTACTGGAGGATCTTATGGTGGATATGCATCAGCTTGGATGGCAACGTATTATTCTAATCGTTTTGCAGCGTCTGTAATGTTTGTTGGTATTAGCAACAATATCTCTAAATGGGGAACTAGTGATATACCCGAAGAGTTATTTTTGGTTCACTCTCGCAAAAGAGTGTGGGAAGATTGGCAATGGCAATTGGAGCGTAGTCCTATCTACTATGTAGATCGTGCACAAACTCCAATTTTAATTATGCATGGTGCCGATGACCCAAGAGTTCATCCTGCACAATCCATGGAATTATATCGTCATATAAAAGTTCGCAAGCCAGATGTTCCCGTACGGTTGATTTATTATCCGGGCGAAGGTCACGGTAACTCCAGATCAGGCTCAAAATACGATTACAACTTACGTATGTTCCAATGGTTTGATACGTATTTGATGAGTGGTAACCCTAAAGCAGATAAACCTAGTTTAGATTTACCGGCAACTAAATAATTCTATATAAATCAAGAAGCCCCCGACGATAAATGTCGTGGGCTTCTTTGTAAATATTATTGTAAAGTTAAGCTAACCTCTCCGGTAATACCGCATTAGGGTCGTTTATGTCGGTAAGGTTTACAGCTTCTACTGCAGTAATTTCTGGTACAGCACGCTTTACAGCTTCTTCAATTCCGGCCTTTAGTGTCATGATACTCATAGGACATGTACCACAAGAGCCCAATAGTTTCAGCTTTAAAACAAACTCATTCGTTACTTCCAAAACTTCCACATTACCACCATCAGCTTCTAAATAAGGCCTGATTTGATTTAATGCTTGTTCTATTCTATCTAATAAATTCGAATTGTTTTGCATTTTTTTCTTTTGAATTACAAAAATAGGTAAAATTTAATATATCGTTTATTATGCCAGCATTTCTGCATTGGCATTGGTTATTGCTATCTGTTGTGCCACTTTTTCTGCAAATTCGGCAAATGCAATGGCTATAGGATGAGAGGCATTTAACATGATGGGCTCACCACTATCTCCTGCTTCGCTCACTGCTTTTACAAGCGGTATTTCTCCCAAAAATGGCACATCAAATTGTTGAGCTAAAAATTTTCCGCCACCTTCACCAAAAATATAATATTTATTATCCGGCAATTCAGCTGGTGTGAAATACGACATGTTTTCTACTACGCCTAAAATTGGAATATTAATGGAATCCATTCTAAACATGCCCATGCCTTTTTGTGCATCGGCCAGTGCAACTTTTTGCGGTGTAGTAACAATCACAGCTCCGGTAATAGGAAAACTTTGGGCAACGGTAATATGAATATCGCCGGTTCCTGGTGGTAAATCCACTATTAAGTAATCTAATTTACCCCACTCGGCATCATTAAAAAGTTGTTTAACAGCAGTAGAAACCATGGGTCCTCGCCAAGGTACTGCTTGGTTTGGGTCAGTAAAAAAACCGATGGAAAGTAATTTTATTCCGTGTTGTTCAATGGGTATTAATCTATTCTGACCGTTAATAACCTCTACTTTTGGTCTGGCGTAAGGTACTTTAAACATGATAGGCATGGATGGGCCATATATATCTGCATCAATTAATCCAACTTTAGCCCCCTTTTGGGCAAGTGCGATAGCTAAATTGGCCGATACAGTTGATTTGCCTACCCCACCTTTACCCGACGCTACCAAAACTATATTTTTAATGTTCGGGAAAGTAGGATTTGCTTGTGTAGTTACTCTAGAGGTCATGTTTATGTTAACTACAGCCTCTTTATCTACAAAATGTTTGATTGCATTTACACAAGCATTATGAATCATGTTTTTCATTGGGCAAGCTGGTGTAGTAAGTACTACCGAAAAATTAACTTCTTTTTCGTTTATCAAAACGTCTTCAATCATATTCAACGTCACTAAGTCCTTCTTAAGATCAGGGTCTTCTACATAACGAAGGGCATTTAATACTTGTTCTTTGGTAATTGTCATGTCGTTGAAAATATTTTAAAATTTTAACACAAAATTAACCTTTTAACATGATAAATTCGCGTTTGTTTACGTTACTTTAAAGTTCAACCCAACCTTATACAAATCATGGCATCCTTTCATTTGCGCGCCCCTTCTTCTAAAATAGACTCTTCAGGTTCAATTCCGATTTATTTAGTATTTAATCATCAAGGTAAAAAGTTTAAATTATTTACAGGAGTAAAAATCTTAGCAGAGAACTGGGATGCCAAAAGACAACTTGTTGTAAATTTTGATGGAGAAACGATTAAACTAAATGAGTCACTTATTAAACAAAAGCAAAAATTAAAAGAAGCATTTGAAATGGTAGTATTGGAAGAAGATACATCCCAAGTAAATGTAGAAGCTGTAAAAGAAAAATTTAATAGCCTTTTGTTTGAGAACGCATCGAAATTTTATCAAGAGTTTTTAAAATATATTGAATTATCTAAAATAGGAAAAAAACCAAGTACTGTATTAGTGTACGATACATTAATTAGAGACATTTATAAATTCGAAGTTGCCTTTAATTACCCGATAGATTTTAATACAATAAATCAGGTATTTTACGACTCATTTACCGAGTTTTTAGAAATAAATTTAAATAATACTCACAATACTGTCATTAAAAAAATAAAAGCATTAAAGGCATTTTTACATCACGGTTCAAGTAAAAAATTAATTAGTAGAGAGACATTTAGTGAATTTGATACAAAAACCATCGACTCGGTAAAAATTGCATTAACAGAGCAAGAACTAGCAAAAATATATAATTTAAATTTAGCCCAATCGAAAGAATTGGCCCTTATGCGAGATCTTTTTTGCTTTGGTTGTTTTACGGGCTTAAAATTTTCTGAAATTATATCTTTAAAACAAGAGGATATAAAAGATTACAAAATCATTATTGAAAATCAGTATACTAAAATAAAAACAAGAATTCCTTTAAATAATTACGCTCAAATAATTTTATATAGATATGCTGGAAAGGGTAATAATTGTTTTCCTTCGTTACAAAATGTATATGCCAATAAATTCATAAAAGAGTTAGGCAAATTAGCAGAAATAAAAACTCCGACCGAAATTGCCATTCATAAAAGAAGCACAATAATTAGAAAAGTTAAACCAAAGCATGAATTAATAACTACAGATACCGCACGTTATACGTATGCAGTTATATCTTTACGTTCCGGAATGCGCCCAGAATTATTAATTCAGGTGTTAGGACAGAAAACTATTAATTCGTTGTTGGAGTATTGTTATTTTGCCAATCCGGCAAAAGATTTTGAAATGATAGACTGTTGGAACAAAAAATATTTATAAAAAGCAGAGAATTTATTTCTCGTCACAAAAAAACACTTAGCATAGTAGCAGGTGTATTAGTTATTCTTTTAATTGTATTATTTTCTGTAAGAGGGGTCTTATTAAGGAATATTATATCAAAAGTATCCGCTAACCAATTAAAAGCAAATCAATTAATAATTTCTACAAATAATGTTAGATTTTCTGGCATATCCACTTTAAAGTTAGATGCTGTAACTATACAGCAGATAGAGAAAGATACATTATTAGAAATTAATAATTTAAGTGTAAGAATTAAAATATTTCCTTTACTTTTTGGAGAAATTAGTTTATCTGAACTTAATCTAGACTCGGGTTATTTACAATTTGTAATTAAAGATGGGGATAGAAACTTTGATTTTTTATTCAAAAATAATTCGATAGATACTAATCAAATTTCCACAACAAACTCGGCGTTAAATATATCAAAGTTTGTATCGAATCTAATAAACAAAACATTTGCCTTTATACCTAATAACCTATCTGTACGTAAATTCGAATTTAAACTAATAGATGAAGAAAGTGTGGTGAATATTTCGATGAATAATGCAACCTTATCTGATAATTATTTGAGTACAGAATTTGATGTAAATAATGGAGAAAATAAATGGTTTGCAAAAGGTTTAATTAATTCCTCTAAGAAACAATTAAATATAAAATTTTACGGAGAATCTAATCCGATTGAGTTATCTTATTTAAAAGACAAATTCGATTTAACGCTTAAGTTCGATACCATTTCAACTCAAATGGATGAAGTAACCTATCGTAGTAATAAATTACAAATTATAGGTAATTGGAAAGTGAATAATTTGGTTATTAATCACCCAAAAATATCATTGGAAGAAGTTGTAATTCCAAATGCAAGTATTGATGCTAACATGGTATTCGGTGAAAATTATATTGCTGTAGATAGTAGCTCTATTGCTACAATTAAAGACTTAAAAATTATTCCATTTATTAAATATACTCATGGAGATAACAAAGAATATGAATTAAAAATTAAAGTACCACAAATGCCCGCTCAATCACTATTTAATTCTTTTCCGCGTGGTTTATTTGTTTCGCTCGAAGGGATAAAAGTAGAAGGAGAATTAGCTTATGATTTACAATTTAAATTAAATAGTAGAGAACCAGATTCACTACTATTTAATTCTACATTAACTAAACATAATTTTAGAATCATACAATTTGGTAAAGAGAATTTACGAAAAATAAATAGTGTATTTAATTATGTTCCCTACGAGTATGGCAGACCCATGAGAACCATAGTAGTTGGTGAGGGAAACCCGAATTATACTCCTTATGAATTTATTTCTGATTATTTAAAACAATCGGTATTAAATGCCGAAGACGGTAGTTTTTTCTGGCATAAAGGATTTAATGAAGAGTCGTTCAGAAAATCAATTGCTATAAATTTTAAAGCAAAAAATTTTAAACGTGGCGGTAGTACTATTTCTATGCAATTAGTAAAAAATGTTTTTCTTAATAGAAATAAAACCGTTTTAAGAAAAGTAGAGGAAGCATTAATTGTATGGTTAATTGAGAATAATAATTTAGTTGGAAAACAACGCATGTACGAAGTCTATTTAAATATTATTGAATGGGCGCCAAATATATATGGCATTGGAGAAGCATCGAGGTTTTATTTTGATAAAAACCCATCGCAATTAACTCTTGGAGAGAGTATTTTCTTAACTAGTATTGTACCTAAACCAAAAGCATTTAAATACTCATTTAATTCGGATGGTACTTTGAGAGACTATTTACTAGGATACTTTAATTTGATACACGGAATTTTAATTAGAAAAGGATTAGCTGAAGAAGAAACTTACAATTTATTTTCTAGTGTTAAATTAAAAGGCCCAGCATTAAAATATGTAATGCTTACAGAAAGTTTAGAGGATAAAGAATTATTATTCGATGAAGAAAATCAACAAGAAATTTTAAGGGAAATTAATGGTATTACAGAAGATATTATTAATCGAAAAAAACCAATTATCCAAGAAGAAAACAAACCTGACGACCCAAAAGAAAATCGCCTGGATAGACGAGAACAACGAAAACAAGAAAGAGAAAAACGTAGATCAGGAAATTAATTCGGCGGTTCCCAAAGTTCAATTTTATTGCCCTCAGGATCTAAAATCCAGCCAAATTTACCAAACTCACTTTCTTCAGTTTCATCCATCACCGTTACTCCTTCCTCCCGTAACGTTGCAAGTAGTTCAGTTAGATTTTCGACCCTATAATTAATCATAAACTCTTTAGCGCTTGGTTCAAAGTAATTAGTATCTGGCTTAAACGGACTCCAAGCAGTGTATCCTTCTTTATCCGGATTATCGGCATGACGCCAAGGAAATACTGCTCCCCATAATTCGCTTTGTATGCCTAAATGCTTAGCATACCATTTTCTTATTTCCGTTTGATTAGCAGTTTTAAAAAAAATACCGCCAATACCCGTAACTCTTTTTTTCATTATTTCAACAAGATAATTCCATTAATTAAATTAATATCTACTGATGCAAGTTCTTTATCATAATAAAAATTGAAATTGCCAATTATTAATCTAGCATTATTATTTCCATCTATGATAAGGTAATCTTGTGGTAGATTAATTTTATCTGAATAAGAATTAGTAATACTATCGTAATTAGTTGTTATGTAATTACTTAGTTTATTTAAATCAAATGTAAATGTATCGTTTGATTTTTTAATTAGTAATTGGTAATCTGAATCGATATGTAGGATAATATCTTCCGATTTATATTTATTATCCGTAATGGTTGCATTTAATAATAGAACCGAATTATATCCGGAAATCGTGGGATTAATATTATCATTAGTTATTCTGTGCCAACGAGCTGTCTCAATTGCTACTTCGTCATCTATATTAAAATTATATAAATAAACACTACTATTTACACCAAAAACACTCAATGTACTATCTTTCGTTAATTGACTAGTTTCATAATAATTTTCATTGTTAATATCTAAACTATTTTTATTGGATTGAATTCTATTTAAATCTGTTTCTGTAAACTGGCTTAATTTATTTAGTTGATTCTTATCATAAAAATAGTTAACGATAGACGCAATGTGTCTACCATCGTCCACAGTCCAAATAAAATCACTTTTTATTTTAGACTCTGTTATAGCATTTGCGTTTTTAGCAATCGTTTCAAAACGATTTAATTGACTCCAATTAGATACAGAATTAGCGCTTTGAGGACCGTAAATACTAATTAAAGCTGCAATACATAAGGAAATAGGAATTATTTTTATGTTGTCCTTAGATTTAAAAACAAAATAAAAGGCAATAAAAGTTAACCATAGAGTTAATAAAAGTAAGTAATATCTACTTTCAGTAATGCCATAATCATACATGCGTTTGCCAATAGCAATATATAACATGATAATTAATGGAAAAAGTGCTACATAAAACCATTTAGAAAAAGTTGTAATCCATTTATTTTCATCTAAATTTTTTATCGGGAAAACCAATAAAATAGATAAAATACCAAATACAGAATAAGGTAAAATTAAACTAGAAATTATTCCTTTTGGTAATTCCCATTCGAGTAAAATTTTAAATTCATAGGCAATTAAAATGACTAAATAAATACTTACTAGCGGTATTAAAACAAATTGGGTAAATGCCTTTAATCCTTTAGGATAATTAGTGTCCTTATTTAACTCTTCCCAATTAGACGGAATACAGGACAAGAAAAACAGAGTATTAAATATACCTGCTAAAAATACCCAAACATGAAAATAAATAGTAGAATTTATGTTGATATTAAATAATAAATCAGTGGTTCCTATGGCAGCAGCAATACCCAAGAATAAAACTGCAGAATAAAGTCCGGCGGTTAATATTCTGATAAAAAGCACTTTATTGTATTGCCAAAATCCATTTATTTGACCTTTAGCAATAAACGGGGCGAATGAAACCAATAAATGTAATGCCACGCTTATACTAAAATACCGGATTGCATCTACTTTATTATCAAATGGATTTAATACAAAGAATAATAAAACGGAAATAACTAATGCAATTAATTGCCAAAGTGTTTTATTCTTTTCTGTTTTCTCTGCATAAACTACAGCAGAAATACCAAGCAATAGTCCCAACCCACACGTCATAACCAAACGAATTAGCAATTCATCTTCAGATTTTGTTTCGACCAGATACATGGCCGTTATTGTTCCTAAAAAGGCAAAGAATATTGCAAGCGGGAATCTTTTCAGTGTGGTTATTCCTTCTGAAAGTACATTTTTTAAGGTTGGAAATTTCATAATTTAGGCTTTTAGTTTAGTTATTTATCCTGCCCAGCCTTCGCGGTCTAGGCTTCGGTATTGTATGGCTTCGGCCAAATGTTCCACTTCAATCTCGTCTTTTCCAGCCAAATCTGCAATGGTGCGAGATACTTTTAAAATACGATCATATGCCCTGGCAGATAATCCTAATCTTTCCATGGCCGTTTTTAATAATGCTTGCCCTGCTTGATTAATTTTGCATATATCTCTCACCGATTTTGTGCTCATTTGTGCATTACTGTAAACTCCTTTATTATTTTCAAATCGTTTTTGCTGTAACTCGCGAGCAGTAATTACTCGCTCTCTTACTTGTTCGCTTTTTTCTTCTTTTTTTGTGGCCGATAATTCAGAAAAAGCAACTGGTGTAACTTCTACATGCAAATCTATTCGATCTAGCAATGGCCCTGATATTTTTGACAGATATTTTTGAACTACTCCTGGGGAGCAAATACATTCTTTTTCGGGATGATTATAATATCCGCAAGGGCAAGGATTCATAGAAGCTATCAACATAAAACTAGCCGGAAAATCAATAGCAATTTTTGCTCTAGAAATGGTTACTCTTCTTTCTTCCAATGGTTGGCGCATTACCTCCAAAACGGTTCGCTTAAACTCTGGTAACTCATCTAAAAACAGCACCCCATTATGTGCCAATGATATTTCTCCGGGTTGAGGATAGCCCCCACCTCCCACCAAAGCCACATCGCTGATGGTGTGATGAGGAGAGCGAAATGGGCGAGTTGATAACAATGAATCATTGGTGCTAAGTTTGCCGGCAACGGAATGAATTTTGGTGGTTTCCAATGCTTCGTGCAAGGTTAAGGGAGGTAATATGGTTGGAAGTCTTTTTGCCAACATGGTTTTACCTGCACCGGGTGGACCAATTAGAATGGCGTTATGCCCTCCGGCTGCTGCAATTTCTAGCGCTCTTTTAATATTAGATTGGCCTTTAACATCCGAAAAATCGGCTTCGTAATTATTTATGCTGTTTAAAAACTCTGCTCTGGTATCTATTTTTAAGGGCTCAATTTTAGCTTTACCAGATAGGAAATCAACCACTTCACGCAAACTTTCGGCACCATATACTTCCAAATCACTAACGATAGCAGCTTCTCTGGCATTTTGTTTTGGGAGGATAAACCCTTTAAAACCTTCGTTTTTTGCTTGTATGGCAATGGGCAGGGCGCCTTTCATGGCTTGTAAGCCACCGTCAAGAGAAAGCTCTCCCATGATGATATACTCGTTTAATTTTTCTTGATCAATTTGCCCAGATGCAGCTAAAATTCCTAATGCAATGGTTAAATCATAAGAAGAACCTTCTTTTCTAATATCGGCGGGAGCAAGATTTACCACCACTTTTTGGCGGGGCATTTTAAACCCATTGTTTTTTATGGCAGAATCTACTCGTTGTTGGCTTTCTTTCACCGCATTATCAGGCAGGCCAACAATAAAATATTTTATGCCAGAACTTACATTCACTTCAACCGTTACTGTAGTAGCATTAATACCATAAACTGCACTACCAAAAGTTTTTCCAAGCATATGTTAAGCTTTTGAAAATTCAATTTAGGTATTAGAATTGTTAAAGCAAATAACTTTTATAAAAACCTACAAGAAATCTAAATTTGTAAAGCATGGAATTTGAGCTTCAATACATTTCTTGGATTGCAGGAGCACCTCTTTTTACGGTGATTATACTTGCAGAAATAATCATAAGCAGGTTGCATGATGTAAATCTATACACAACAAAAGAAACCATAACCAATGTATATTTAATGTGTTGTCAAATGGCAGTGGATTTTGCATTTAAATTTGTGAGTTTAGTGGCACTAGCCTGGTGTTATTCTAATCTGTTTTTTAACATAGAATCTGCTTGGATTTACTGGATTTCGTTGGTATTATTGGTGGATTTAGCTTATTATTTTTTACACTGGCTAGATCATAATTGCCGTTTATTTTGGGCCATTCACGTAACGCATCACTCCAGTGCAGAGTTTAACATTTCAACCGGCTTCCGGTCTTCCGTTTTTCAGCCTTTATACAGGTTTATTTTCTTTTTGCCTATCGCCTTTATGGGTTTTAATCCGATAGATATATTATTTGTCTATGCCATTGGGCAAATGTATGGCAACTTGGTTCATACACAACTTCGTACACGTTGGGGATGGTTAGAGTATATTTTGGTTACTCCATCGCACCACCGGGTGCACCATGCAAGCAATATTCCGTTTTTAGATAAAAATATTGGGATGGTGTTTATTTTTTGGGATAAACTTTTTGGCACTTATGCCAATGAAAAACTCATTGAAGGGAAAGAGAAACTAATTTATGGTTTAACTAAACCAATTGAAAGACCTAATCATCCGGGAGATGTTATTTTTCATGAGTGGTATGCTTTGTTGGAAGATTTGAAAAAACCGGTTCCGCTATCCACCAAAATAAACTATTTATTGAAAGCTCCGGGATGGAGTCCGGATGGAAGCACTAAAACATCTAAACAATTACAAAAAGAATGGTTGGAAAAAAATAATGCAGAACTATCTTTCCAGGTAGTCAATTAATGCATGAATTATTTTGATGTGTATTTCCTGAGCACGGTCTGCAAACTCTGAGTATGGTGCTCTAATTTCTATATCTGCTATCTTCGCTAACGCTCCACCATCTTTTCCGGTAAGTGCCACCACAAAAATGCCTAGTTCCTTTGCAGTTTGGGCAGCTTTTATAACATTTTTGGAATTACCGCTTGTGCTTATTGCCAAAAGCACATCACCTTTATTTCCTAAAGCTTCTAAATACCTAGAGAAGACAAATTCATAGCCGTAATCATTAGCAACACAACTAATGTGAGTAGGATCAGAAATAGAAACTGCAGGTAATGCTTTTCTATCTAAACGATATCTGCCTGAAAGTTCTTCGGCAAAGTGCATGGCATCACTCATGGAACCGCCATTGCCGCAAGAGATTATTTTGTTTCCGTTGCGTATGGCAGCAGCCATCACATCGCCGGCAGTTTTTATGTTTATCAAATTAGCCTCATCAGCCAAAAAATTAGCTAATAGACTTTGTGCTTCGATAAAATGTGCTTTAATTTTCTCCAATTGGATTTTAGTTAATAAACATTAGTATTAATATTGAGATAAACCAAATATACCCAGTCCACTTTTCTAATCTCGAGTTTAATTCTAAGTCAAGTTTTTTACGATCAAAAAATCTCCAGAGGCCGTACCCGAATAACCAAATAAATATAAATGCAATAAAAATATATGACGAAACAAGTTCATTTATATTATAATTTTCTATATCATACATTATAATCAGAAATAATACAAAAAACATTAACCAAATTTTTTCAATTTCATAATGTTTGCGAATGGCTTCTTCGCGTTCGGGGGTGTATTTATTTTCCATGAGCGTTTTAATTTTAAACTAAATTAAAATTTAACCAATAAAAAACTATCTAATTCTTCACCAATTTATACAATCCACCTCTTGGGCTTTTTGGATTCACATCCTGACTGGTTAATACATATATTTCGCCAAAGCTATCTTCTCCAAAACTTAGTATTCGGATGTCTTTGGGCATATTTTCTATAAGCAGTTTACCTCCGGTAAATTTTCCTTTTTCTTCGTTTAGGTAAAATAATGGGCCTGTCCAATCAGCAAAAACGTATTTACCTTTCAACTCATTAATAGCATTACCTCTGTAAACATATCCCCCGGTTATGCTTATCCCCACTTTATGGTCGTATTCAAAAATGGGCATTTCTAAACCATCGGTTTTACAATTAGGTTCAAAACAATGAGATGCTTCCATGATACGCCAGCCGTAATTTCCACCTTTTTTGATAATATTCACTTCTTCCCATTTATCTTGTCCAACATCGGCACAAAACAAACGGCCTGTTGGTTTATCAAATGAAAAGCGCCATGGATTGCGTAATCCGTATGCCCAAATTTCAGGTTTTGCTCCGGCTTTCCCTACAAAAGGATTATCCGCAGGTACAGAATAAGTGCTGCCTTTGTTCACATCAATTCTCAAAATCTTGCCCAATAATGTGTTCAAATCTTGTCCGTTACCTATCGTACCAAATTGATCTCCCGCACCACCCCCATCGCCACTGGCAATGTAAAGATAACCATCAGGTCCAAATGCTAACTGACCACCATTGTGATTGGGTTTTGGTTGCTCAAAGGTTAAGATAATGCGCTCGGAAGCTGGGTCGGCTATGTTCGGATTAGCAGCCGATGTTTTAAATTCGGATACTACGGTTTTGTGGTTACTGCCTCTAACAGTAGATGGCGCAGAGTAATACACGTAAAAATTTTTGTTTTGCGCATACTGCGGATGAAATGCCATGCCCAATAATCCTCGTTCATCATATATACCGCTTAAACTTACCATCTTGTTTTGGACATCTAGAAAAGGGATAGTGAGTTGCCTGCCATTTTGTACGATGCGAATAAAACCACGTTGTTCAACCACAAATAATTTGGTATTATCTCCTGGAGGCACTTCTAATGCAACCGGCGAACTTAATTCGGTAGATATTTGCTGAAATTTTAGCTTAATTACGTTTGATTGAGCAGATTCCACCGGATCAGTAGTTACATTTTCTGATTTTGTAGTGTTTGGTTCGCCTTCGTTACATGCAAGGTTGGTAGAACTAAATAATGCCAACATCGCAATGGCAATTGTTTTTTGAAGAATCATCATTTATTAAATTTTATTAAAAGTAATTAAAAGTTTATCAGGATAAAACGTCAATTAAACGAATCAGATTTGGGTTTAGTTCAGTGATGTGTTTTACAGCTTGGCTAAATGGGGTAAAGGTTATTTCTTTATTGACAATACCGATGGCTACTCCTTTTTTACCAGCTAACAAACTTTCTACTGCAGCCATTCCTATCCGGCTAGCATATACTCTATCCATGCAGGTTGGCGAGCCGCCTCGTTGCAAATGACCAAGTATAGATACTTTAATATCATAGTGAGGCAAGGCTTTTTTCACCTTTTCGGCAACCTCATAAGCTCCACCACTATCATCCCCTTCGGCAACCATGATAATTTTGGAGGATTTATTTCTTCTCCCTCCAGATAATCTAGTGATTAAATGATTTATATCAGTACTTATTTCTGGAATCAAAATAGCTTCCGCACCCGAACCAATACCACTTCGCAAGGCAATTAGTCCGGAATCTCGGCCCATTACCTCTACAAAAAACAAACGATCATGCGATTCAGCGGTATCTCTAATTTTATCTACCGCTTGTACCACGGTATTAATTGCTGTGTCGTACCCAATGGTAAAATCTGTTCCTATTAAATCATTATCAATGGTGCCTGGTGCGCCAATTATTGGGAAATTAAACTCTTCGCCAAAAACCAATGCTCCTTGGTAAGTGCCATCGCCTCCAATGGCAACTAATCCTTCAATGTTTTGTGCTTGTAAATGTTCAAATGCTTTTTTTCTTCCGTCTGCAGTTTTAAACTCTTCGCTTCTGGCAGTTTTTAGAATGGTGCCACCTCGTTGTATGATGTTGGCAACCGATTTTGACTCTAGTGGAATACACTCTCCGCAAATCAATCCTTCATAACCACGCAAAATTCCGGCAACTTCTACATTATGGTAAGCAGCCGTGCGAACCACTGCTCTAATGCAGGCATTCATCCCGGGCGAATCGCCTCCTGAAGTGAGTACTGCAATTTTTTTCATTCCTATTGTTTTTCAAACGCAGCTATTCCTCTTTGCAAAAAGTTGACATAATTGCGAGTATTTAAATCATAAGCGGTTGGCGGAATAAGTGTTTTACCTTGGTGGTTGATAATGACATAATACGGCTGCGAGTTGGTATTATACACCGATGCTTGCAAATCTGTCCATTTCTTACCCACGGTATTAATTTTTCTGCCATCAAAAGCCGAAACATACTGTTCTTCTTCGGGCAATGCTTTCTTATCATCTACATATAAAGAAAGAATTACATATTCTTCGTTTAATAAACGCAACACCTCAGGATCTGACCAAACTTGTGCTTCCATTTTGCGGCAATTCACACAGGTATGTCCGGTAAAATCTACCAAAACCGGTTTATTTACCGTTTTTGCGTAAGCTATTCCTTCTTCGTAATCGTAATACACATTTAAATTATGCGGTGGGCGAGGCATGCCTTCGCTATATTTTTTTGTTTTGGAGGAGGTATTTACTGCCCCATTGGTACTAAGTGTTTTGGTATATAAATCGAAATCTTGTGTGCCTAGAGGAGGTGCGAAAGCACTGATGGCTTTCAGAGGCGCTCCCCATAACCCGGGCACCATGTACATGGCAAAGGAAAGGGAGATGATGGCAAAAAACAATCTGGGTACAGTGATGAATTTCAAATCAGAGTCGTGTGCAAATTTGAGTTTGCCCAATAAGTAGAACCCGAGCATAGCAAAAATGATAATCCATAAAACCAAGAATACTTCGCGATCGAGGATGCCCCAATGGTAAGCCAAATCTACATTGGATAAAAATTTAAGCGCTAGTGCCAATTCTAAAAAACCAAGAGTGACTTTTACCGAATTGAGCCAACCACCAGATTTTGGCATAGAATTGAGCCATTCGGGGAAAATGGCAAATAATGTAAACGGCAGCGCAAGTGCCAATGAAAATCCAAGCATTCCCATCATGGGTCCTAAAATTTCGCCTTGGCTAGCAGCTTGTACCAATAAGGTGCCAATGATTGGACCTGTACAAGAAAAGGATACCAAAGCTAGTGTAAAAGCCATGAAAAACATCCCCAATAAACCACCTTTATCGCTCTGATTATCTGCTTTATTAACCCATGAACTAGGCAAAGTAATTTCGAAAGCGCCAAAAAATGAGATGGCAAAAACGATTAATAAAGCAAAGAATAGTAAGTTAAATGTGGCATTGCTGGCTAGTTCGTTGAGTTTACCCGAGCCAAATAATAGTGTAACTCCTAATCCCAGAATCACATAAATAACAATGATGGAAAGTCCGTAAATAATGGCATTAACCACTCCTTTTTGTTTACTACCGCCTCTTTTGGTAAAATACGAAACTGTAAGTGGCACCATGGGGAAAATGCAAGGCATGATGAAGGCGGCAAATCCTCCGAGTAATCCGGCAATAAATATAGCCCAAAGACCTAAACCTGCGGTTTCTCCACCAGAAATTGGAGGTGGAATATTTAGCTCGTTAGAATTTGTATCCTCAACCAAGCTGGTTATATCGGTTATAAGTACTGTATCTCCGTTTGTTATTTGCGTGTCAGTAACTTCTGTGGTGATTGAAGATGCTGTTACTTCCACCGAAAACGTTATTTCTTCTGGCGCCAAACATCGGCTATCGTCACAAACCATAAACTCAATGGTGCCTGAAACGGTTGCTTTATTAGCATTAAGTTTAATTTTTTGTTTAAAAACGCCTTGATTAATGAACTTGCCGATGTTCATTTCGAAAATTGGGTCGAAAATTACTTTGGCTGCCGGTACTTCTTCAGTTTTACCAATTAGCTTATACGAGGCATTGGGTGTAAACTTAATGCTGGTAGGAATTGGGCCGCCATCTTCAATATATTGTGAATACAAATACCAACCTTTATCTATATTGGCTTTAAAAACAATAGTAGCTTCGTTTGCAACTATACTCTCGATAGAATACACCCACTTTACAGGTTTTAGAATCTGTGCCGATAGGCCAAAGCTTATAATTAATGCGATTAGAGTGATAAATAATTTTTTCATGTTTTAAGTACAGTCGAACAAACTTACGAATTGAAGCACAATATTATTGTTATAGCACACAAAGGGAACAGATTTGTTGCAGAAATGATTTTAACTTATCTATTACGTTAGGTAAACTGTATTTCTTTCATCCCATACGAAACTTCTTTATTATCTATTTCAACCAATAATTTTCCCTCCTTGTTAACCCCTTTTAGGGTACCATAAAAAACTTCGCCAGCTGTGTTTTTGTACAAACACAGTTGATTTATTTGATATAAGGTTTGAATATATTCTCGATGTATGTTTCCCTTTTTTCCTGCTCGCAATTGTAAATATCTAGCCTCTACATGTTTAAAAATCAGAGAGAATAGTTTTTCAAGGTGGATAATTTCTTTAAGTTGAAGACTAACAGATGTTGCGTTTAATTGACCAAAATCTTGTTGGTTTACATTTAATCCGATGCCAATAATGCTATGACGAATACTAGAGCCCTGCAGCATATTTTCTATTAATATTCCTGCAATTTTTTGAGAACCTACGTACACATCGTTTGGCCATTTTATAGTTACATCTTTCACACCTATTTCAGTTAAAAGATCTCTCAGAGCCAGGCTAATCATTTTGCTCAAATCAAATTGTTCTGAGGGCGATAAAAATGTGGGAGTTAGGATAATACTAGCTGTTATGTTTTCTCCTGCATTGCTTAACCATATATTCTCTGCCTGACCTTTTCCGGCATACTGATGTTCTGCCACAATGACTGTACCCTCGGCCAATGGCTTGATATTTGCCAAAATATGTTTCGCATACGTATTGGTGGAATCTACTTCTTTAAGAGTAATAAGATTATGACCTACGAATAAAGAAGAATTTATATTAATTTGCACAAGTAAAGCATATAATCGCCCAAATTTAAGTAACTGAATGGCAAAACGTACATCCAAAATTAATTCAGAGTTTATATCCGAAATTATTGTTCATGGTATTCAAGAAAAAAAAGGTAATGACATCGTTAGCTTAGATCTAAGAAACCTCTCTGGCTCCGTTTCCGATTATTTTATAATCTGCCATGCAGAGTCTACCACTCAAGTTCGTGCCATTGCAGATTCCATCGAAGAAGAAATGTTTAAAGCCACCAAAGAAACGCCTTGGAGAAAAGAAGGATATGCCAATTGCGAATGGATAATTTTAGACTTTGTAAACGTAGTAGTACATGTTTTTCAGAAAGAGAAACGCTACTTCTATGGAGTAGAAGATTTGTGGGGAGATGCAGATGTAAAACAGTTTAAAACCGCTTAAATTTCACGAACAATTAACAACAATTAGAGTTATTAAAATATTCGGCTAAGCCCGATTCTATATATAAGCATGGAAGAGAATAAAGAAAAAAAGGAAATCAAGAAACCCATAGGTAAGAAACCCAATCAGCCTAAAAAGTTATTGCCAACTACCCCACCAAAGTTTAATTTGATGTGGGTATATGGGGCAATTATTTTGCTTTTTTTAGGATTTAATATATTCTATACCGGTAATGTACCAGTACAAATTAGCTATCAGAAATTCGAAAATGATATGCTTAAATCCGGTGATGTGGAACGCCTAGTTGCCTACAAACAAGGAGATTTATACATCGTTGAGGTATTCATCAAGAAAGAGGTTTTAGCTACCGAAAAATATAAAGAAGTAAACGAACCATCTAAATTTTCTAACAATGTTGGTGCTCAATATTTGTTCAAAGAAGCATCCATTGACAACTTAGAGAAGAAACTAAACGATGCACAAACAGAAACTCCCCTTGCACAACGCATTCAATTAAACTTCGAGACCCGAGAAAATTTCTTACGTGATTTTTTATTGGCTTGGATATTACCAATAGCCATTATCGTTATCATATGGATATTCATCATGCGTCGTTTATCTGGCGGTGGAGCCGGAGGTGGCGCTGGTGGACAAATATTTAACATCGGAAGATCTAAAGCAAAACTATTCGACAAAGAGTCTCAAGTAAATATCACCTTTAATGATGTTGCCGGATTAGAAGAGGCAAAGCAAGAAGTAATGGAGGTGGTAGATTTCCTGAAAAATCCTCAAAAATATACTAATCTGGGTGGTAAAATACCTAAAGGTGTTCTATTAGTTGGTTCACCAGGAACTGGTAAAACGTTGCTTGCAAAAGCTGTGGCCGGCGAAGCTCAAGTTCCATTCTTTTCCTTATCAGGTTCTGATTTTGTGGAGATGTTTGTAGGAGTTGGAGCATCACGTGTACGAGATTTGTTCACTCAAGCACGCGAAAAAGCACCATGTATAATTTTTATTGATGAAATTGATGCAATTGGTCGTGCACGTGGCAAAAACCAAATCATGGGTGGTAATGATGAGCGAGAAAATACCCTAAATCAATTACTCGTTGAGATGGATGGTTTTGGAACAGATACCGGAGTAATTATCATGGCGGCAACCAACCGTCCGGATGTATTAGACTCTGCTTTGTTGCGCCCAGGTCGTTTTGACAGACAAATATCCATTGATAAACCCGATTTAGTTGGACGAGAGCAAATATTTAAAGTTCACTTAAAACCACTAAAATTAGCTCCCGAGGTTGACACTAAAAAGCTATCGGCACAAACCCCTGGTTTTGCCGGTGCTGAAATAGCTAATGTGTGTAACGAAGCCGCTTTAATTGCTGCACGTAAAGACAAAAAAGCTATCGAAATGCAAGATTTTAACGATGCCATTGATAGAGTAATTGGTGGTCTTGAAAAGAAGAATAAAATCATATCACCAGAAGAAAAAAGAATTGTTGCTTATCATGAAGCTGGCCATGCCATTGCAGGCTGGTTTTTAGAATATGCCGATCCATTAGTAAAAGTATCCATCGTTCCGCGCGGAGTAGCTGCTTTGGGTTATGCCCAATATCTACCTAAAGAACAATTCTTATACACTACTGAGCAATTGATAGATGGTATGTGTATGACCATGGGAGGCAGGGTAGCCGAAGACATTATCTTTAATAAAATATCAACGGGAGCTCAAAATGATTTAGAGAGAATTACCAAGCTAGCCTATGCCATGGTTACAGTATATGGCATGAATGCAAAAATTGGTAATATATCTTATGTAGATCAGCAAAATGAATACAGTTTTGGTAAACCTTATTCTGAGAAAACTGCCGAATTAATTGACATAGAAGTACGTACTTTAATTGATTTTGTTTATCAACGTACCAAAGAATTATTGCTAACTCACCAAGATGGATTAGAAAAACTTGCTCAAAAACTATTAGAGAAAGAGATTTTATTCCAATCTGATTTAGATGTTATTTTAGGCAAACGTCCGTTTGATAACCGCACTGCTTACGATGAATTCGTAAACGGTACGCCAAAAGAAGAGCAAATGGAACCTGTTACCGAAGTGCCAGTATCTGAGGATAAACCCAAAAAAAAATCAGAATAATAATTCATGAAATCTGCCACCACACCCAAAGAGCGGATGCTCAAAAATATCCGTAAAGGATTAATAGAAAAAAGAGACAACCCGTATCCGGTGGTGAGTGAAACAGCATTTTATACCTCTTCAGATGAGTTTCCGGAGGTAATTTTTGCACAAGAATTAAATAAAGTTTCGGGTAAATTTGTTTATTGCGAAGATGAAAAATCTTTAATTGAACAACTTTGGGCTCTAATAGAAGCCAGAGATTGGAAGAAAGTAGCCTGTTGGGATAAAAATATACAAGACATCTTACGCAAAAACCAATTTCCGTTTGTAGCAACGGATGATGATTTTGCAAACGTAGAAACTAGCATAACAGAGTGCGAAGCAATAATTGCTCGAAACGGCAGTATTATGGTTACGAGCGCTGGTGCTTCGGGCAGAAGATTAAGTATCTATCCGCATTATCACATTGTAATTGCTTATAGCTCGCAATTGGTGATGGATTTAAAAGATGCTTTTAAAAATATTCAAAAAAAGTATGCCGATAGACTCCCTTCTAACATTACCGTAATTACTGGCCCAAGCCGCACTGCCGACATAGAAAAAACATTGGTATTAGGTGCACATGGCCCTAAAGAGTTATTTGTGTTTTTTGTGGATGATAATTTACTTTGAAAAAGGTAAAGAGCTAAACAATTAATCAATGAAATCATGAAAAAAATAATTCTGCTTTTTACTGTGCTTTTTATCAGTACACAAGTTCAAGTTCAAGCTCAAGTAAAGAAAGTAGTGAGTATCTCAGAAGATAAAGAAGCTATTTATATTGTAATTAATCAATTATTTGATGGCATGGCAAAAGGAGATAGCAACTTGGTTGCTGATGTTTTTCATCCGCAAGCACGCTTACAAAGCACCTACTTCGAAGCCAATACCGGTAGAGCTATGCTCCGCACAGATCCTATTAAAGGTTTTATATCCTTTATTGGCAATAAACCAAAAGAGCAACAATTAGAAGAGCGAATTTTATCTTACGATATTAAAGTGGATGATAATTTGGCTTCTGTTTGGACACCCTACGAATTTTACCTCAATGGTGTATTTAGCCATTGTGGAGTGAATGCTTTTCAACTAATAAGAACAGATGATGGGTGGAAAATTTTACAAATAACCGACACCCGAAGGAAAGAAGCCTGCGGGAAATAGATTGTGGTTTAACATCTACTAATTAGCAAATAACCAATCTTCCGGATCTAGCTTAGTAGTGCCCTTCCAAACTTCAAAATGAACTTCGGTAACGCCTTCGGCCGCATCTGTAGCCACTACTCCTACTACTTGTTTTGTGCTAATTTTATCTCCACGTTTTACCGTAACAGAACGCAAATTATAGTAAACCGTAAAATACTCGCCGTGTTTTACCAATACCCCTAGGTTACCGCCAGGCACGTTAATTACCCCTGCAACTTCGCCTGCAAAAACTGCGCGCACTTGAGCTGCATTATCTGTTTTTATGTTTACTCCGTTGTTTTGAGTAAATACATTTTTAAGTACCGGATGTGGATGACGACCAAAACGCTGTACTATAAAACCACGCTCAACGGGCCACGGGAATTTACCTTTATTACCAAGAAAATCTGCCGATAATTTTATTGCCTCTGGTGTTAATGCTAAACCAGTAGAACCTGCCTGACGTGTAGGCGGAATCTCACCTCTGGCAATAGCATCTGCTTCGGCTTTTTTACGGGCTTCTTCAATTTCTCGCTTAATTATATCTTCAATAGCACGAGTTAATCTTTGCGCTTCTCTTTGTTTGTCTTGCAATTGTTTTTTTAATCTGCTCTCTTGAGATTGCAAGTTATTAACTACCCTCTGTTGACTGGTTTTAGATCGATTAAGCAAATTACGTTGCTTTTGCTCTTCGGTTAGTAAACCGGTTTTTTCTTGTTTTGCTTTATCTAACTCTTGTATTTTTTGAGCAATAATTCGCTGATTGTTTTCAATGGTTGTTACTTGTTTTCGTCGGTAATTGTTAAACTGTTGGATGTATTTCATCCGTTTGTAAGCTTGATTAAAATTTTCGGCAGCAAAAATAAACATCAGTGTATTATATGATGCTTTATTCCTACTTGCAAATCGAATCATGGCAGCATATTCTTTTTTTAAATCAATTATTTGATTCTCTAATGATTTAATGGTGTTCTGTTGCTGACTAATGTTATTATCTAAGTTCCGGAGTTGGGAGTTTACATTATTTATAAGACGTTCACGCGCACGAATCTGACTGTTTAATGCATTCAATTCTTTCATGGATGCATTTTTATTTTTCATGGTTTCTTGTAAAACCCTATTTGTATAATCTATCTCTTCTTGGATTTTCTTTTTTTGTAATTCTAAATCATCTCGGGATTGTGCGTTAGCAACCGAAAAGAACAAAAACATTAAACAGAAACATAATAAACTGACAAATTTTCTCATTATACAAACTAATTAAAACGGCGAGGAACAGTAAACGGAAAATCTAATGGTTCATCTATGGTTATTCGATTAAACTTAATATCTAATTGCAAGATGCTTTTTATGGTTTTTGATAACAGATTTACGTTCTGAGGTAATAATTGATTATTAAAAGTTGCAAAGTTAGAATACGTAGCATTAATACTTTGCGTTGCTTTTTTATCGTGAATATAAATCCTAGTTGTTTTTAAATTTTCATTGAAATAAAAAATATGTTCTAAGCTATCCATCTCACCTGATAATGTGGTTAGCCCATCTGTAAAACCAATTGCATCTGTTTTGCCAATAAAATTATCTAATTTATTTCCCAGTAAAATGGCTTGTAAGGTTCCAAAATCAACATCTTCATTGGTGAAATTTTGTACGTATTTTATGTCGTTTTGTTGATACTCTCCTGCTAATCTATTGATGATTTTAATGCTATCGGGGGTAATGAGTGCTCTAATGGCTTCAAAGCCCAAAGCCGTAATAGAAGCCCAAATTACTTTGTCTTTTTGCATTCTTAGGTTGATGATAACATCGTATACTTTGCCATCTGCAACTAATTCTGCTTTGCCTCGCGCAGATAAATACTCGAACTTAAACTCAGCGCTATCTGTTCTTTCTAAAAACTGATTTCGTTCTACGTCATCTTTAGATAGTTCTTCTAAAACCAACACAGGCTCCACTAAAACAACATTTTTTGTTTTACACGAAGTAAAAACGAGTGCTAAAACTGCCAGTACAAGCAGTTTATTCATATAATTTTTTGTCATTAATTTTTTTATCAATCCATTTTGATTGTAATCCTAAGCTTTTCGCTTTTATCCATTGTGCGTGTGCTTCTTCTTTTCTATCTAGTTTAAATAGAATATCTCCATAGTGTTCAATAAGGGTAGCGCTATTATTGGTATCGGCAGCGATTGCTTTTTCTATCCAAATTAAAGCCTCTTTATAGTTGCCCATTTTATATAATATCCAGGCATAGGTATCTAAAAAAGCAGCATTATCTTTAACCAATTCATTGCTTTTTCTTGACATTTCTTCGGCTCGTGCCAAATTTTTACCTCGTACACTTAAGTAATAAGCATAATTATTTAAAACCAACGTATATTCTGGGTTTATCTTTAGCGCTTCCTCAAATGCCTTATCCGATTCAGTATGGTTTTCCAAGTTGTGGTATGCATCTCCTAGACTAGTGAAAAATTCTAATCTTAACTCTTTATTTCCGGAGGATAAGGAAAGTCCACTCCTTAATACTGATATACTCGATTGGTAATTTTTATTTTGGTTTTTAGCTATACCAGTAAATAAATATAATAATGCCTGGTTCGGAAAATAGGTTAGGGCATCGTCCCCAATAGTTTCTGCTTTTAAAAAATTACCTGCAATTAGTTGCAGCCTTACCATCTGCTCCCAATATGCATAAGTTTGTTTATCCAAATTCAATACTTTTTCATATTGTGCCGATGCCTTTTCATAATCCATTGCATCAATCAAAATATCGCCATAAATTGCTAATACTTTGGGTTCATTGCTGTGGGTTTGAGCTAAAATTTGTATGAGATCTAATTCTTCTTCTTTGTTTCGGTTGGGGTAATCTTTAAAATATGAACTGTATAAAATTCTAAGTTTTTCATCAGAAGAAATTTCAGAGTCTGCCAATCCCTTTTTTAGCGATTGAAATGCTGCGTTTTTATCTCCTTTATTAAATTGAAAATTAGCAATGTAAAGATGTATTAACCCATTTTGTGGAGCTATTAAAAGGGCGCGTTCATATGTTTCTACTTGTTTATCTGGCTTTTGCCATAAATCATAAATATCGGCCAAATTAAAATAATAGCGTTCATCGGTAGGATTTAAAGCAATCATTTTTTCTAAATCTGCAATGGCGTTTTCATATTGCCCGGCTCGTAAATACAGTTTTTGTTTCTGTAAAAGTGTTTGTTCTGTAGTGCCAATAAGTTCTTCTATTTTAGCATAAACCATCAACGCTTCTGTGGCGTTATTTGCTAATTCTAAATTTAGAGCTTTATTGAAATACAATTCTACATTTGAAGGATTTAATGCGATAGCATTAGTTAAAGCATTTGCGGCATTTTGGTAATCTCTACTTGCATTGTAGGCATCTGCCTGTAGGGTATAATACCAAACCTCATTTGGATAAAGTTCTATGGCTTTATTTATAGATGATAATGCGCTAGAAAACTCTGCATTATTGGTATATATCAGTGCTATCTCATAAAAAGCAGCATGTGCAGTAGGATCAATTTCTATACACCGATTAAAGTTTTGTAAGGCTGCCGTAGCATTCCCCAGAGTTTTCTCTTTTAATCCATTATGAAAGAAAAACTTAAATTGAATTAATTCTCTTTCGCCAAGTGTGTTCTGAACAATAGGAATTGGATTATTGTTCGTAGTACGATTTCCGCGCTGCGCACTTACCACCGAAGTAAACATCGCTAACGTGAAAACCAAACTTATAATCCTACAATAATTCATTCTTTACTTTTTTGTGGTTGAATAATCACCCAAACTTAAATCATCTGGTTTGCCATCATATTCGGCAAAATTTCCGATCATGGAGTTGGCAATGTTGGCATTATTTATTTTAGTATTGGTTTGGATAATGCTGTTCTTTAAAACAGAGTTTGCAATTTTTGTTCCAATCCCTACAGATACATGCGGACCAACGACCGAATTTTCAATTACCACCCCATCACCAATAAAACATGGCTCAATTACAACCGATTGATTAATTTTAGCCGTTTCGGAAATTAATTTTTCGCTCGATTTTATAAACTCTAACACACGTTGATTAGTATAAACTGTCGCATTTTTATTACCACAATCTAGCCATTCGGTTACTTGTCCAGGAGAAAACTTGGTTCCCTTGGCTTTCATGTTTTCAAGAGCATTGGTTAACTGGTATTCTCCTTTTTCTTTTATATCATTATCTAATAAGTATTTTATTTCTTCACGTAGATAGGCGCCATCTTTAAAATAATAAATACCTATAATAGCCAAATCAGAAACGAAAGTTTCTGGCTTTTCTACAAAATCAGTTATTACGTTATTAGCATCAAGTTTAACCACACCAAAAGCCCTCGGGTCTTCAATTTGTTGTACCCAAATAATGCCGTCTTTGGTAGAGTCTAAGGTAAAATCGGCCTTAAATAACGTATCGGCAAAAGCAACAACCACGTTACCTTGTAAGCTTTTTTCGGCACAAAAAATAGCATGAGCAGTTCCCAATGGTTCATCTTGGTAGTAAATGGTTCCTTTAGCACCCAAACTTTCGGCAACTTGAATTAAGTTTTCTTCTGCCTCATCGCCAAATCTGCCAATAATGTAAGCCACTTCTTCTACTTTTTGGTTACACACTTTAGCAATATCTTCTACCAAACGTTGCACAATAGGTTTGCCGGCAATCGGGATTAAAGGTTTAGGGGTAGTTAGTGTGTGTGGGCGCATTCTTTTGCCCATACCAGCCATTGGTACTATAATTCTCATGTTATTTTTTTAATGGTTTGATGTTTTATTATTTTCCTGTACTTCCGTAACCTCCTGCACCACGTTCGGTAGGTTGTAATTCTTCTACCAAAAGCCAACTTACTCGTTCGTGCTTGGCAATAATTAGCTGTGCTATTCTATCGCCGTTTTGAATTTCAAAATCCGTTTCCGAAAAATTAATTAACAAAACTTTTATTTCACCACGGTAATCGGCATCAATGGTTCCTGGCGAATTTAGTAAAGTAATGCCTGATTTTAAAGCTAAACCGCTTCGTGGTCTTACTTGTGCTTCAAATCCATCGGGTAATTCAATATATAAACCTGTTGGAACCAGTAAACGTTGCATGGGTTTAAGCACTAATTTTTCGGGTATAAAAGCTCTCAAATCCATGCCAGCTGATGAGGAAGTTTCGTATGCCGGTAGCGGATGGTCGGAAGTATTAATGATTTTTACTTGCATTACGATTTTATTGGTTTACGTTCGATGAAAAAAAGAAGAGCACTGAATGCGATAAACATGCTGGTTAAAAAAGATTGCCTCAGAATTGGTGATTCTGACATGTTTTCTGATAATGCCGAAACCAGAAAATAGAATGCAGCAGTAAGAAATAAGTACATTAAAATTCTTCTGGTATTGTACGGAACCGTAAAGTGTTTCTGACCTACAACATAACAAGCAAAAGCCATTATAAAATAACAAGCAAAGGTGGCATATGCGGCTCCAATATAACCGTGTATAGGTATTAACCAAACGTTTAATCCGATGGTTACCGCGGCACCCAAAAAAGTAAAATAAAGACCATACATGGTTTTATCGGCCAATTTATACCAAATGCTCAGGTTGATGTAAATGCCCAAAAAGATATTAGCGAACAATATGATGGGCACTATGCTTAACGAATCTCTAAAATTTTCTCCCAAAAAATATTGGATAGCCTCCATGTGAAACATCACCCCTAAAAAAACGATGCAAGCAAATGCAACAAAATAATTCATGATACGGGCATAAATTGCTTTATTATCTTGTTGGTTTTGTACAGAGAAAAAAAATGGTTCGGCCGCCATTCGGTAAGCTTGTATTGCTAGAACCAGTAAAATCGCAATTTTGTAAGCCGCACTGTATAATCCAATTTGGGCTAAATTTTCTTCGGGCGAAAAAGGCAATAAAAACTGTAATAAAACTCTGTCAATGCTTTGGTTTACCATGCCCGCTAAGCCAGCGAAAAGTAGCGGGAAAGCATATATCATCATCTTTTTCCAAATCACAAAATCGAATTGGAGTTTGGTTAGTATAATTTCTTTATAAAGAAATAAAAGCGTGAATGCACTTGCCACTAAATTGGCAATAAATACATATGCTATGCCCAAAGCTGGGTTATAAAAAAACACAAACTGTTCGAATCCATTTGCCATTAACCAAGGGCAAAGCAGCAAATAATACAGATTTATACTAAAATTGATCGCGATATTAATCAGTTTAAGCGTAGCAAATCGGATGGCTTTGTTCTGATGCCGTAGTTTTGCAAACGGGATGGCGGTTATGGCATCTAATCCTAATATTAAAGCAAAATAATAGATGTATTGCTGTGCATTGCCAATATCCAACGCAATGGCTATTGGGTTGGCAAACAGAAATAATAAAGCAACAAACAACAGCGAGGATACTAAAATAGAACCCAAAGAAGTACTGTACACTTTGTTTTCATCTGCTTCTTTTTGTGAGCTAAACCTAAAATAGGCGGTTTCCATACCATACGTAAAAACGATAATGAGAAAGGTAATATAGACGTATAAAAGGCTTACGGTACCAAACTCTACTCTATCAAAAACTCGGGTATGTAGTGGTACTAAAAAATAGTTGAATAAACGACCAACAATACTGCTAAGTCCATATATTGCGGTTTGCCCTAATAGTTTTTTATATACCGACAAAGGAATTTTTTCTTTAAGCAACCAAAGATATTGTTTTTTAGATAAGGGTATAGGATAGAATTTTACAACTAAACCGTTCCCTTAATTAGGCACATCACAAAGGTTATGTACTTTATTTAAACTTCTGAATAGCAATTGGCCACATAAAAAAATACCTGCATTTAAATTTGTACATTTGTGCTTATCGCATAAAAACGTATACATGAGCGGTATTATTCATCACATTTAAACACACTATGGGTAGATCACAAGAAACATTTAGTAAAAAAGAAAAAGAGAAGAAAAAGCTAAAGAAAAAGCAGGATAAAGAGCAAAAGAAGGAAGACCGTAAAGCCAATACCGATAAAGGAAAAGGCTTAGACGATATGATGGCCTATGTTGATGAAAATGGAAATATTACCGATACTCCACCAGATCCGAAAAAGAAAAAAGTAATTAAAACAGAAGATATTCAAATCGGAATATCTAGACAGGAACCCATTGACCCTGCCGATTTAATAAGAAAAGGAACCGTTACGTTTTTTAATGATGCGAAAGGTTATGGTTTTATTAAAGATCTGGAAAGCCAAGAAAGCGTGTTTGTGCACGTAAACGGGTTAGAAACTCCTATAAAAGAAAATGATAAAGTAACTTTTGAAACAGAAATGGGCCAAAAAGGCTTAAATGCTATAAAAGTGAAATTAACAGCGTAGATATTTTAGTTAAACAATAAGGTTAAAAGGCGGGCAATAAATTGTCCGCCTTTTGATTTTTATAAGGTCTTATCAAGAAATAAAGCTACATTTGAATAAACTGCCAAGATATATACCCGATACTTTTCTTACTAAAAGTTGCTTATGAAGCTCTATATCAAGTACATGCTTAGCTTGCGTTGCAAGTTGGTTGTGAAAAACAAATTACATTCAATGGGAATTAATCTCCTCGCATTGACCGATTGCTCTATAAAAGTGATGCAAGATATTTCAGATAAACAGATTACTGACTTACAAAAATACCTTCTCAGCCATGGGTTAGTTATTTTAGACGAACCTGGTAGCATAATCCTAGATAATTTGAACAACGAAATTTGCCAGCATGTAAATAATTATACCATTGGTGATATTGAAAGTATATTACCTAAAAAATTGCAAAAAGACTATGATTACCTAAATAAACTTTTCTCAGATGTATATGGTATTTCTATTCATACTAAAGTAAAACAAATACAAATAGAAAAAGTAAAGGAGCTATTGCTCTATGAGGACCTTAATTTAAAGGAAATTACAAAAACACTTCACTACAAAAACACAGCTAGCCTTGCTTACTTATTTAAAAAAATAACCGGTTTAACTCCAGCTTATTACAAAAAACTTAAAAAGCAACGTGCTCATGTAATACAAACTTATTCAAACCAAGCTATAAACTACCAGAGATGAAAATTTTCATAAAATACATGGTTAGCTTGCGTTGCAAAATGATTGTTGAACAAGGGTTGAAAAAACTAGACATCAAACATGCTGTAGTTGAACTGGGCATGGTAGAGCTTTTTGAAGATATATCGGACGAACAACGATTAGCATTAAAAACTGTTCTTTTAAAATGCGGTTTAGAGTTGCTAGATGATAAAAAGAATATTTTAGTAGAAAGAATTAAAACGGAAATCATAGAAATGATTCATTATAGTAATGAATTACCAAAGATAAATTTCTCTGATCATTTAAGTGAAAAATTAAACCTCGACTATACGTATCTATCCAATACATTTTCTGAAGTAAAAGGTATTACAATACAGCAATATATTATTCTACATAAGATAGAAAAAGTAAAAGAATTGCTTTTATATGATGAGTTAAGTTTAAAAGAAATATCCTATCAATTACACTACAGTAGTATAGCTCATTTATCCAATCAGTTTAAAAAAATTACAGGTTTAACTCCTAGTTATTATAAACAACTAAAGATTAAAAGATCGCAAAATCTAGAAAATCTGTAAATTCTACAAGTTTAATGCATAACAATATAAAGGCATCCTAAGTTTAATCTATTACTTTTAGATAAGTAAAAATGTGTTTTACTTCTTGGTATCGCAAGTAACGATAACTAAACTCAAACACTATGAAAAAACTAGCTTTAAGTGTGCTTACAATAATAATGTTAGCTACTTTTAACCCCATGCAATCTTTAGCTATTAAAGAAAAAGTAACCGAAACATTGCCGGCATCAGCCCCAGTTGCAAATGCTCAAGTTACTATTATGCTAAATAGATTACAAGAAATTAAAGACATGGATAAAACGGAATTGAGCCGTTTAGAGAAAAAAGAATTACGTAACGAAGTAAAAGAAATTAAAGCCCAATTACGTGCTACCAACAATGGTGTATTCTTATCTGTGGGTGCAATTATTATCATCATTTTATTATTAATTCTATTGGTATAATACCTAATTAATATAGCAGGTATTAATAATGGTTTATGACATTTTAAAAAATTATATAAAATGTATAAACCATTAATAATTATAGGTTATTAATATTTACTTGTAACTAAAACTTAAAATCATATGTCTCTACTTAATGTACTAATTATCTTAATTGTTGCCGGTTTTATATTGTGGTTAATAAATAACTACATACCAATGGATAGTAAAATAAAAGGAATTTTTAATGTAATAGTAGTTATTGCATTAATAATTTGGCTTTTAAAAGTATTTGGATTATTTGATTCATTAACAATATAAAAATCATGAATTTAAAAAGAATTTTCGGGGCCATACTTACAGTATTGGGTATACTCGGTTTAATATATGCTGCTGTGTTATTCGTTAACGGATCAGAAAACAGTGGTGGAATACGAACATTAGCAATTTATGGGGTTTTGGGTCTGGTATTTTTTATCGCCGGTATTGGCTTGGTAAAAACCACCAAAGACGAAGCATAAATTAATTGGAACGTGTGCATGTTACTTAAATAGAATTTAAAAAATTAGATTACATAGAATATTTATTAAATAACATGCACAATTCTTATGCAAACTCAAATAAATTAATTAAAAATTGGCTCCAAATTTTTGAGGGTAATTTATTAGTATTAGTTATTCTATTACTCTTTATAACCATACTACATTTAGGCTTCATCCTGTTCTTAGGAAAACTATTAAATAACATGTATTTAAGTGTTGTTTCGATAGTGATTTTTTACATAATTACCGGAGGTGTTTTCTATATATTTTCTAGAATTAACAGAAAAACTGGTTTATAATAATCAAACTATCTATTAAATTATTTTGTAGTGGTGATTAGTATAATTAATTAGTTAACAGATATATAAATTAATAATCATACGTTTTAATACCATTCAACAATTATATCAATCTGTAATTGATATAACATTTTATAATTTCAATATAATATACTATTTAATTATACATCTACATTTGTTATATAAATAAAGTTAAAAAACTTCAACACTATGGGAAATTTACTCTATCTAGTTGCACTAATATTAGTAATAGCTTGGGCTATTGGTTTTATTGGATATAATACCGGTGGAATCATCCATTTATTATTAGTAATTGCAGTAATTGCAGTAATTTTTCAAATAATAAGAGGGCGAAGAATACTTTAAAAATATTTCATTTACCTGTGAAATACATGACAAAAGAGTATAGAGAGCTTTTTAGGTTGGTTAACAGATAAAATATTAATTATTCGCTTACCGCAGATAATTTTCATTTATTTTATTTGGATTAAATCCTGTAGAAATACAGGATTTTTTTTATTGTAATTAGAGTTATAATATAAGTAATATAAATTAATATATAATTAATTAGGTTTTATATGATTGAATTTTGTTGGGTGATAATTTGTCACGATTAACAAAAATCAAAATGAAAACAAAAAATTTACTCACGACAATGTTATTGTTTGTGGTTGTCTTTCTCTCAGCTTGCAAAAAAGACGACTTTGTGGAAACAAAAACCCTTTGTCCGGAAGTAGTATCAACAAACCCTGCCAATGGTAGTGCGGGAGTTGACGTAACCCAGAACATTACAGTTAGATTTAATACGGATTTAGATCCGCAATCTGTGAACAGTCAAGCCTTTAGTTTAACTGCTAGAAACAACGGCAACAATGCGATGAGCACCATTGCGGGTACCGTTACTTACGATGCAGCAAACAAAACTCTAGTATTTAACCCTACGGCCGATTTGCCAGCTAACTCTACGTTTACTGGTAGAGTAGAAACAAGCATCAAAGACCCCAATGGAAACAGATTACAACAAGTTTTTACTTGGACATTTAGCACCAACATGCCACCGTTTGTTCAATCTACAGATCCGGCAAACAATGCAACCAATGTTGCGCTAAACAAGGTAATTGAAGTAATATTTAGCCAACCAATGAATCCAACTACCATAAATAATTCTACTTTTAGTATAAGAGCAGGATCAAATACAGTAGCGGGTACAATTGTTTTTGCAAATAACCGCTTGTTATTTACCCCATCTGCCAACTTAGCGGCAAATACAGTTTATACGGGTACAGTTACTACAGGAGCAAAAAGTATTTCAAATATTTCTATGGCAAGTAATTTTACTTGGACATTCACTACCGCCAGCAGCGTTAGTCCAACTCCAAATATGTTGGGTACTGTAGAACGTTTTGGAATTTTTGCTGCCACAGGTATTACAAATATTGCAGGCTTTAGCGAAATTATTAATTTGGATGTAGGAATTACACCAGGTGCACGTTCTTCCATTACCGGATTCCCTCCAGGACAAGTTGTGGGTGGTGCTATTTTCGCATCAGACGATCTTACTCCTGTGGGCACTGCAGCTATGCTTAACCAAGCCAAAAATGATTTAACGAATGCTTATTTAGCATTAGAATCTAATACTTCAACCACTCCTTTTCTTGTTTCAGGAGATATGGGCGGTAGAACTATTACGCCAGGTATCTATAAAAGCAACTCCTCGTTGATGATACAAAACGGAAGCTTAACCTTAAACGGTCAAGGAGATATAAATGCGGTTTGGATATTTCAAATCGGATCTTCTTTCACTACAGTTGGAGGTGCGGGCGGAAACATTATTCTTACTAACGGAGCACAAGCCAAAAACATTTATTGGCAAGTAGGAAGTTCTGCAACCATAGGTGATAATACCTTGTTTAGCGGAAATATATTAGCATTAACCTCTATCACCATGAACTCTAATGCAAGAGCTACAGGCAGAATGCTTGTAAGAAATGGTGCAGTTACATTAACTAGCACAAACATAATTACTAGACCTTAATTATCATGAAATCACTTTATAAACACCAGAAAAATACAGGTAAAATTAATCTTACCGGTATTGCATTGCTGAGCGCATTCGCTTTTACGCTACTATTTAGCAGTACAGCCAGCTCTCAAATAGTTGCTACCTATGCTAAGCCATCCTTTTGGATTGGTGCAGCCGGTGGTGCTAACTTAAATTACTACCGTGGCAACACGCAGGTATTAAATGCCGATTTTACCACTCCAACTCCCTTTGGTAATGGGTATGGAGCCGGTGTATTTTTAGCTGCAACCATTGAATACTACAAACCAAATACAGTCTTAGGATTTATTCTTCAGGGTGGTTACGATAGCCGCAGAGGGAAGTTTGATCAGAAAATATCTCCTTGTAACTGTCCAATAGATTTAAATACCGATTTAAGCTACATCACCATTGAACCTAGTTTAAGGGTAGTGCCATTTGAATCTAACTTTTATCTATTTGCCGGACCACGTCTTGGTTTTAATTTAGAACGCAGGTTCCGTTATAGTCAAGGTCCAAACCCTAATTTCCCTAACGCTCCATTGAATGAAGATGTAAAAGGTGACTTTAGCAGATCACATAAAGAAACATTATCTGGTCAGATTGGTATGGGAGTAGATATTCCAATAACTTCAACCAGTAATAAAACACAATTAGCATTTTCTCCATTTGTTTCTTATCACCCACGTTTCGGACAAAACCCACGTGCCATTGAAACTTGGAATTTATCAACCCTTAGACTAGGTGCCTCGATTAAAATAGGTAGCGGTAAAGCTATGGATCCGGAGATGGTTATAACTGCTCCAGATCCACAAGTTCGTTTTACTGTAAACTCTCCAACCAACATTCCTGTTGAACGTAGATTCAGAGAAACTTTTCCAATTCGGAATTATGTGTTTTTCAATAAAAACTCTACCCAAATCCCTTCTAGATATACTTTATTACAAAGAAATCAGGTGGCTGATTTTAAAGAAGATCAATTAGAGGTACGTTCAGAATTAACTAAAGACGGTCGTGCAAAACGTTCTATGAATGCTTATTATAATGTATTAAACATTTTGGGCGATAGAATGAGCAAAGTGCCATCTAGCAATATTACATTAGTAGGTTCTTCAGAAAATGGAATAGCAGATGCCAAATTAATGGCAGAATCCGTAAAAAATTACTTGGTTAATATTTTCGGTATTAGTCCCTCCAGAATTGGAGTTGATGGAAGAATTAGCCCAGTCAATCCGGCTTCAATTCCTGGAGCAAACACGCAAATGGAATTGCGTACAGATGGTGACCGCAGGGTTACTATTATTAGCTCGTCTTCTGAATTATTAATGGAATTCCAATCTGGACCTGATGCTCCACTAAGACCTATTGTAGTGTCTGGTATGCAAATAGCGCCTATTGATAGTTACGTAACATTTAATGTGGATAATAGCATGAATATTTTTGATTCATGGAGTTTAGAAGCAAGAGATAGCCAAGGTAATGTTCAAAATTACGGACCGTACAAACAAGATAAAGTTAGCATCCCCGGAAAAAACATTTTAGGCAATCGCCCATCCGGAGATTATAAATTTACCATGGTTGGTACTACTAAAAATGGCAACATTATACGTAGAGATGCTAATGCAAAATTAAATCTTTGGACACCTTCAAAAGATGAAGAGGGTATGCGTTTTAGTATTTTGTATGATTATGATAATGCAAAAGCTATTTCTATTTACGAAAAGTATTTAACTGAAATTGTTGTTCCTAAAATCCCAATGAATGCATTGGTAACCGTTCACGGATATACCGATATTTTAGGTGATGCAAATTATAACTTAACTCTATCACAAGCACGTGCAAACGATGTGAAGAACATTATTCAGAAAGCATTAACTAATGCCGGAAGAAAAGATGTACGATTAGAAGTGTTAGGGTTTGGTGAGGATGAGAACTTGTCTCCGTTTAACAATGTATTACCGGAAGAACGTTTTTATAACCGCACCGTTATCATTGATATTATACCGCAAAAATAGAGTGTATTTATAAAAATCAAACAAGAAAGGGCGGTTGTATTAAACTGCCCTTTTTTTATAGTTGAAATATGAAAAAAGAGATGAACGAAATGGAAAAAGCTGCTATTTTAATTGTAGTAGAAATTATAGAATATGTACCAAACTCAGTTGTTATCAAATCTATTATCCGAAAAACAACCGGCAGTATTACCGCTGCATCTTTTGATACAGGAGAATCAATGACCGATAAAATATTAGCTTTTGATACGTTTATTCAAGTAATAGACGGGCAAGCAGATGTGATAATTGACGGAAAGTTAAACGAACTTAATGTAGGCGAATCTATTATTATACCTGCCAATGTGATAAATACAATCAAAGCAAAAGTTCGCTTTAAAATGATATCCACTATAATTAAAAGTGGTTATCAAGCAGTAGATATTATTTAATCTTTGTGCTAAGTATGAATTCCTACTAAAAAAAATATAGGATTAATTTTTTGGTAATTAATATGTGTATTTAAATTCCAAAGAGTTTTTTCTTCTTTACAACAAAGTCTACGTAATTTTTCACTTCGCCTTCACTCACCATTACATCGGTTACTTTAGCACGCTCAGGTCCTTGTTTACACCAGGCAATTAATTCATTCAATGAAAATTCATCGCCTTCGGCTCCGATATATACCGTTCCGTCGGGTTGGTTTTGTACAAATCCCATGATAGAAAGTTGGTCGGCTACTGCTTTAGTAGTATCCCGAAAATATACTCCTTGTACATTTCCTTTTATAGTTATTTCGATGTGTTTTTTCATATGTTTTAGTATAACGTTGTTAACCTTTGTTTTTCGAGCAAATAATCATTCCAAATCTCATGAAGTATAGTTGCTGCAGGTTTTATATCGTGTATTATTCCTGCCACTTGTCCAATTTCTAACTCCCCTTCCTTCATGTCCCCTTCAAACATTCCTCTTTTAGCTCTAGCTCTTCCTAAAATTTCGGCTAACTCTGTTTTATCCGCTCCTCTGTCTTCGGCTTCTTTAATTTTTTGGTAAAATTCATTTTTTATCAAACGCACTGGCACCAATTTTTTCATGGCCAATTGAGTATCTCCCTCAGAGGTATCCACAATTTGTTGTTTAAAATTTGCGTGGGCAGATGATTCTACTGAAGCTGCAAATCTTGAACCAATTTGGACACCTTCTGCACCTAATGCAAAAGCAGCTAACATTTGTTTGCCCGTAGCAATGCCTCCCGCTGCTATCAGTGGGATTTCTACAAGATCTCTTATCATTGGTATTAAACAAAAAGTAGTGGTTTCTTCGCGCCCATTATGGCCGCCAGCTTCAAACCCTTCGGCTACTAATGCATCCACCCCGGCATCCACAGCTTTTAGTGCAAACTTTGTATTTGCTATAACGTGAACCACCTTAATACCTTGCGATTTTAAATGGGCAGTCCAAGTGCTGGGATTACCTGCAGAGGTAAATACAATGGGCACTTTTTCTTCCAAAATAGTCTCTATATGTTTTTCTATCTCTGGATATAATAACGGAATATTTACAGCAAAAGGTTTATCAGATGCTTTTTTATATTTTTGGATATGTTCTTTAAGAACATCGGGGTACATAGAGCCGGCACCAAGAATGCCTAATCCTCCGGCATTGGATACGGCCGAAGCCAATCGCCATCCGCTACACCAAATCATGCCCGCTTGTATAATGGGGTATTTAATTTCAAATAACTGGGTAATCCGATTGTTCATTAGCTAAAAGATATCTCGGTGCTATCTCCCAAATTAAGACTTTGGCTTGCTCCTCGCAATACCGTATCGCTTCCTATTAAAGAAGTTTTTAGCATCATGTTATGTAGATGAGTATAAGAACCTATTATGGAATCTTCTAATATAGAATTCTTAATTTCTGAGTTTTCGCCTATGGATACGTTAGGGCCAATGATAGAATTTGAAACCACACAATTTTCGCCAATGCTAACCGGCTGAATAATTACCGTATTTTCGAATTTTTTGCTGGTTTGCAACTGTTTATTACGGGTTAAAAGCATTTTATTAGTTGCTAATAAAACCTCTTTTTTGCCACAATCATACCAATCGTTTACCTGAAATGTAGTAAAAGTATGGCCCATTTCTATCATTCGTTCTAAGGCATCGGTCAGCTGAAACTCGCCATAAGTTCGCTTGTTTTTTTGGATGATGAAATCTAAAGATTCCATGATATCTCTTCCGTTTTCAAACTTGTAAATACCTACTAATGCAAGATTAGATTTTGGCATGCTGGGTTTTTCAACTGCTTTTATAACCACGCCTTTTTCATTAAGCTCAACTACACCAAATTCTCTGGGGTCATTTACTTTTCTTACTCCCAATTGAGAGCCTTTTTCAGTTAGGATGGCTGGCATATCAATAGTAAAAATAGTATCTCCCAACACAATCATGATGGGTTCATCTTGTTCTACCAGATCTTTAGCTAACCAAACGGCATGGCCAATCCCTTCTTTATGATTTTGAACAACAAAATGAGCAGAAATGTTGGGGTATTTTGCTTTTATAAACGATTCTATTTTATCCCCCAAATAACCAATAATAAACACGAATTCGCAGACTCCACCATCATTTAGGTTATCCACAATATGCGATAAAATGGGCTTACCAGCTACCGGAACTAAGGCTTTAGGTTGTGTGTGTGTTTGCGGCCGCAAACGGGTTCCTATACCCGCAACAGGTATTATCACTTTCATAATTTCAATGTTAAGAGCGGGTCAAATGTATCAATTCCTTTTAAACCGCAAGGGTTTAACGCATGAATTTTTGGTTATATTATCCGCTAGTGTATTCTTAATGTGATTAATACCCGGTCTTTTCCCTTTTTCTAATGTACCAAGATTTTCCCAGCCAAAAAAGGATGCACCATTCTTACAAGCCCAAGTAAATAGCTGATTGGTTGTAATTTCTGGGAAATATTTTTTTAAGGTTTTTAATTCAGACAAAACACAGAGTGAATGATTTGAAGCTAAACTATCTGTTCCGATACAGATTTGTAGATTCATATTTGCCATGAGTATTACATTTGGCAATGTTTTTTCTATAAACAGATTTGCATTGGGGCAAAGGCACCAATAATTACACTCTCCCAAGTTTTCGACAAATTCTATATCCATCTCGCTGGTAAAAGTGTTATGAACAAACATCCTTTTTATAGCAGAAAAATATGGGAGATACGTCTGTATAGAGGTTTTCCCCGATGGTTTCCAAAAACCAATATCTATCCCAAATGAATCATATAGTGAAACAAAATCTCCAGTTTTTTTTTCGAAAAATTGGTTCTCAGCTTCCGATTCTTGATTGTGAATACTAATCATTGGAGACTGTATCAGCCTAAACAATTCTTCGGATACTGAATAGGGTGCATGAGGAGTAATATTTGCCGATTGTGGGGCTAAGTTTAATAAATCTTGTGCGGCAGAAAAATGTGTATTAGCTTGTGTTGGATTAAAACCGAAAACCTCAATGAAGGAATGGTACTGTAGTCTGTTTAGCCGTTTTTGATTAAATGTGGTGGCGCCATTACAAATGTCTCCAACAGCTACAATCCCGTTGGCAATCATTTCGTTTTCGCCTTCCAAAATTGCATCATCCTTATCCATTGTTATTTCATTTCTTATTTTTTGTAAATGTTGGATGAATGATACCAATCCGCCACCTGTAGGAATTTGATTTTTTAGATAAGATAATTCTAAATGGCAATGCGAGTTTACAAATCCAGGACACAGGAAACCATCCAGAATTTCGATTTCTGCCACGCCATCTCTATTCATTAAAATGTCTTCAATGGTTCCGTCATCCGTACAAATCAATACTCCTTTTTCGATAGGATCTTGATTCAATGTAAATAACCAATCTGCCGATATTTTTCGCATGTACCAAAAATAGGGTTAAGCAGTTAAAAACGTACCTTTGCAAGGTGAATTCTGCAAATAAAAAAACCGATATCCGCTCACTTAGTCCAGAAGAACTAAAAAGTTTGTTCATAGAGATGCAAGAACCAGCTTTTAGGGCTAAACAGGTTTATGAATGGCTTTGGGTTAAATCTGCCACAGATTTTGAGCAGATGACAAATTTATCTAAAGAACTCCGCAAAAAACTTACAGAACATTATACCATCCAAGCAGTGCAGCTTAGTAATCAACAAAAAAGCAACGATGGTACCATTAAAAATACCTTTAGATTATTTGATGGAAATATTATTGAAGGGGTATTGATTCCAACGACAGATAGAATGACCGCCTGTGTTTCATCTCAGGTTGGTTGTAGTTTAACTTGCAAGTTTTGCGCAACTGGGTACATGGACAGAAAACGAAATCTGAATCCGGATGAAATTTACGACCAAGTTGTTTTAATAGATAAGCAAGCAAAAGAAAATTTCGACATGCCTTTAAGCAACATTGTTTACATGGGTATGGGCGAACCATTGCTAAATTATGCAAACACTCTAAAATCGGTAGAAAGAATTACATCACCCGATGGATTAAACATGGCACCTTGGCGAATTACGGTTTCTACTGCCGGTATAGCCAAAATGATAAAAAAACTAGGTGACGACGAAGTTAAATTCAACTTGGCTTTATCTTTACATGCTGCAAATGATACCAAACGAAATGAAATAATGCCCATCAATGAGCAAAATTCATTGAAAGCATTAGCAGAAGCACTTCAGTATTTTTACCAAAAAACAAAAAATCCCATCACGTTTGAGTACATCGTGTTTCATAACTTCAATGATGAATTAACCGATGCTCAAGAATTGCTTCGTTTTTGTAAAAAAGTACCTTGCAAAGTAAATATCATCGAGTACAACCCCATTTCTTTTGCTGATTTTAAAAATGCGGAGGCAGATAAAATAGATGCATTTGCAGAATATCTCCGTAAAAACGGCGTAATTACCAATATACGGAGAAGCCGTGGAAAAGACATTGATGCTGCTTGCGGGCAGTTAGCGGTAAAAGAAATTAAATAATGTCATTAAAATTCACATTGGTAATCCATAATTATACAAACATTTTACATCCAGAACTCGTTAATTTGCATACCAATGAGTGAGTTTTTCGAAGATCTAGGAGACCAACAACAAATAGAAGTATTTGGTGCAAGAGTTCATAATTTAAAGAATATTGATGTAAGCATACCCCGTAATAAACTGGTAGTAATTACCGGACTTAGTGGCAGTGGTAAATCTTCATTGGCGTTTGATACGATTTATGCCGAAGGACAAAGACGGTACATGGAAACCTTTAATGCTTACTCTAGGCAATTTATGGGGGGTATGGAACGACCCGATGTTGATAAAATTTCCGGATTAAGTCCCGTCATCGCCATCGAACAAAAAACCACTTCTAAAAATCCAAGATCTACCGTTGGTACCATCACCGAAGTATATGACTTTATGCGCTTGCTTTTTGCGAGAGTTGCTGATGCTTATTCGTATGAAACCGGAGAGTTGATGCAACGCATGTCTGAAGACCAAGTGGTAAATGCTATTATAGACCGTTTTCAAGGACAAAATATTCTCTTATTGGCACCGATTGTAAAAGGCAGAAAAGGTCATTACCGTGAATTATTTGAACAAATAAGAAAACAAGGATTTACAAAGGTTAGGCTAGATGGCGAACTACTTAACATAAGCCCTAAAATGCAAGCCGATAGGTATAAAATCCATGATATTGAAGTGGTTATTGATAGAATTGAAATTACGGAGAAGAGTAAAAAAAGAGTCTCAGATTCTGTAGCTACTGCCATGAAAATGGGAAAAGGAGTAATTAAGGTTACCGACGAACAAAACAAAACGTTTAATTTTAGTAAATTTTTGATGTGTCCGAGTACTGGCATATCGTATGAAGAGCCACAACCCAATACCTTTTCATTTAACTCGCCCTATGGGGCATGTGCAAAATGCAGCGGGTTGGGATATATGTATAAAGTAGATGAAAAATCGGTCATTCCAAATCCAAAGCTTAGTATTTTAGATGGAGGATTGGCTCCTTTAGGAGGTTACAGAGAAACTTGGACTTTTCAGGTTTTAAAAGCATTGGCAAAAAAGTATGAATTTTCACTAGCCACCCCTTTAGAAAAACTCAGTAAAGAACATATTAATTATATTTTAAACGGTTGTGATGAGATTCTGACCGTACCTGTTCAGTATGCGGGATCTTACGCACAAAACTATAAATTGAGTTTCGACGGAATCATTAAACTCCTTGAAGACCAACACGCCAACCGCAAAGACGATGAACGCATTGGCGAAATGGATGATTACCGTACATTAGTTACTTGCCCTACTTGCAAAGGAGCTAGATTAAAAAAAGAAGCACTTCACTTTATAATTGCTGGCAAAAATATTTTTGATTTAGCCATATTGGACTTAGATAGTTTAGCCAAATGGTTTACTACGGTTGAAAATCAATTATCGGATAGGCAACAAATAATAGCAAAGGAAATTGTTAAAGAAATAAAAGCCAGAATTGGTTTTTTGCTAGATGTTGGATTAAATTATTTAACCTTAGATAGAACCGCAAAAACGTTAAGTGGTGGCGAAGCACAACGAATTAGATTGGCTACTCAAATTGGCTCTCAACTCGTTAATGTATTATATATTTTGGATGAACCAAGCATTGGATTGCATCAGCGAGATAATGAAAAACTAATATCTGCCTTAAAAAACTTACGAGATTTAGGCAATACCGTTTTAGTGGTAGAACACGATAAAGATATGATGGCCCAAGCGGATTACATCATTGATATGGGACCGGCAGCAGGTGCTCATGGAGGCGAAGTAGTAGCACAAGGTAATTACCAGCAATTGCTCAACTTCCAAACCACTACTACTCAATACTTAAACGGGAGCAATCAGATTGATGTTCCAAAAAGTCGTAGAAATGGAAATGGTAATTTTTTGAAATTAAACGGTGCCAATGGCAATAACCTACAAAACATCGACTTGGAAATTCCATTAGGTAAGTTCATTTGCATTACCGGAGTTTCTGGTAGTGGAAAATCTACTCTTATTGCCGAAACCTTATATCCAATTTTAAATAAACACTTTTTTCATGCACATAAGAAACCTTTGCCTTATTCTTCCATAGAAGGGCTAGAGCACATAGATAAAGTAATTGAAATTGACCAAGCACCGATTGGCAGAACACCACGCTCAAATCCATCAACCTATACTGGTGTTTTTACTGATATACGAGCATTGTTCACACAACTACCAGAATCTAAAATAAGAGGGTATAAACCAGGCAGATTTTCTTTTAACGTGAAAGGTGGTAGATGCGAAACCTGCCAAGGAGGTGGAATGAAAGTTATTGAAATGAATTTTCTGCCCGATGTACATGTAATTTGCGAAGAGTGCAATGGAAAAAGATATAATAGAGAAACCTTAGAAGTTAGGTACAGAGGAAAATCCATAAGCGATGTGTTGAACATGAGCATTGAGGAAGCTGTTCCGTTTTTTGAAAACATTCCTGCCATCAACCGTAAAATTAAAACCTTACAAGAGGTGGGATTGGGCTATATTACTTTGGGGCAATCCTCGGTAACCCTTTCGGGGGGCGAAGCTCAACGGGTAAAATTGGCAACTGAATTATCTAAAAAAGATACCGGTAAAACCATGTACATTTTGGATGAACCAACCACCGGATTACATTTCGAAGATATTAAAGTATTGCTTGGCGTTTTAAATAAACTAGTGGATAAAGGGAATACCATTTTGGTTATAGAACACAACTTAGATGTGATAAAAGTAGCAGATCATGTAATTGACTTAGGACCCGAAGCAGGCAACCTTGGTGGAACCATAGTTGCGCAAGGTACACCCGAACTAGTTGCTGAAAGTACGAATAGCGTTACTTCTAAATTTCTTAAAACTGAATTAAAATCTTCTTTAAGGATTTAATTATATCTGAGCAAACAAATATAACTTTTCTAAGGTTGGAGATTTGCTTCCGCCTTTTGGTTCTAGTGTAACCCCAAATGCTTGCGCTTTTTGTATGTCTTTCAGTTTAATCATGGCGTTTGCCCCTTCTTTGCTCACATCAAATATACCTGCATCTACTGGTACACCATCCACAATTGCCCAAAGCTGATATTGATGTTGTAAATCATTATTTGGCAATTGAATTAAATCTAACATGACAGTTTTGTCTGTCGTATTCCAATGCAACATGGCTTGCATGCCCGGATAATTCTCTGTCCCCTTTAACATGTGTTTGGTAAAAGCAGGTGACCTGAGAATTTGCATGGATTGAGTGAAATTGGTTTGAACAAAATTTAATCGGTCAATTATGGCTCTGTTATCATCTTGTAATGCTACCACTTGCTTTTCGGCAAATTGCCATTTACTCCAGAAATTATACATCCCTAAACCTGCGCCAATTAATAAGGTAAAACAGGCTGCTAATGCGTAAGCATACAGTTTGTTAGAATGCAAAGGAATTACTGGTGTTTCCCCAACTTCAGCTACAGTTGTATAGTTCACAGATTGTAGTATGGATTCTCTCAAATCAGTATTAGGTTGTTTGCCTAATTTTTGTAAAACGGACTCCAATCCCAATTCTATGTCTTTTAATTCTGCCGCAACTTCTGGGTGCTTAGCGGCCATATGCATCACCTCTGTAGATTCTGTTTCGGATAATTCTCCGAGAACGTACAATTCTAGTACTCCTGATGCTATGAATTCTTTTATTTCCACTTTGTTTACTAATTAAAAAATTTTCTTAACGCTATTATACCCATACGGAGCCTCGTTTTAACGGTTCCTAACGGGATTTCAAGTTTTTCAGCAGCTTCTACATGGGTGTAACCTTCAAAATATATTAGTTGTACAACTAATTTTTGATCGGGCTTTATTTTATTTAGCAAGTCCTTTAATCCTATAGAGTCTGGCAAAAAAGAACTGTTCCTAGTGCCGTCGATTTCAATTACGTTATTATCTAATTCTTGGTTTTTGCTATTATTTCTATATTCTTTAGAACGTACCTTATCTATGGCTAGATTTCTCGCTATATTCACTATCCATGTAAATAATCTACCTTTTGATGAATCATATCCGCCAAAAGTATTCCAAATTTTTACAAAGGCTTCTTGTAAAACGTCTTCTGCAACTTCATCCGATTGTACAATTCGGTGAATTACCCCATAAAGTGCGTTGGAGTACATGTCGTATAATGCCTCTATTGCTATTTTCTGCTTTTGCTGTAAGGCAGAAATAAGTTCTTCTTCGCTTAATTTTTTACGTAAAGTTCTTGCCAATGTATTTAATATAAATCAAACAAATGTTTTTCTGCATGATAAGAAGAACGGACCATTGGTCCACTTTCTACGTACCTAAAGCCCATTGCCAATCCAATTTCTTTGTATTTGGCAAATTGTTCGGGGTGAATATAAGAAATTACTGGATGATGATTACGGGTTGGTTGTAAATATTGTCCTAAAGTTAAAATATGTACTCCTACATTTCTCAAATCCTCCATGGCTTCTATCACTTCTGTTTCTTCTTCGCCTAACCCCAACATAATTCCGGATTTTGTTCTCAATCCAGATTCGTATATGTGTTTCAAGCACTCTAAACTTCGTTCGTATTTGGCTTGGATTCTTACTTGTCGGGTTAATCGTTTTACGGTTTCTAAATTGTGCGATACTACTTCGGGCTTAACTTCAAGAACTTTGGCTAAATTCTCCCAAATACCCTTAAAATCTGGCAGTAGAGTCTCTAAAGTTGTTTCTGGTGATGCCTTTCTAATAGCCAATATGGTTTCTGCCCAAACGGTAGAGCCGCCATCTTTTAAATCATCTCTATCTACCGAAGTTATTACACAATGTTTTACTTGCATCAACTTTACCGATGTTGCAACTCGTTCGGGTTCGTCCCAATCCACAGCTAAAGGACGGCCGGTGGCAACCGCACAAAAAGAGCATGAACGGGTACAAATATTACCCAAAATCATGAAGGTAGCGGTGCCTGCTCCCCAACATTCGCCCATATTCGGACAATTGCCGCTTTCGCAAATGGTGTGTAATTTATAATTATCTACCAAAGATCGCACGTGCGCATATTCTTTTCCGGTAGGTAATTTAACCTTTAACCAATCTGGTTTTTTGGTTCGTTCACTAGCCTGAATTACGGGTAAATCAATCATATATTTAGAACAAATGTAATTATTTTATTGCTTATCCTGCTGTTTAGTCCTATCTTTCGGATACTAATCAAAAACATTAATGGCAACATCTGAAATCCTTTATTTGGGCGAATTAAGAACACAATCTAAACATTTACAATCCGGTGAAATAATAGTAACTGACGCACCAACAGATAACAACGGAAAAGGAGAAGCGTTTTCTCCAACCGACTTAGTGGCAACTGCTTTGGGCAATTGCATGCTCACCTTAATGGCAATGGTTGCAGAAAGAGATCAGATAAATTTAAGTGGCACTAAAGCTTCCGTTACTAAAATAATGGCTTCTGATCCAAGAAGAATTGCAGAAATTCATATTCGCTTTGATTTTGGCTCGATTTCTATTTCAGATAAACACAAAAAAATATTGGAGCATACTGCACATCACTGTCCGGTAGCCAAAAGCATCCATCCAGATATTAAACAAGTAATTGAGTTTAATTGGTAGCCACATTCATTTGCAGAACGGTTTCTTCTACCGAAATTTCTTCATGAGACGCTTCATATATGCACTCCCCGTTTTTGATTAATAATAATTGGGGGGATTGATGATGCACATCAAAATCTTCGGCTATTTTATTTGAAATATCTCTATAAGCCAATAAGTCCAAATAATATACTGGTGTGTTAGATGGAAATAGGTTGGAATCAAATTCTACGTTTTTCTTTACCATCCTACTTACAGAGCATCGTGTGCTATGCTTAAAAATAATGGAAAAAACGGATGCCTTTTTTATTTCTTCTACTTGCTCAGCCGATGTTAGTGTTAACCAATTCATGCTAATGTTGATTTTATTTGTTTGGATAAATAAGTCATTTGTATAGCAGTAACAGCAGCTTCGTCTCCTTTGTTTCCGTGTTTACCCCCCGACCTATCAATTGCTTGTTGTAAAGTATTGGTAGTTAACACACCAAAGATAACCGGCTTATTATATTTCAAAGATAAATTGGTTAAACCATTAGCCACTGCATTGCAAATAAAATCGAAATGTTTGGTTTCTCCCTGAATTACACAGCCTAAACATATAACAGCATCCAATTTATTGGTAGAAAGTAATTCCTGCGCGCCTTGTGTTAATTCATAACTGCCCGGAACTGAAAAAACATGTATATCAGACTCTAAAACGTCATGTTTTACTAAACTAGATACGGCTCCTTGTAACAAGGCGCCAGTAACTTGTGCATTCCATTGCGACACAACAATACCAAATGTATAACCCGCTGCACTTGGAACAGATATAGAAGAAAAATCAGATAAGTTTTTGAGTGTACTTGCCATGTGAATAAATAAAAAGGTGGAATGAAATTACTAAAATCATCCCACCTATACTTTAAAATTTTAAATTATTTTAACGACTCTGCTCTAGAGATGTATTTATCAATATCGCGTGCTTGTAAGCTAGTGTTAAAGTCTATTTTAACTCTGTTATATGCCTTTAATGCATTAGAATAGTCTTTTAGTTCTTCGCAAACTTGAGCATACTTCATTAAATAGATGGGCGTAGTAAAGCTGTTAGAAGATTTATCAGCTGCTTTTTTGTAGCTGCTAGCTGCATTTTTATAATCTTGGAGTTCGCTATAAGCATCTCCTAGAGCACCAAATGCCAACGCAGGTGTCAAATCATCTTTTCCGCTGTAGGATTTTAAATAATCTATTGCGGTATTAAATTCTCCTTTTTTCAAATATATAATGCCAGCATAGTAATTAGCCAAATTAGCTGATTTAGTATTGCTATAGTCATTTGCAATACCTATAAATCCGGGGAAATTACCATCGCCATTTAAAGCCAAATCCAACGAGTCCATTTCAAAATATCTCTCCGCAGTGAACATTTGGTTTTGTGCTTCTAATTCTCTCGGAGCTAAATAATATTTTGTGTATGCAAAATATAAAACTGCTAACAGTATTGCAGCACTAACTATAATAGTTAAACTCTTGCTGTTTTCGCGCATAAAAGTTTCTGCTTTGCTGTATTGTGCAACTAAATCTATTACTTCCTCTTGTGACTCTTGCTTCTTTGCCATTGTATTATTTTTGAGGTTGCAAAAATACAAATTAACCCCATACATTCAAGTGTTAAATAATTGATTACTTAATCCTTATTTTTGAACGATGCACCTCCGTAAGATAAGTCTCCTCAACTTTAAGAATTACCACGAAACATCTCTTGATTTTGATGATGGGGTAAATTGTTTTGTTGGAAATAACGGGGCCGGAAAAACCAACCTGTTGGATGCCATTCATTATTTAGCTCTTTGCAAAAGCTATTTTAACCCCATTGATAGTCAGCAAATACGATATGGAGAAGATGTTTTTGTTATACAAGGAAGTTTCGAGAAAAACAACAAAACCGAGGTGGTGTACTGTGGGCTGAAACGCAATCAGAAAAAACAATTCAAACTAAATAAAAAAGAATATCCGCGCTTAGCTGACCATATTGGTGCATTTCCGTTGGTGATGATTTCGCCGTATGATATAAGTTTGATTATTGAGGGCAGTGAAGAACGCCGAAAATTTATTGATAATGTTATTTCTCAAACGGATAATCATTACCTAGATTTATTAATTACGTACAATAAAATTGTTGCTAATCGGAACAGTTTATTAAAAAACTTCTCAGATACTGGTCGGTTTGATGCAGATTTATTGTCCATTTTTAACCAACAATTAGAAGAAGTTGGTTTACCTATCTTCCAAAAAAGAAAAGTGTTTTTAGAACAATTTACTTTGCTATTCAATGAACATTATTCTTTCTTATCTGCTGATGCAGAAAAGGTTCAACTTACTTACACCTCACAACTTTTAAACAATGATTTTGCAGATGGTTTCACTCAAACTCTAAAAAGAGATTTAGCTTTAACCCGGACTAATTTTGGAATACATAAGGATGATTTAGACTTTACCATTGCAGGCTATCCAATAAAAAAATTTGGTTCTCAAGGTCAACAAAAATCATTTTTAATAGCCCTAAAACTAGCTCAATACAGCTATCTATATCAGCAAAAATCCTTAAAACCTCTGGTTTTATTGGATGATATTTTTGATAAATTGGATGAATTACGGGTGCGAAAATTGATGCAAATGGTAGTGAAAGAAAACTTCGGACAAATATTTATTACGGATACTAATAAAGATCGAATAGAATCGTTGTTTAAAGACATAAACGTTTCGGTGAAAATAATGGAAGTGGTAAACGGAAAAGTACGATGAGGCATACCAACGAACAAAGTATAAAAGAGGCCATCGAAGAAATGATGCGAACTTATCGCATAAAAAATAAATTCGACGAAACGGCGGTTATAGCAAATTGGGAAACCATTATGGGGAAAACCGTGGCCAACCGAACCAGTGAAATTTTTGTAAAAAACAAAAAACTTTTTATCCGCCTAACTTCTGCTGCATTAAAACATGAGATGCTTATTGCGCGAGAACAAATGATTGATTTGGTAAACAATCATTTTGGGAGTCAGGTAGTAAACGAAGTAGTGTTTTTATAAGAACGCCCCGGCCAAGAAGCCAGGACGAATAAAAATATAAGGTTAAAATCTCTCGAAATGAGAGAAAAAGAAATTTCCTTCTATCGCTGAATTTTCATTAGAGTCAGATCCATGAACTGCGTTTGCATCTATTGATTTTGCGTATTTTGCTCGAATGGTACCTGCATCTGCTTTTTGTGGATCGGTAGCTCCAATAAGTTTTCTAAAATCTTCTACTGCATTATCTTTCTCTAAAATAGCCGCAACTATAGGTCCCGAAGACATAAATTTAACTAACTCCCCATAAAACGGGCGCTCTTTGTGGATGGCATAAAAATCACCAGCTATTTCTGCACTCAATCGAGTATATTTTAGCGCTACTATTTTAAAGCCGGCAGTGGTAATATCGTTTAAAATTGCTCCGATGTGATTATTTGCTACTGCATCGGGTTTAATCATGGTAAATGTTCGGTTGGTTGCCATTTTATTGCTATTTTGGGGTTTATTTCGCCGCAAAGGTATTTAATTTTTGCTTGGCCGGAAAGCAATGCTCGAGAAATTGTTTTTTAATTTTAAAGAGACGTTATCCATTTGGGGTAATCTCTCTTTTGTAATATTTTTATTGGTTTAGTAACTAAAATGCAAGCTTTTTTAGCTTTGATATAGCTAATATTAAAAAATCACACCTCTAAAATTAAATTTATATAAAATGAAACTACTAGCTACACTTATTGCTGCTGTGCTTTACAGCATGGTAACAATAGCGCAAATAAACCCCATGTGGATGCGTTATCCCGCTATATCACCCGATGGTAAAGAAAT
>JBGTLU010000062.1:0-2351 GCA_041743935.1 Sphingobacteriaceae bacterium
TCATTTACATTCATCCAACATTATCCATGCAAAACACTTTTTTCGAAAACCTTCCTATCCCAATAGATACAATACCAGCAATAGAAGATTGCCCCAAAACAGGTATTGAGCGCAATTATTTAAAAGTACTCCTACTGCAAAATACATTGTACATCGTTTTCTTTGCGCTTGCCTTTGCCATCTTTTACTTTATTAAAGAAGAATGGGTTAATCGCTATACTTGGATAGGTTTTTTATCCTTACAAGGATTAATCCTATTGCAAACCGTTATACATGTTTTTGTTTTCCCTACTCGCAAATATGCCCTTAGAACACACGATGTTTGTTATGAGCAAGGCAAACTATTCTTCAAACAAACCATTGTACCTTTTAATAGGTTGCAACACGTTGCTTTAAGCCAAGGTCCGCTCGAAAAACTATTTGGGTTAGCCAAAGTAAAACTGTTTACTGCCGGTGGTGTGCAGGCAGATTTGATTTTACCCGGGTTGAAATACGACACTGCCGAAGAATTAAAAGAATATTTTCTGAAAGAAATGCAAAAAAATGGAAACTCCTAAAGTAGATTGGAGTAAACCCAACAGGCTTTCTAGCTATGCCGTTCTAAGCAGTGGGTTTTTATTTATGCGGGTGCTTTGGGGCTTTGCTTGGCCATTGTTGCTCGTTATGCTTATTCGGTTTGATTTAGATCAAATCTGGAAAATCATGCTAGGATTAGTAGCAGCTTTGGTAATCTGCATGGTTTTAGGGTTGATTTATTATTGGCGTTTTAAATTTTGGATTGATGGCGAAAATCTAGTAGTGGAACGTTGGTTTTTTAAACTTACACGAATATCGGTACCACTTAGTAGGATTCAATCGGTTGCTTTAAATCAATCCATCACCAAACAAGTATTTGATATTGCCGAAGTAAACGTGGATTCTGCAGGGAGTTCCGTTGCCGAAGTAAAACTAGATGCCATTGAACTTTCTATGGCAAAAGCCCTACAAGTACGTTTGCAAGAACTAGCACTGCTGCACAAACCCGAAACGGAAACAGAAGCGGATGAGATCATCGGGGATGAATCGGATAAAAACATCCTTTTAAAATTAAATTTTACCGACTTACTAAAAGTAGGAATAACCGAAAATCATTTGCGCACCTCTGGCATTATCTTATTAATAACCAGTTATGTCTCTCAATTTTTAACTGATATAGGTTTGGATGAATACAAAGATTCACAATTAGAATCCCTTGATGCAGAAGGCAGTTCTTTTAGTTTTTGGTTGATATTTATTGCTTTATTTCTGGGTTTATCTGTTTTACTTTCCATTATCATTACGGTATTTAAATATTGGCATTTTGAGTTACGGCAGACAAAAAATCAACTTATTACCATTCATGGATTAACTAAATTGAAGGAAGTACAAATTCGTAATTCTAAAATTCAGTTGATGAAAATGACTACCAACCCACTCCGAAATTTGCTTAATATTTGGGAGATTAAATTTAAACAAGCCGGAGCGGTAAATACCTTGCAAACGGCCATGAGCATACCGGGCTGCCCAAGTAATTTGCAGGCCAATTTGTTTCAATTGCATGCAAATCTTAGTTTACCCGAAAATCCGATTTCTTTCCCCTTACACTCATTCCGCTTTTATTGGAAGTGGTTTTTTAATCTCTCCCTTAGTGTTGTTTTTATTGCGTTGGCTATTTGGTCAGAAGAAAACATACTCCTTGGGTTTGCAATTGCTTTTGCCGTGTTTCTTTGTTTTATAACTTGGAGAAACCTTAACTACTATCGTTTATCCGTTATGGCCACTGGTATTTTTAAACAATCGGCATGGGTAGAAGAAAGTAAAACCTTTATCCGCTACGAGAAAATACAGGCCATAGCACTCAAACAAAGTTTTATTGGCAAACAGTTCGGCTTCTGCCAACTTACCCTATATTCTGCAGCTGGCGAGGTTACCCTTTCGTGGTTGCCAACGGAAATGGCTAAAGCATTACAAAACTATTTGGTTTTTTGGGTGGAAGCTGGTAAAAAAACGTGGATGTAAAGCCATGTGTTTGGTGCGTGCATAAACGAACCAGAAAATAAGCGAAGTAAATGAATAAAAAAAACTGCACCTATCTTGCATATTTGGACAGATATGTCTTACTTTAAGTGAATTAAGTAGACATATAAGTAAGTTAGCTGCAACCCTAAACGACAACGACAGTGCAAAAATTAACGAACAGACAAAGGACAAAAAAGCCCACCGCACAAAATGGCACATTTGGTTTTTCCCGACACACGAGCCAACGCTCAAAAAACCAAAAGAGCCATTTTTTTGCCAACGCTCTGACACCGTTCCGACCGAAAAACTTATCT
>JBGTLU010000063.1:0-55062 GCA_041743935.1 Sphingobacteriaceae bacterium
ACAACACTTTCTAAAGTCAAGGGTAAGAAAAGCGGGCATTCCTACATTAGACGCATTTATTATTGAAAAACTCCAAATTCCCGTTCCATGTCCAAAAAATCCCAAAAAATCCCTCGAAATCCAAAAAGAAATTGTTCGTATTCTAGACACTTTTACGGAGATTACAGCGGAGCTTACAGCGGAGCTTACATCTCGTAAAAAGCAGTATAATTACTATCGGGAGCAGTTGTTAATGGTTAATGGTGAAGGGTTAATGAATAATGAAAAAGTGGGATGGAAGATGTTGGGGGAGGTTGGAGAAATCAAACGTGGAGTAGCATTTACCAAAAAACAATCTGAATTAGGGAAATTTCCAGTAGTCGCAAATTCGGCTGAACCTATAAGTTTTCACAATGAGTTTAATAGAAATGGTGAATTTATTGTTGTCGCAAGATCAGGAGCAAATGCAGGACTGATAAGTTATTGGAATGAAGAATTATTTTTAACTGATGCTTTTAGTATTCATCCCAATAATTCAATTTTAAATACAAGATTTGCATTTTATTTTTTAAAAAAACATCAAAGAGAGGTTCATTTAATGAAGAAAGGAGGTGGCGTGCCACATGTTAGGGCTTCTGATTTTGAAATCTATAAAATACCGATCCCTTCCCTCGAAGAACAAACCCGCATTGTTTCAATCCTCGACAAATTCGACACCCTCACCACATCTATCAGGGAAGGTCTGCCGAAAGAGATAGAGTTGAGAAAAAAGCAGTTCGAATATTATAGGGATATGTTGTTGACGTTTCCGTCATTGCGAACCGAAGGTGAAGCAATCCAGAAAAACAACTAAAATGGCAAAGAATATGAAAATACCAGTGCTGGATTGCTTCGGGCATAGCCCTCGCAATGACGTGCAGCAAGACCTTCCGTCATTGCGAGCATTGTGCCTTCCGTCATTGCGAGCCACAGGCGAAGCAATCCAGATAAACAGCACTATACTATGATACGGGGAGGAGCAGTATACATTATGGCAAGTAAACGAAACGGAACACTTTATACTGGTGTTACAGCTGATTTAAAAAGACGAGTTTATGAGCATAAAACAATGCATAATCCAGTAAGTTTTACAGCAAAATACGCTTGCATTTTGTTGGTTTACTATCAAGGCTTTCACAGTATTGAAGAAGCAATAGCCGAAGAAAAAAGAATAAAAGGCGGCAATAGAAAAAATAAATTAAAATTAATAGAAACCATGAATCCCGAGTGGAATGATTTATGGGAAGAAATAAAAGAATGGTAACTCAACTGGATTGCTTCGGGCATAGCCCTCGCAATGACGTAAAACAAAACGAGAAATAAAAATGAGCAATTATAAACCCATAGTAGAATCAAATAACTTCATCGTTCTTGATAAGTTTACCAAGTTTTTAGAGTTAAATGAGGCGCCTGCTGTCTATCAAACTGAATCAGACCTTGAACGTGAATTTATCCAAGACCTAGTTAATCAAGGTTATGAAAACCCATTAAGCCTAAACACCCCTGAAGCCATGTTGGCGAATGCAAGGTTGCAACTTCAAACGCTTAACAATATGACATTTTCAGATGCTGAATGGTCTCGTTTTGTGGAAGAGTATTTAGATAAGCCAAGTGATAACCTTGTTGAGAAAACCAGAAAAATACACGAAAACTATATCTACGATTTTATTTTTGATGATGGACATATCCAAAACATTTACTTAGTAGATAAAAAGAATGTTACCAGAAATAAAGTACAGGTAATCAAACAATTTGAACAAAAAGGAACTCATGCCAATCGTTATGATGTAACTATTTTAGTGAATGGTTTACCTCTTGTACAGGTCGAACTAAAAAAACGTGGGATTGCTATCCGTGAAGCGTTTAATCAAGTACATCGTTATACCAAAGAGAGTTTTAACAGCGGCAATTCACTCTTTAAATACATTCAGATTTTTGTGATTTCCAATGGTACTGACAGCCGATATTTTGCGAACACAGTTGAGCGAAGCAAAAACAGTTTTGACTTTACAATGAACTGGGCAAAGGCTGACAATGCTCTGATTAAAGACCTCAAAGATTTTACAACAACATTTTTTGATAAACGCACACTTTTAAATGTCTTGCTCACTTATTCAGTATTTGATACAAGTGATGCGTTGCTCGTCATGAGACCCTATCAAATTGCAGCAACGGAGAGAATTTTGTGGAAGATAGAAAGTTCGTATCAAGCCAAAAGATGGTCGGAAACAGAAGGTGGCGGCTATATTTGGCACACCACAGGCTCAGGAAAAACATTGACCAGTTTTAAAGCAGCAAGATTAGCAACTCAACTTGATTTCATTGATAAGGTATTCTTTGTTGTTGACCGTAAAGACTTGGACTATCAAACAATGAAAGAATATCAAAGATTCTCTCCCGATAGTGTTAACGGTTCTGATAGCACAGCAGGATTAAAGAGAAACATTGAAAAAGATGATAATAAAATAATAGTTACCACTATTCAGAAGCTGAATCACCTGATGAAAAGTGAAAATGATTTAGCCATTTATCAAAAGCAAGTTGTTTTTATATTTGACGAAGCACACCGTTCCCAATTTGGTGAAGCACAAAAGAACCTGAAAAAGAAGTTTAAAAAGTTCTATCAATTCGGTTTTACAGGCACTCCAATATTTCCAGAAAATGCTTTAGGTGCAGAAACTACAGCAAGTGTATTTGGTCGTGAATTGCACTCTTATGTCATTACGGATGCCATTAGAGATGAAAAAGTTCTGAAATTTAAAGTTGATTACAATGATGTTCGACCTCAATTTAAGAGTTTAGAAACAGAAATTGATGAGAAAAAATTAAGTGCAGCAGAAAACAAAACAGCTTTGCTACATCCTGCTCGTATTAAAGAAATTTCTCAATACATCTTACAAAATTTCAGGTTAAAAACCCATAGAAATCAAGGAAGTAACAAAGGCTTTAATGCCATGTTTGCAGTAAGCAGTGTGGATGCAGCAAAATGTTATTATGAGGAATTAAACAAGCTACAAAAAGAGAGTGAGAAGCCACTCAAAATTGCAACAATATTTTCTTTTGCAGCTAATGAAGAACAAGGTGCTATTGGCGAAATACTTGAAGAAAGTTTCGAACCTTCTGCAATGGATGTTAGTGCCAAGGAGTTTTTAACAAAAGCGATCAATGATTACAATGTGATGTTCAAAATGAACTTTAACATTGATAGCAAAGGTTTCCAAGATTATTATCGAGACCTTGCTAAACGTGTAAAGAACAAAGAAGTTGACCTAATCATTGTAGTCGGCATGTTCCTTACTGGTTTTGATGCACCAACACTAAACACCATATTTGTTGATAAAAACCTACGTTATCACGGTTTAATTCAAGCCTTTTCACGAACAAACAGAATTTATGATGCAACAAAGACCTTTGGAAACATTGTTACCTTCCGTGATTTAGAAAAAGCGACTATTGATGCAATTACGCTCTTCGGTGATAGCAATACTAAAAATGTGGTTCTTGAAAAGAGCTACAAAGAATATTTAGAAGGCTTTACGGACATTGTTACAGGTGAAGCACGCAGAGGTTATGTAGAAGTAGTAAAAGAATTAAATGAGAAATTTCCTAACCCTGACGAAATTGTAAAAGAGAAAGACAAAAAGGAATTTGCAAAACTATTCGGAGAGTATTTGAGAGTAGAAAACATACTCCAGAACTACGATGAATTCAATCACCTTAAAGAATTTCAAGCAATTGACATAAATAATCCTGAGGAAATTGAAGAATTTAAAAAAGCTCATTTTGTGACAGATGAGGATATCGCCACAATGCAAAAAATTGAATTGCTCAAAGAAAGGACAGTTCAGGATTACCGTTCAACCTACAATGACATACGAGATTGGTTAAGACGTGAAAAAAGCAGCAAGGAATCAGAAGAATCTATAATCGATTGGGACGATGTTGTATTTGAGGTTGACTTACTAAAATCACAAGAAATAAACCTTGACTACATTCTTGAATTGATTTTTGAGCATAACAAAAAGACCAAGGATAAAGCTACCCTCATTGAAGAAATCCGTAGGGTTATTCGTGCAAGTGTAGGCAACAGAGCAAAGGAAAGTTTAGTAGTAGATTTTATTAATGAAACTGAACTTGATAAACTTCAAGACAAAGCGAATGTTATAGATTCGTTTTTTGCATTTGCTCAAAGCAAGCAGAAAGCGGAAGCATTGGAATTAATCACAGAAGAAAATTTAAATGTAGAAGAAGCAAAGCGTTACATAACAACTTCTTTGAAGCGAGAATATGCAAGTGAAAACGGAACAGAATTAAATGCTCTTTTACCGAAAATGAGTCCTCTAAATCCTCAGTATTTGACTAAGAAGCAAAGTGTTTTTCAAAAGCTAGTTTCTTTTGTAGAGAAGTTTAAAGGAGTTGGAGGACAACTATAATTAATGACAAGCAAAGAAAATGAATAGCCAGCCCAACAGCCACACACATTGCCAAGCGGAGAGCGTTGGCGGTCATACTGCTAGGTCGGTGTAGTAAATAGTCTTAATTCTCGACTTTTTGACTGCCAATTTGAAATTGCTTAGGGTCAATTATCGGCATAACTGCACCATGTAAGAAAGTCCCTTTAAAAGTTGAAAACATTACTCCTCTGGTGGTAGATAAGGAAATAATATTCAAAGTTTCTATCAATCGTGGTGGTATATTTACTTTCCCATCAGCTTCAACCTTTATTACATCTTCAAAGTTTACAATTTCAAAAATGCAACTTACCGACAATGCACCCAGAACGATAGGATGGTCATCATTTTTAATCTCAACGTGCACAATCACAAAAACAAGTTTTTTTCCTGCATCTACACGACTTTCAATACTTATATTGAAATTAAAATTGGCTATTGGAGTATTTGGAATAATAGGTAAATTCAATGAGCTTTGTAGCAACTCAATAGCTCTTATCTGCATTTCAACATTAAAATCTTTATTTTCAATTTTAGCCATTTTATGTTTGATGATATTGTAGATTTGAAATATTCATTACCTTATTTGCCTTAGGATAGTTATTCATATTATTCCCAACAAGATCCAATGGTGTTTGAATAATAGTTGGATTAACTGTCACATTCCTTTCTACAGTTATGGTCTTATAATCTACTTGAACCTGCTGTTTGCCAAACAATGCAGTTATTTCAACACCAAGTGTTGAGGCTATCTCCTTCAAGACATCAACTGTGAAGTTTTGTGTTCCACTTAGCCATTTAGTGATTTCAGAGGGATTTTTTCCAACTTTTTCAGCAAACTGCGACTTATTCCAGCCTTTAGCTCTCATAAAATCTTCAATGCGAGCAGCAAGTTGCATTTTAGTCTTAGTTTGCTCCATTTCTAATGGAGTAACTTCGTCTAATAATTCTTGCATTTTAGAACTATTATACTTTCTAGCCTTAGTTGTTTTATTCATTGTTGTAGTTTTTTAAACTTCCTATTAATTCCTTTTTGTCGGTTGACCAATACAAATCCCGATCATCTATTCGTTTTAATATGCTTTCAGCATATGCCATTATATTTCTTACTTCTTCAGACAGTTTTTCGTCCTCTTGCCCACTTTATAACAGACTTATCTTTATATCCTCCACCGCCAAGTATTATAGCCACATTTGCAAACCTTATACAATACAACCGTAACTTTTTTTCATCATCATCATACAACGCCCAAACCCACTTCCCATATTTCTTAACAAACTCGGTATCTCCTTCGTGTTTAAAGAAACTTTCTCTTGCCCCTGTTGTGTGACCGATTTGCTTTAATCGTTTGAGGATGTCTTTTATCTCGTCCTTGTATGACACTAAGTTTTCATCAACAAACTTTTCAAACAACGTTTGTTCTTCACCCTCTGGAATAATAGAGTAAACCTTTGCCTCGCTGCCGCTGTATGGTTCCATTTCGACAATTTCGTAGTTCACTTTGCTTATTCAGGATTTATGATTAACGCATATTTTTGAAGATTGTTTCACTTTTAAGTGAAATTCCGATTGTAAATGTATACACTATTAGGCGAAAAAAGCAAATATTCTATACAAGATTTAACTTTTAAGTAAATTACACCTATAATTGACACATATATTCATATATCGAAAGTCCCCACAAACATTCTTACTATTTCCAAAATCACATCCTCCCCCATTCAACCCAAATCACCCCTTCTTCCGCCATGCATTTAACCAGAGTGTATGCATAAAATATTAAGATAATTATTGCGTATCGCAATATGCGATAATTTTGTTTCCTAATAAAGAAACTTTTATCTTCACTACGTGACTTGGATAAAGCAGAGCGTCTAAGAAAAAAATATTTTGAAATTAAAGATAGGTAATAATGAAAAAGCAAGTATTAAAAACGTACAGCCTAGATGATATTACTGATAAACACATTGGTAAACGTGGGACAACAAAGCGCGAGGCTTTTGAGAATGAATTACGAATTGATTTGCTTGGAGAAGCCATCAGACAAGCACGTATAGAACGCAACTTAACACAAGAAGAACTTGGGCGACTTGTTGGTGTTCAAAAAGCCCAAATTTCTAAACTTGAAAACAGTTTGACAGACGCAAGATTTGAAACAATAATTAAAGTATTTAAAGCACTTAACGCAAAAATAAATTTCAATGTAGAGATGCTTAATCAAAAAGTAAAACTCAATTAACCACAAAAAGAAAACCTACTGCTAACTGGCAAGCCTAGGACTACTGTGCAACCTTGACAACTTGAAAAAATGACATTTTTCGTATCATAATCAAACATAAACGTATCATATCGTATCAAAATAAATAACAGGATTTATAATTTTAAACTAAATATTGATTGGAAGCTGATTAACTTAATTAGCAAAATAGACCGTTTTGATGCAAACTGGACAGCTTTTGAACGCAAAGAATTCCGAAAGTATAATTGAATCTACCCACCCATTCAACCTTAATCATCCCTTCTTCCGCCACGCATTTAACCAGAGTTGATGCATAAACGTGAGGGTTGGCAAGCTGGCTAAAATGCCTAATTCGGTAGTTAAATTAGTTTTTTCGTCTAAAAAGCGTAAGATTTTTTGGAAAGGATGTTTACTGAATAAAATAAACATGATCTTTTTGAGAAAAGCCGGTTTGCGGATGAGTAATTGTATGAGTACTTGGTCGTAAAAACGGTATTTAGTGGCACTTCCTCGATATTTTGGTGGGGTTTGTTGTTTATTTAGAATGGAAATAATGCTTTGGGTATCGTCCATTATCCGTTTAAAAGTATAGCCCGTGCTTGCTTTGGTAATGCCCGCAGTGGTACCCAATTTCCAGGCGCCGTTGGGGTGCATGCTCTCCATTTTATCGGCACTCATGGGTATTTTACCTTGTTCTTCCGAAAGGATTTTATAAGCTTTGTTTGGATAATTTTTCGCCCAATAGCGTTTTAATTGTTCGCGGTAAATTTCTGGAGCTAATGTTTTGGTATTGAAAAAGGTTAACTCCACCAAAGCTTTTTTAGAGCTAAAAGGCAATGTATACACAAAACCGGTATCTCCATCGCAATCCACATCAAAATCCATGAATGTAGCGGTTTCGGTATCAAAAAGATCTTCCTCGGTTTCTATCATCCAACCTAAAAAATGTTGAATAACGAGGGGCTGAGAAAATTCCTTGAAATCTATCCGGCTATCTAAAAGGGAGTTGGTGGTGTAGCTATTTTCGGGAGTATTTACCGTAAAAACATCGCCAGTTTTAGTAAAATCTATTGCCGGTTGATAAATGATCTGAACGTTTGCATGTTGTTCAAAAAACTGATGATGATAATCATAAAACCCTTTTGCCGAAATGTATTGATAGGAATAAGGCGCAATTTCTTGCTCTATGGTTTTGCCAAAAGCTTTGAACTTAAGTTTTGGCCATATTTTTTCTACTATTGGCGAATAAGCATGGTTTTCTTCCACCCACATGCACCACGATTTTACCGGAATTTCTTTGTTTGCTTCTAAAATCAGAATCGTAGCGTTTGCGGTACGTTCTGCTTTTAATAATGCATGCACCATTTGAAACGAAGCACAACCACCTCCAATAAATATAAAATCGTAGTGCATGGTGGTTTTACAATTGATTTAAGGTAGATGTAATTCTTTTGCTGCTTTCTTCTTTGCCCAAAAATTGAAGAATATCAAACACACCCGGGCCAAATTTACCGCCTACTAACATGATACGTAATGGCAACATCACTTCGCCAACTTTTAAGTTTTTCTCGGCAGCTAATTGTTTAAATAATGCTTCTAATGCCTGGCTATCTTGTTGGTCGCTAAAGTCTGGGTGGTTTATAAATTGATGGAAAAAAGCGGTTTTTTCGCTGTTCCATTTTGGTTGAATGCTTTCTAAATCGATGGTGTTTGGCGCTTCAAAAAAGAAGTTTGCTTGAGACCAAAAATCGGTCACAAAAGTTAATCGGTCTTTTACAAAATCGAAGATTTTTACGATGTTTTCATCCGATGCAGAAATTCCGTTTTCATGCAATTGTAATTTTAATGCGGGCAAAACGGCATGTCCGTCTGTGCGTTTAATCCACTCGGCATTAAACCATTTAGCTTTTTCAAAATCGAATTTTGCTCCTGCTTTATTTACTCTTTTTATATCGAATTTTTCAATTAACTCCGACACAGTAAACAGTTCTTGATCGGTACCATCGTTCCAACCTAAAACGGCTAAAAAATTAACGAATGCTTCGGGCAAAAATCCTAGTTCTTTGAATCCACCTATAGTATCTCCTGTTTTTGGGTCGGTCCAGTTCATGGCAAAAACCGGAAAACCTAATCTATCTCCATCTCGTTTGCTTAATTTTCCGTTCCCATCTGGTTTTAGAATCAAAGGCAAATGTGCCCATTGTGGCATTTTATTTTTCCAACCTAAATACTCCCAAAGTAAAAGATGCACCGGTGCCGATGGCAACCATTCTTCGCCTCTAAAAGCATGCGTTATGTCCATTAAATAATCATCAACCACTACGGCTAAATGATAAGTTGGCATTCCGTCGGCTTTTAACAAGACCTTATCATCCACTAAATTAGAATCAAACTGAACCTCACCACGTATCATATCAGTGAAGGTAATGTGTTCGTCTTCGGGCATTTTTATGCGGATAACGTGCGGTGTATTTTCTTGCAATAAATCGGCAACTTCATTTTCAGAAAGCGTTAAAGAATTGCGCATTTGCAAACGAGTATGCTGTCCGTATTGAAAATTGGCTATTTCGGCACGTTTAGCCTCTAGATCTTCGCTGGTATCAAAGGCATAATAAGCATTGCCTTGTGCCACCAATTGCTCTGCATATTTTTTGTAATATTCTTTTCGTTCACTTTGGCGGTAAGGCTCAAACGGACCACCTACATGCGGACCTTCATCTGCCAATAATCCACACCAATCCAAACAAGATAGAATATATTCTTCGGCACCTGACACAAATCGAGACTGATCGGTATCTTCTATTCGTAAAATAAATTTTCCATTGTGCTGTTTAGCAAACAGATAGTTAAATAAAACCGTTCTCACACCACCTAAATGCAAACCCCCCGTTGGGCTTGGGGCAAATCGTACTCTAACTTGACTCATAATCGCTTTCTTAATGCGCAAATATACTGGTTTGGCTTACAAACGCTGGATTAAACTATAGCTGTATCAGTAAATCAATTAACTTTACCGCTAATGAATATTTATCAGCAAAAGCGTCGTTGGAAAATTCTGCTCTTGGTTTTCGCCATACTTATTGCTGCATTATCATTGGCATACACCAATTATTTGGTTGGTAAAATCTCTGAAGTAGAACGAAATAATGCCGAACTCTGGGCAAAAGCACAACGTAGTATCATTGAGGCGGATAGTGAAAATAGCGAGTTTTTTGAGTTTTTGCTCTATGTTATAAATGAAACCACTAGCGTTCCGGTAATTTTAACGGATGAAAAAGGTGGAATTATAGCCTACCGCGAATTGGATTCTGCCCGAACGTATTTCCCAGAAAGAGAGCCCGAAAAACGGCATGATCCGAAATATTTCGAAAATCAATTACGGTTGATGAATGAACAACACGAGCCGATAATTTTGGAGCTAATTGATGGCCGCGTGCAATATGTTTTTTATCGCGATTCGCAATTATTAACCGAACTCAGGTATTTCCCATACATACAATTAAGTATCATTAGCTTGTTTTTAATTGTTGCGTATATAGCTTTTAGTTCTTCCAGAAAATCGGAACAAAACCAAGTTTGGGTGGGTATGGCAAAGGAAACTGCACATCAATTAGGTACACCAATTTCCTCGTTATTAGCTTGGATGGAATTGATAAAAGAAAGATACAAATCAAATGATGACCCTATTTTTAGGGAAATGGAAAATGATATTGAACGACTGGAACTTATTACAGATCGGTTTTCTAAAATTGGCTCCACACCAGTTTTAGAACCACATGATTTAAAAGAAGTAACCAGCAATTACATTGAATATCTTCGCAAACGAACTTCCAACAAAATAAATTTTAGTATTCATGGCGATTCCGTTATTGCTTTACTTAGCATACCTTTGTTTGAATGGGTGTTAGAGAATTTGTGTAAGAATGCCGTAAATGCCATTGGTAATAATCCTGGAAACATAGAACTTACCGTATCTGAAGGCAGAGGTGTAGCTTTTATTGACATTAAAGATGATGGAATGGGAATTCCGAAATCTAAATGGGAAACGGTTTTTCAGCCAGGCTATACAACCAGAAAACGCGGATGGGGACTAGGTTTATCTCTAACCCGCAGAATTGTAGAACATTATCATAAAGGACAAATCTTTGTGAAAGAATCAGAATTAGGAAACGGAACCGTTTTTAGAGTACTATTAAATATAAAAAAATGAAAAAGCTATTGCTCTCTTTAATTTTTCTTTACACTATCCCAGTTTATGCTCAAACGGCAGAAGATTGGAGAATAGTAAATGCCGAACAACGTAGAGGCAACTCCAAAATGAATTTTAAAACATCTGGCGCAGGTGAGGGATTTGATATCACCTATCATCGTTTAAACATTAATGTAAATCCGGCTGTGATTGCAGTATCGGGCTCGGTTACCACCTATTATAAAGCCATTACTTCTGCTAATTCCACCATCACATTCGACTTAGATTTTACCATGGTGGTAGATTCGGTAGTGCAGCGAGGCAATAGGTTATTAGCCATCCAATTACCTACCAATGTGGTGCAAATTAGTTTGCCCAATGAGCTTGCCGTAGGCCAATTAGATTCATTGACCATTTATTACAAAGGTGTACCAGATCAGGTTAATATCAACAAAGCTTTTAATCAGACCCTCAACGGAATTAATCCGGTTATCTGGACTTTGTCTGAACCTTATGGCGCAAAAGAATGGTGGCCATGTAAACAAGACTTAACCGATAAAATAGATTCGATAGACATTATTGTAACCACGCCAATGGCAAACCGGGTAGCAAGCAACGGATTATTGGTTTCTGAAACCACCATTGGTACCAATAAACGATTTCATTGGAAACACCGCTATGCCATACCTGCTTACTTGGTATCCATTGCGGTAACTAATTATGCCGTGTATTCAGATTTTGTTAACTACCCCGATGGAAGTAAACTTGAAATTTTAAATTATGTGTACCCTGGAAGTTTAAACACGGCAAAAAATAGCACTCCACAAACCATTGGGATGATATTACTTTTTACCGAATTGTTTGGAGATTATCCATTTAAAAAAGAAAAATACGGACACGCTCAATTTGGCTTTGGTGGTGGCATGGAACATCAAACCATGAGCTCCATGGGAAGCTTTAGCCGAGGCTTAATTGCGCACGAAGTGGCACATCAGTGGTTTGGCAATAAAGTTACGTGTGGGTCTTGGGTAGATATTTGGCTAAACGAAGGTTTTGCTACGTATCTCACAGCCCTAGTTGATGAATTTGGGAATAATCCTGCTGCTTTCGAAAACTGGAAAGCTTCCACCATCAATGCCATTACTAGTCAACCTGGTGGCTCGGTAAAAGTAGATGACACAACGTCTATCAACAGGATATTTAATTTTAGATTATCTTACCAAAAAGGAGCTTACTTATTACACATGCTACGTAAAATTGTTGGCGATAATGATTTTTTTGAAGCTTGCAGAAATTTCTTAGATGATCCAAAACTGGCATATGGTTATGCTTACACAGAAGATTTAAAACGCCATTTAGAAGCAACAAGCGGCAAAAATCTCAATAATTTCTTCCAACAATGGTATGCAGGGCAAGGCTATCCTACGTATACTATTACTTTAAATATTTTGGGCGATAATCAGTATAGTGTAAAATTAGATCAGGTAACTTCACATGCTTCCGTAAGCTTTTTTAACATGCCTGTTCCCATTCGATTTAACGGAAATCAACGAGACACTACCCTGATTTTTAATCATGATTTTAGTGGACAAGAGTTCACATTTTCTACTAATTTTCCGATTACCAGCCACACGTTTGACCCGCAGCGAAACATTCTAGCTCGTGCAAATTTGGTAACCAAAGTAAACGATGAATTAGCCAAAAAATTTATCTTGATAATGCCCAACATTAGCGATGGAATATATAGTATCCATCCCATTACCTCAAACTATGCGCCCACTAAAATAGAAGTGATGGATTCTAAAGGTGCTACACGAAAAGTATTGCAATTTAGCAGAGGGGGCGAAAAATCGGGCATCAACTTAAACATTCAGGATTTACCCTCTGGTAACTACCTTTTACAAATACATGCAAACAACACCATTTATATCCGAAAAATTATAAAAACCGACTGATGAGAAGACCCCAAGCCGGAGAATACGCTCCTTTTTATGAAAACTATATTTCTAAAGTTCCGGATGATGTACTAACCCACTTAGATGCACAAGCAGAACGAAGTAAAGCTTTTTTCAGTTCGCTTAGCGAAGATAAGTTGAACTATGCCTACGCACTAGAAAAATGGACCATAAAGCAAATAATTGGTCATTTAATAGATAGCGAACGAATTTTTGCCTACCGCGCTTTGCGCATTGCAAGAAACGATGCAACGGATTTGCCTGGTTTTGATGAAAATTTATATGCTCAAATGAATGACGTTTCTGGCAGAAGTTCTGAAAGTTTAATGGAAGAGTTTTATGCCGTTCGAAAATGTAATATGATGCTTTTTAATACTTTTTCGGAAGTTGAATTAAATCGAGTTGGCTCAGCAAATACCTATAGCGTTACCGTTAGAGCCATACTGTTTAGCATTGCTGGACATGAACTACATCACTTGAATATTATAAACGAAAGGTATTTATAACATGATTTGGTTTAAAGAGTATTCTTTAGAAGATATTACATCACGTTACACACACAGCCAACACATAGGTGCTTACATTGGTATTGAGTTTACAGAACTCGGACCTGATTTTTTAAAAGCAACCATGCCTGTAGATGGCAGAACTCATCAGCCATTTGGGATTTTACATGGTGGTTCTTCGGTTGTACTTGCCGAAACCTTGGGTAGTGTTGCATCGGGTATGTGCATAGATCCGGAGAAATATATTTGCGTTGGGTTAGAAGTTAATGCCAATCATTTGCGCCCGGTAAAAAATGGATTTGTAACCGGTATTTGCACACCCATTCATATTGGTGGCAGTATACATGTTTGGGATATAAAAATGTATACCGAACAAGAAAAACTAAACTGCATTAGCCGTTTAACGGTTTCTATATTACCTAAAGGAAGAATATAAAACAGAAAAAGCATCCAATGATTGGATGCTTTTTCTGTAATCTAAATTTTGCTTAGTTTCTACGTTTATCTTCAATGCTGTGTACAATAATCATTGCAATACCTACACATAATAGGATAAATGAAAAATAAATGGCTTCTTCATTAAATGTTTTTAAAAGATACTCGGTAGTAAAAAATGCCAACAATAATCCGGTACCAAAACCCACGCATGCAGCCGGAAATTTAAGTGAAGATTGCTTCGGATGTTCAGCTGGGTTCATCCCCTTTTCTATCATCGCCATTCTTTCTTTGTTATTTAAATAGCGTATACCAAATACTAAGGTAAAAGCCCCAAGAGTTATAAGAATTGGTATTAAAATTTCTGGTCCCATGTTTTTTAGTTTAAAGTTAAATTTAAAAAGTAATTGTTTTATACTTCTAAGACTACTAACAATTAAGTACGGTTACACAGTATACAGTATTTTTTTATAGTTTTAATTAATGAACAAGGTAGATAATTTTATTAGTGAACTTCCAACATGGAAAATTAATATCATTAATCACCTCAGAGTACTTATAAAAGAATCGCATCCGGCAATAACAGAAAGCATAAAATATAATACACCATTTTACGAATACAAAGGACAATTATGCTACATACTTGTAAAGCCAAGTAAAATAGAACTTAGTTTTTCTAAAGGATATAAATTAAATCCATTACACAAAGGATTAGTAAAACGTAACAGGAAGCAAGTTAGAACATTATTATTCAGACAAAAAACAGGAGTGGATGAAATGAAAGTAAGAGAATTAATGCAAGAAGCATTAATGATAAATGACATCGACCATAAAAAATAAACAACATGTAACGTTTTACTACCACAGCACGTCTTAATAGTATAAATGACAAAAAACCTAAGCGACCAAGAGTTAATTGATGCTGTTTTGGCGGGAAAAACTGCCTGGTTTGAGGAGTTGGTAAAACGGCATCAGCGTTATGTTTTTACTTTGGCCATGCGGTTTAGTGGTAGCAGAGAAGATGCCGAAGAAATCGCACAAGATGCTTTTGTGAAAGCCTATAGGTCGTTAATTAATTTTAAAGGCAACTCTAAATTTAGCACATGGATATACACCATTGTATATACCACTGCGATGAGTTTTTTACGAAAAAAAAAGCTGATAACTGCTTCATTAGATGATGATGAAAATCCAATTCAGATTAACTTAACGTCTGGAGATCATGCATCCAACCTAATTGAAAACAAAATACAAACAGAATACATTAATAAAGCAATAAAGCGTTTATTGCCAGATGATGCCGCCATAATCACTTTGTTTTATCAACATGAGCAAAGTTTAGATGAGATTGCACAAATTATGAACATGCCATCTAATACAGTTAAGGTGAAATTACATCGCTCGCGCCAACGATTAAAAATACAATTGGAGCGTTTATTAAATGAAGAAGTAAATGAATTGATATGAAAGAATTAAGCGAAGAAAAACTTTGGGATTATGCCGAAGGAAAACTGCCTGTACAGGAAGCTAATGAAGTGAAAAAATTCATTGAAAATAATCCTGAGTACAAGCAAAACTATCTTTCAATAAAAAAGATAATTACAGAAGTATCTGAATTGCAATTAGATGCTCCATCTATGCATTTTAGTAAAGGAGTGATGCAACAAATTATTACTCAAACGGCACTTAAAACCCAAATAGACTTAAGAATAATTAAAGGAATAGGTATCTTTTTTGGGGCATTAATCGTTATACTGTTATTGTTCACCTTTTCCATGTTAGATTTTACTGCAACGTCCACTATATTACAACTTCCTGAAGTTAAATTACCACAATGGATTACCCAAGAATGGTTACTTAGGTTTGTACTAATGTTAGATGTTTTATTACTGATTATATTTGCAGACAAAATCTTTGAAAAAGTAAAATGGCAACGTGTTTATAATGAAAAATAAAGCAATACTTCTACTATCTATTTTGTTGTTAAGCATGGTCTTGAGCTCATGCCGTAAAAGTGGCGAAGACGGAATTTTCGAGTTGATTAGTCGTAGATGGCTAGAAGTTTCTAGAGTTGTAAACAACGCAGAACAACCTGGCAATGGCAGGCAACATATTTTTTTTAGTGATGGCAGATATGAATTTATTTGTGGTGTAAACGAATTATGCCCACAATTTCCGACAGGAGTTTGGCAATTATTTAGCGATACCAGAATGCAAACCAATTTCAATGGAGTAATTGTGGTGTACGATATCAAAAAATTAGAGCTAGGAGCACTTTGGTTAGAAGATATTCAAACCAAAGATTTACTAAAACTAGAACCCCGATAAGTTTTTTCTACACTTTAAGCCTTAATTTTTCATCCGTCCAAAACAGAACGAATAATCTGCTGTTTTTAAGTAAATAAGATGACTTATGGCAAAAATTGATGTTTCAGTAATACAAGCATTACGCCAAACCGCCGATGCTATTTTAAACGGATCTGCCTATCAATGGGGGCACATGGGTGCTTGCAATTGCGGCAACTTAGCTCAGATTATTACCAATAGAAAAAAAGCCGAAATACACTCAAGAGCCATTTATGGTAATGGAGATTGGACCGAACAATTGAGAGATTATTGCCCAAAAAGTGGTTTACCCATGGATGTGGTTATTGATGAATTGGTTGATTTCGGTTTCAGCACCAATGATTTAGCGCATTTAGAAAAATTATCAGATCCGAAAATTACTGCACTCATCTCAAACAAAAAGCTAAAATATAACCACCGAGACGATGTGGTACTATACCTAAGAACATGGGCTACTTTATTGGAAGAAAAAATGCTCAATACCATAAGCATTGAGCATTTAATTAACGAAAAAGAAGTAAAATATTAAAAAGTAAACGGTACTTCTACATACGTTTCGTCCCAAGCCAAAAACATATGAGGCGCACCCGCAACTTCTTTAAAAAATATAGTAAATGCTTCTACCACATTTGCCGATTTTTTAACTGGAACTGTCATCCTTGCAATGTCTAATTCAGGTTTATAAAAAAAGGCTCCCCATTTATCAGTTTGCGAGTTGATGATGATGGTCCACTTATTTTCTTCGGGTATAACAAATAACGAATAGCTTCCTGCTTTAATGGTTTTTCCAGCAAACTGTAAATCCTTATAAAACTTTATTTCGGTAGATTCATTTGCACCCAATCTCCACACTTTACCATAAGCTTCTAATACACCAAATATTTCGCGGCCATTTTTCTGAGGTCTTGAGTAAATTACTCTTATAATTGGGGCACTATTTTCTGTTCTATCTCGTACAATATTCACTGGATAGTAAGCAAAATCAGCCGGACTTCGGTCCAGCGGCACCACTTTTATGCTATCTTGAGCAAAACTTTCTGTTGCAAAAGCAATCAATACAGAAATAAGAATTAATTTAGATACGTTCTTTTTCATACTATAAGATATAATGTCCACTAAATTAGCAATTTTGGCTCGTAAATTGACTTTGTAAAAACTTGTAACAAGTTTTATACTTTAGCCATTTAAATAGTTAATTTTATTTTACCAAAACTCCTAAATCAACCCTTTATTACCAACATGAAAAGAATTGTGATTAGTTGCCTTTTGCTTTGCACATTAACCATGGCAAAGGCACAGAGTTTCGACCCAAAAACTATTTATAATGAAATCACTAAATTAATAACTTGGGAGGAATTTACCGATAACTCAAACAATTGGTTTATCGGCGAAAACGATAATGCCCCTTCTTTTATAGAAGCCGGCAATTATTACATCAGGTTAAAAAATGATAATACAACTTGGCATAGGTGGAATTCAAATAATATCCTAAACCTAGACCCAAACCGAGATTTTGTTATCGAGATATTTGTCTCGCAAATAATGGGCGAAGATAACAGAGGATATGGGTTACGTTGGGGGACCAGTACAGATGCTAACGATGTAAATTCTTCTTTTTGCTTTTTTATCTCTTCAAATGGATATTATCGGTTACAAAACGGACAAAAAACTATACAAGAGTGGGCAACTACATCCGCAGTAATAAAAGGTATAGATCAGGAAAACAAACTCATGATCATTCGAAAAGGCGGAATTACCTATTTCTATGTAAACTATGAATTAGTGCATAAATTAACCAATAAACTCGATACTGGCAACATGATACAAAACATTGGCTTTGTAATTGGTGGCCCCATTACCATTTCCATTAATGAATTTATGATTGGATACTTAAACTAAAATAAAAATGAAAAAAACACTGTTACTATTGGTTGCCGTAGCTTTCGCTACCCATACCCACGCCCAAAAAATTGACCCTGTAGAACTTATTGATTTAATTACAAAAGTGGTTGTTTATGATGAATTTGATTCAAATGATAATGGATGGTACGTAGGCACCGATAATGATTTGCCTTGTTACATGGAGAACGGAAAATATTTCATGCAACAACGCCAAGAAGGAACGGGTTGGAGCCGTTGGAATAACAAAGGAGATTTTACTTTAGATCCCAACAGGAGTTTTATTATCGATATCAGTTTGCAACAATTTATTGGTGAAGATATTCTAGGATTTGGGATTCGATTTTCGAATAAAAAAAGTGATCCGTCATCCATTACCCAGTTCATCATAACTGGCGATGGAAGTTACAGGATAAGAAATAGCGGAACTTTACTTGCCGATTGGACCGATTCGGATGCTATAAACACCGGTTTAGAAGCCGTAAACAATCTTACCATAGTAAGAATTACCGGAACTACTTTCTTCCTTATCAATTATGAAAAAGTATTTCAGGTAGATGATGATGCAGTACTTGGTGATTCGGTGTACAACATTGGCTTTTTTCTGGGAGGAAAAATGGTGGTAGGTGTAGACGACTTTCTTTTAGCTTACTTAGATTAGATTTTAATTGCCTTAAAAACCCATCCCGAGAATTCGGGATGGGTTTTTATTTTTTAAGGATTTTTATCATCCGAAACTAAAAAACAAACTGCCAACAAAAGTTAGTTTTTATCGTTTATAACTAAAATTACTTTACAATGAACTTACAAATTGCCACATTTGGCGCCGGATGTTTTTGGTGTGTCGAAGCTGTTTTTCAGCGAGTAAATGGAGTACAGAAAGTGGAATCTGGTTACATGGGAGGGAAAATAAAAAATCCTACCTATCGCGAAGTTTGCTCCGGACTAACCGGCCATGCCGAAGTAATTCAAATTACTTTTGACTCCTCAGTGGTAGATTTTAAAACTCTTTTACAAGTTTTTTGGAAAACACACGACCCCACTACTCTAAACCAACAAGGTGCAGATATAGGTTCGCAATACCGATCGGTTATTTACTATCACACCGAAATTCAAAAAGAAGAAGCGGAGTTTTATAAAAAACAATTAAATGATTTGCAGGTGTTTAACACAAATATAGTGACTGAAATATCACCAGCAAGTGCTTTCTACAAAGCAGAAGACTATCACCAAAATTATTACAACCAAAATGCCCAGCAAGGGTATTGCCAATACGTTATTGTACCAAAACTGCAAAAATTAGAGCAAGCATTCAGTAATTTGCTGCGCTAATTAGGTGTGTTTAAAAGTAAATAGAGTAAATTATTTTACCCGCTCTATGTAATCTCCGGTGCGAGTATCAACTCTTACTTTGTCACCTTCATTAATAAACAATGGAACTTTAATCTCCACCCCAGTTTCTACCGTAGCATACTTGCTTGCATTGGTAGAAGTATCCCCTTTTACGGCAGGTTCGGCATAAGTAATGAGCAGTTCTACGTGCGATGGAGCTTCGGCCATAATTGGTTCATCGCTTTCAAAAGCAACTAATACATTCATGCCCTCTTTTATGAATTTTGCGGCATCGCCAAACATGGCTTTTGGAATATTGTGTTGCTCAAATGTCTCGTTATCCATCACCACAAAAGCATCGCCATCTTCATATAAGTACTGAAAATCGCGGGTTTCAACCCTTGCAATTTCAACTTCTTCATCCACTCTAAATCTGTATTCAGCCAATTTACCGGTTTTTACATTTCGCATTTTCGATTGATAAAATGCTCTTAAATTGCCTGGAGTACGGTGAATAAATTCTATCACGGTACATAATTCGCCATTAAACCGTATAACGTTTCCTGTTTTAATATCCGAAGCTTTCGCCATATTTTCTTTTTTTAAACTATTTTTTATGTGGATGGGCAAAGATAGGTTTCCGCCAGTAAAAACCCAATTTGGGTTTACTTAAAATCGGTTATACTGATATGTTGTTGACAAAAACCGTATTCATGTGCTTGATTAGAAGCTACCAAAACCAATCTGTTGGCAGTGTAATTAGACATTAGTTGCAGATACCAATCTATCCCTTCGGTATCTAAGTTAGCGGTTGGTTCATCCAATAAAAGTATTGGCACATCCGAAAATACAGCCAAAGCCAACTTCACTCTTTGTTTCATTCCGGATGAGAAATATCGAATTTGTTTATTTACATACTCTTCCATGCCTAAAGCTTTTAATACGCTTTGGGTGGATGTTTGCGCTATGCTTTTTTTGAACTTGAAATGAAAGTCCAGTGTTTCTTGCAACGTAAATTCTTCTATCAACTCAACATAAGGTGCCGCTAAAGCAATGTGTTGATATACATCAGAAACATCGATAGCTGCAGAATTATGTAGGTAAGAAATTGCACCTTCACTTAACGTTAATTGGCCAGAAATTACCTGAATAAAAGTAGATTTACCTGAACCATTTGGCCCTAAAATGGCATAAGATTGGTTTTTTGTAAATAAGTAATGAATGTTTCGAAAGATCCAGTCGCGATTAAACCTACGTCCAATGCCTTCGAGTTTTATATCCATCCCTTATTGTTTGAAACCTTTCATGATACCCCTACCCGAATTTCGGATAAAGTTTATGATTTCATCGCGGTCTTCGGTGGGTTCAAACTCGGCTTCAATTATTTTTAACGCTTTAGAAACGTTACTGCTTTTTATAAATAAAGTGCGATAAATGTCTTGTATTTGATTAATTCTTTCGGATGTAAATCCTCTTCTCCGTAAACCAACCGAATTTATTCCTTCGTAAGCCAATGGTTCTCTACCTGCTTTTACAAAAGGTGGCACATCTTTACGAACCAAAGAACCTCCTGATATCATCACATGTTGGCCAATAGTTACAAACTGATGTACGGCAGATAAACCACCCAAAATGGCATGATCTCCTATGGTGATATGGCCAGCCAATTGTACTCCATTTGCCAAAATGCAATTATCCCCCACAAAACAATCGTGCGCCAAGTGAGTGTATGCCATTAAAAGGCAATTTTGCCCCACTCTAGTTTCTTTTCTATCTACCGTGCCTCTATTAATGGTGCAACATTCTCTAACGGTAGTATTATCGCCAATAACAGCAAGTGAATCTTCTCCGCCAAATTTTAAATCTTGTGGTATGGCTGAGATAATTGCCCCAGGAAAAATTCTGCAATTTTTACCAATTCTAGCTCCATCCATTATGGTAACGTTGGCACCTATCCAAGTACCTTCCCCAATTTCTACATTTCTGTAGATGGTAGTAAACGGATCTATTACCACATTAGAAGCAATTTTTGCTTCTGGATGTATGTAGGCTAATGGTTGTATCATGCGTCGGTCTTTCTAGCTATTTGTGCCATCATTTCAGATTCCATCACAATTTTATCACCTACCATGATAACCCCACGCATTTGTGCAATTCCTCTTCGAATTGGGCTTATTAAATCGCAACGCATAACAAGGGTGTCGCCAGGAAGTACTTTATCCTTAAATCGTGTATTATCAATTTTCAAAAAATAAGTCCAATAATTATCCGGATCAGGTACAGTACTTAGTACTAATATACCTCCAGTTTGTGCCAATGCTTCTATCTGTAAAACGCCAGGCATAACCGGATTGTCAGGAAAATGCCCTACGAAGAAAGGTTCGTTCATGGTTACATTTTTAACTCCAACCACATATTTTGGTGTTAGTTCCAAAATTTTATCTATTAACAAAAACGGAGGGCGATGTGGTAATATACTTGCTATTTTATTGATATCATATAAAGCAGGTGCGGTAGCATCGTAAATGGGGATGTTTTTACGTAGTTTATCTTTCTTAATCATTGCTTTTATTTTCTTGGCAAAAGCAACGTTTGAGGTATGTCCAGGACGAGCAGCCATGATATGTGCTTTTAAGGGCATACCTGCTAAGGCTAAATCCCCTACAACATCAAGTAGTTTATGTCGGGCAGGCTCATTTTGGTGACGCAATTCTACATTATTTAAAATACCTTCTTTTCCAACACCTACAGATTCTCTATTAAATAGCTTAGCTAAATCGGCTAATTCTTTTTGATTTACCTCTTTATCTACAACCACAATGGCATTATTTAAATCTCCTCCTTTTATTAGATTATGAGATAAAAGCATCTCTAACTCGTGCAAAAAGCAAAAAGTGCGCGAAGAAGAAATCTCTTTATTGAATTCGGATATATTAGAAATACTTGCATGCTGGCTTCCTAAAACTGGCGAGTTATAGTCTACCATTACGGTAACCCTATAATCATCGCTTGGCATGGCTATCATTTCTACTTGCCCGTTTTCATCTGCAAAATAGATGTTTTGTGTTACGGTAAAATATTCACGTTCAGCTTCTTGTTCTACGATTCCGGTTTTGAGAATGGCTTCTACAAATACCCTTGAACTACCATCCATTATTGGGCACTCAGGGCCATCAAGAGCTATTAATACATTATCCAATTCGCATCCAACCAAAGCAGCTAAGGTGTGCTCTATAGTAGCTATACTGGTATTATTTTGTGCAATGGTAGTGCCTCTGGCGGTTTCTATTACCAAATCTACATCTGCATCTATAATTGGGGAATCAGGTAAATCTACCCGTTGAAATTTATAACCATGATTTTCTGCTGCAGGATGCAAAGTCATGTTTACAGGAGTTCCGGTATGTAATCCTACTCCCGTAACCGTTACCGAAGTTTTTAGGGTACGTTGTTTTTGGTTCATGATAAAGAAACAGTATCAATTGTTTTTTAACTGTTTCAAAGGTAAAAAACCTTTTTGAATGAACTAAAGTTTATCAGATAGTGGTTTGTTTAAGTTCTTTAAGGATTTGTTCCAGTTCTTCGATCCGTTTTTCTAACTCGGGTAAACGCCTTAGAACCGCTTGAGAGCGGTAGTTATCTAAGAATTTTACTGCCGGAGAGCCGCTCCATTTTTCGTTTTCTTCTTTTATGGTTTTTGCTATGCCCGATTGTGCATTTATTTTACTGCCTTTTGCTATGGTTATGTGGCCTACAATTCCGGCTTGTCCGCCTATGATGGAGTTTTCGCCAATTTTGGTACTACCAGATACGCCAGCTTGAGAAGCTACAACCGTATTCTGACCAATTTCTACATTGTGAGCTATCTGTATTAGATTATCTAATTTAACGCCTTTACGCAAAATGGTGGAACCCATGGTTGCTCTATCAATGGATACATTGGAGCCAATTTCTACACTATCTTCAATGATTACATTTCCGATTTGACTTACTTTGGTATACGAACCATCTAGCTGTGGAGCAAATCCAAAACCATCACTTCCTATAACGGTGCTAGAATGTACTACAACCTGTTTACCAATTATACAATCGTGGTATATTTTTACACCAGAAAAAATTACGGTATCATCATCAATGGTTACATTATCTCCGATATAACAATGAGGATAAATTTTTACGTTATTGCCTAGTTTTACTCCTTGGCCTATATAAGCAAATGCACCTATGTATACATCTTTGCCAAACTTAGCATTAGGATGTATGAAAGAAGGTTCTTCAATGCCCGTTTTATTCAAATTCAGTGTGTTGTAAACATCTAATAATTTTGAAAATGCCAAGTAGGCATCTTGTACACGAATTAGCGTAGTGGATACAGGGCGTTCTAATTTTAAATCTTGATTTACTATAACAATGGAGGCTAGCGTGGCATATAGGTGGTTCTCGTATTTTGGGTTTGCAAGGAATGTTAGAGATTCCGGTCCGCTTTCTTCTATTTTAGATAAACGGGAAACTATTGCTTGGGGATTACCTTCAATGGTACCGTTAAGTATTTCACTGAGTTGTGCAGCGGTAAATTGCATTTGTTAACTTATTTAGGTTGATACAAAGGTGCAAATATTTGAGTAATTATATTGGAGTAATGTTAACTTAACGTAAAGACATAGGATAACGTATAAAAACGCAGTTTTGCCGAATATTTAGTGCTTGTACACGTAAATTGAATTGCATTTGAGTTAGAAGCTCTATTTGTTCTTCAAAATTCTTACATTAGTTACTCAGATTCATTAAATGAAAAGAATAATTACAACTTTCTTCTCCTTATTTGTTGTAGTATCTGTTTCGGCACAAATATTCATTTCAGGTGCGGTATACAATGCCCAAACTAAGTTGCCAATTGCTAATGCAAGTATTTTATTAAACGCTCAAGGCAAGGGTACCATTAGTAATGATGCTGGTGAGTTTAAATTCATGGTAGATAGTTTACCAACCAAAATTAGTATACGTAGCCTAGGTTATGAATCTGTACTTGCTGAAATTTTTACAGAAGATAGTCTATTCATCTACCTTAATCCATTGGCTTATGAACTAAATGAAGTAAACATTTATGATTCCATTTTCGTTCGCAACCTCATCCAAAACATCTACCAAAATGCACTCGAAAAAGAAAAAATAACCTACGGAGGAAAAGCATATTACCGCCAAACTACATTTAATGATGAGGATATGGTAGGGTTTATCGAAACACAACATCGGGCCATTATAAACAACAATGGGATAAAAGCTTGGGAGATGCTAGGCGCCAAATATGGTAGGTTAACCAATAACAAACAGGAGCATTATTTTTTTATTGATAATGCAATGGCAATAACCGAATCGTTTAAGCTAATAGATCCTAGATTTGAAGAACCCGATATCCGTTTTATGAAAATTTTACAGCGTAGAGCTGATGCATTTTACCGATTTACCATCACCAATACGTTTACAGAATTAGATAAACAATACTACATCATTGAATTTGAACCAAAACTACCCATAAATAAAACCATTGGACCGTGTTGGAGCGGATACATGCAAGTAGATGCCAACAATTTTAATATCCTCTATTTTAAAGGTCATTTACTTGACGAAAAACAAGCGGTTTTAAGAAGAACTTATGAAAGTTCTGTAAACAACATTAAAATAGAAAATGAAATACGATTTAAAGAAACAAGTGACGGAAATCTTACGCCAGAATTTCTTAAAACTACGGTTTCTTACAATGCAACCTATCGAGATTTTAGCTCTAGAGTTTCCGTAAACTCCACTTTGTTGTTTTATGAATACGGCAAATTTCAAGTCTTTCACGATGGATTAATGCAAAATCTAACCCATGATGATGACATTGTGGAGCTTCGTTCAAGAAATACAAATTGGGAAAGTGATGCCTTTATCCCCCTAAATAAAACAGAAATTCAAGGGTTAGAATTCATGAGAAAAAAAGGCGGAATTGGAAATCTTTTAAATGAATCTGCCAAGAGAAAATAGATTTTCTTCTTCTACCTGTTTAATCTCCATTTGTATGCGCCAATTTTTGGGATAAGCATTGTTGCTTCGCCCTTGTAATTGTTTCATCCAGCCCAAACCTATTCCATTAAATTGAACTAAGTGCCAACCATTAGTGTTGCTTTGAGGGTGCAATACATCTTTACGTAAATAATGCAAAGATTCTTTATGCGAAAGTAGAATGTTGGGAAAAGTGCCAACTTGTAGGTGGTTACTTAAAGCTAAAGCGTGTTCGGGAATAAGCTCATTATGAATAAAGGTGCCAACCGATAAACCTGCTTCTTGAATATATAAGTTCTGATCTAGGTAGGATAATACTTCTTTAAAATCGTGTGTATAGGCAACTATTTTATTTCTATACTCAGAAAAAAGCAAGTTGGGCAATATGTTTTTTAGGGCACTTATTTTCTCTTTTGGAACCTGATTTAGGTTTTTAGAAAACCGATTAGAATATTTTGAGGGATGGTTTGTGGCGGTTTTTTGCAAAAGTGCAATATAAAATCCCTCCCCTTTTACTTTGTGTGGAAATGCATGCAAGCCATACGGATTACCTTGTGTGAATCCCCATTCTGGATGAACCTTAATTTTTATTTCTTCTGCCCCTAATGTTTCACAGACCCATTGCATAATTTCTTCGTTTTCTGATGAATTATAGGTACATGTACTGTAAATTAAGTATCCACCTTCAGAAAGTGCTTGCCACACATCAGCCAATATTCTCTTTTGGCGTTGCATACAAAGATGTACTGCTTCCTCCGACCATTGATTACACGACTCTGGATCTTTGCGGAACAACCCTTCGCCAGAGCAGGGTGCATCCACCAAAATACAATCAAAAAAAGCGGTAAGTTTCCCTAGTTGTGATGGGTCATTAGAGGTTACAATGGTATTGTCTGCCGACCACTTTTGTAGGATTTCTAATAAAATATTAGATCTGGATTTTATAACCTCATTGGCAACTAAAATGCTTCCTTCGGGCAAAACAGAAGCAATGAGAGTACTTTTACCGCCGGGTGCCGCACACACATCCAACATTTTTACCGGTTCTTCGGATAGTATTTGCCTTAAAACGGTATCCAACAACATAGAAGATGCTTCTTGCACGTAATAAGCTCCCGCATGTATAAGAGGATCTTGTGTGAATAAAGGGCGTTGGGGCAAATAAAAAGCATCTTTGCACCAAGGAACAGCTTCTAATTTGGGTAGATGTTTTAGTTTTTTAGAATTGATTCTAATACTTACCGGTGATGCTGTTGACGAAATTGCATCCAACATTTCATGAGATTCTGCTCCTAATTGAGCTACTATATTTTCTTTGAAAGCAACCGGTAATTTTATCATCAGATTAATTGATTCCCGAAGTTTCCACAAATAATTTACAATCGGCTTCGCTTTCGTTCCACAAACGGTCAAATGCGGTTACAACATAAACATACTTTTTATTAGGCATGATAGTTTGATCGTTGAACATGGTATTATTCCAAACCACAGCCAATAGTTTGTGAGGTTTTTCCAAATCAATCTCTTCATCTATATCAAATCTATAAACGCCATAAGCCCTTGGAATACCTCCATCAATGGCCCCACCACTAGCTTTCCAACCGAGTGAAACTTGTTTGTTAGAAACCTGTGCCTTTAAATCTGGGGGTGCCAATGGGGCTACATTATCTTTCCATGGCATAGTTGGCGGAATAGCTATGGTTGGATGTAAATTTAGTCGAAGTGAATCTGTAAAACCTAGTAAATTTGCCATTAATGATTTAGAACTGTAGTATACAAAACCACTTACTTTAGGGTTTTTTCTACCGTACCGTATTTGGTTAGGCATGTGATTGGGGTTTTGCCAATCGCTAACATCTCTTGCCCCAATTCTGTATGCTCCCATGCCCAAATAGAGGTGACTGTTATAGTTATTATTGCTCCACCAATCTACTAATTTGGTATACGATGCTCTTGGATGATTAGAATGCCAATACAATTGGGGTAATATATAATCAACCCAGCCTTGTTTTGCCCACTCTCTAGAATCTGCAAACTGTGTAAAGAAAGATTCGCCACCACTAGTAGGGGAACCTTGTGGGTCGCTGCTGGCATTTTTCCAGATACCAAACGGACTTACTCCAAATTTTACATATGGTTTGGTGTATTTTATACTGTCGTTCAGCATCTTTATCAATAAGTTTACATTGTTTCTGCGCCAATCGTTTTTATTCGTAAATCCATTAGGGAATTGCCTAAACGTGGCATCATCCGGGATAACTTGCTTAGCAATGGGGTAAGGATAAAAGTAATCGTCTAAATGCACTCCATCAATGTCGTAGTTCTTAACCACATCTAAAATAACGGAAGTAATATATTCTCTAACTGCGGGCAACCCAGGGTTAAATAATCGCATACCGTCGTAGGTAAAAAACCATTCCGGTTTTTGCCGAGTAATATGATTAGATGCTAAAGGAGTTGTGTTACTTTTATGCGATGCCCTATACGGATTAAACCAAGCATGTATTTCCATGCCTCTCTTGTGCGCTTCTTCAATCATAAACTGTAATGGATCGTAAAAAGGAGAAGGCGCTTGCCCTTGCTTGCCGGTTAACCAATAAGACCAAGGTTCTTTACTTTTTGCATAAAATGCATCTGCAGCTGGTCTTACTTGTACAAAAACTGCGTTTATGCCCGATTTTTGATGTTCATCCAGTATCATTCTAAACTCCTGTTGTTGAATGATGGAAGATTGGTTTATACTGCCGGGCCAATCGATATTGGCTACTGTAGCTATCCAAACCCCACGAAACTCGCGCTTTTGAGAAAAAACAGAACTTGAAGTAACAACTAGAAAGAGAAAAAGAATGGCAAAACGAATCATACACAAAAATGTAAAAATATGCCTCATTGCATGCTATAATCTTGCCTAATTTTTGATATCCTCTTTTTATAATGTTAATAATGATGGAATTTCTGCCCTTTTTGGCAACATTCTTGTTGCAAAAGGAATTCCTATATTTGCATAATTAACCAAAAAATTAGAATATGGATAGAAAAGATCAATTATTTGGATCGCTATTGTATATATTTCACAGTGCAGCTATGCAAGGGCTGGGCAAATTAATAAACCCAGTTACCAACAAAACCGAAGTTAATTTAGAACAAGCAAAAGAATCTATTGAGATGCTAGAAATGCTCAAAGAAAAAACACAAGGAAATTTAAGCCCAGATTTAAGTAGATTGTTAGATCAGTTTTTAACCGATCTGCGATTGAATTATATCGACGAACAAAAGAAAAATCAAATAACCTCTTAAATAAATAACCAAACGAATGGAAAATCAAAAATCAAGTACCTTATATTTCTTGATAGCAGTTGTAGTATTGTTATTGGGTACTACCGCATACTTATATCTTTCTAAAAGCAAAGTAGAAACGCGCATCATCACTGTAACCGACGAAAAAGCGTTTTTACAACGCGAGTTAGATGTAGCAAAATCTGAATTAGATGCTGCAACACAAAGCACCAATAAACTTAGCGCCGACTTACAGGCAAAAGAAATAGAGTTAAAGCAAAAAATAAATGCTTTGCAAACTGCATTAAACAAGGGCAAGCTCACTGAGGCAGAATTAACTACTGCAAGAACAGAAATAAGCCAATTGCGCAGAAACGTTGACCGATATACGGCAGAAATTACCGCATTGAAAACAGAAAATACCAAATTGAAATTTGATAATACTGTTTTAAAAACCAATGTAGATGATGCAAATAAAACCAATACCGATTTAAGAGATGAAAACAGAAACTTAAATTTTAAGGTTGCTGCAGCACAAGCTTTACGAATTCAAATGATTAAAGCAGAGCCGGTTCGTATTCGCAACAGCGGGCGCGAAGCCAAGGTTAGTCGTGCTAAAAATGCTTACCGTATAAACTTTAACTTCAACCTACGCGAAAATTCTTTTTCAGTACCGGGTGAGCGCGATGTGTATGTGCAAGTTTACCAACCAGATGGTTCCTTGTATGTAGCCAACGATGGTAATGCCACTTTCATGACTGCTGATGATAATGAAATCATGTACTCTAGCATTTCTAGAATTAATTACCAGCCGGGCACTAATTTATATTCAATCGCTTTTGAGAAAAACACGGACTTTACCCCTGGTTTATACAAAGCTATTTTCTTTTGCGATGGATTTTTAATGGGCTCTACTGAGTTTACGTTGAAATAATAATTTGATAGCAATCGTTGAGAAAATCAACTACAACTAGCAACAAAACAAGAAGGCTTCGCGATCGCGAAGCCTTCTTGTTTTGAGTATTCTATTTGAATTTAATTTGCGGTATATACCAGAATTATTGGGGCACAGTAGTTCTAAAACGACACAAATCTATACCCATGTGAGCACAAAAGAATTACAGAAAAATAAGTAGCCATTAGATGATCTGGATATTTAGAAATAAACACTACTTTTTTGCCAAAAAGGTGTACCTATATCTCTTGTTTTTGGAAATATTGTATACTTTTAAAGTTAGGAAGGTGGACATATAAACAAGTTATATGCCACTTTAGGACGACAGACAGACAATGCCAAAACGTAAAAATTTAAACGGACTTCCACACAACCTGACAAAAAGCTTTTTCGGGACGGAACGCTATTACAAATGCGGTTATATGGCTGACTGGCTTGTAAACGCAGCAAGAAAGCTACAACTTACAGAGGCGACTATTGACATCTTAAATCAAACTATTCAACCGACAGAATTAAATTTATATCCGCTTACTGTTAATTTAAAAGACTTGCCCAATATTATCGACAAGGAATTAAAAGCAAATGGTTTTCCATCGGACTTTATTACAGAAGCAATAATTCGTGTTGAATTTTTAAACCCAAACACCCACAGTAAGACAATTTACTGCTTTCCTACACTGACAGACAAAGAAGGACATAAATATGAGCCAGGACGAATTATAGAAGATGCCTACGAAGACAAGTTCGACCCATTTGACCCAAAAAATATTTATCCTGACAAACCATCTTTTTTTGACAAAATAAAATCAATTTTTAACTAATGGGTATGACATCAGAACAGAAAGAACTTTATAAAGCAATTGACGAAATACTTTGGAATGACTGGGACCCAATTGGCGTTAACGACAGTGCACCAAGAGACGAGTATCAAAGTTACACACCGACAATTTTTAGCTTAAAAATTAACGGGGCAGACACAGAAACAATTGCTAAAAAACTTTACGAAATAGAAACAGTTACAATTGGTGTTTTAGGAAGCATTGACCACTGCCGACAAATTGCAGACAAAATAATAAACTTAAAATGACAGAAGAAAAAGCGGCATATAACAGCACCTACAAGAAATTGGCGGTTCAGTGGTTAAATGAAGTTTAGTGCTAAAAATCCCACCCCTCTAGCGCAAGCATTAGCGTAGCGGTGCTTGTGACAATTCATCGTTTATTCTATCAACTGTATATCTAACAAACCCTTTTCTCCGCAATAATCCCTTGCACTACTGTAAGTATAATCTTCGGGATTGCTTACATAGCCCGATTCTACGGGATTATTGTGTAAATAGGTCAGTTTTTGATCCAACATATAATTATCCACTAATTCTATCGGATGATTGTCTTGTTGCCAAAATTGAAAATCCTTATTATTTCCGTTCCATTTCCCTGCTCTTTGCATCATCCATAACATCCAATCTCGCCTGCTCTCTTTACTATTTTCCCGAATAGCCTTCTTCAACTTTAAACACACAAGCACCGCTACGCTAATGCTTGCACGAGAGAGGGAATTTATATTTGCTGCTGCATACTAGTTACAATTAATCAAAATTCCATGTAGGTCCCTTGTGATTTGGATTACACGTGTAATGATAGATATATCCTGAGTAGCCATCTTGAATGTTTAATATCCCCCAAAGCTTAAATCCCTTGTATAAAACCGCTTTTACAACTTCATCATCTAATTGTTTTAATTGGTTATTTGCTTGGTAATATGTATTTAAAAAATCTTCCTTGGTCTTAGAGGTATCACTTAACAAACTCATGTTTACAATGCCATGTTTAAATCTATTAAAATATTGATAATGAATAAATAAAGGTTTAGCATTCTCTATATGTTCATGTATCAACGTTTTGTATTCTTCTATTAACTGTCTTTTTTGACTCCTAAAAATATCATGTAAAATATCGCTGTCTAATACAACTGGATAAACCATTTTATTCTCATCAATTAAATCAATTGATATGAAGGCAGGACTCGTTGAGGTATTTTCTAATGCCCTATCTAAACAAATATTTTTAACCTGAGAGTGCTTTTCATTACATGAAAACAACATACAAAGTATAAGTATTCTATAAATCACTTTATTGTTCATTGCAATTCACTTTTGGGTATTTTTATTCAACCATATGTTGGAGTACTGTCAAAAATTCCATTTGTGTTATATACTTCCTTAAAATTGCATCAAAAACTTTATACACACAAGCACCGCTACGCTAATGCTTGCGCGAGAGAGGGTGACTTTGGGGTAAACGGCTGACCGTTCATTTTAAACCTTCGGTCTTTAACTTTATAAATGAAAAATTTGCCTTCCTCATTGACAAAATTCTCCAAATAAAAGACAGGAATATAGTGATGATCCTTTGATGGGTTATTTTTCATTTATACTATTAAGTATTTTTAAATATACCCTCACTAACGCAAGTCTGTGACTTGTGCCCCTTTTCCATCCTTTAAAACACCTTTACTCCATTCACAAATGTGCTTTTTACTTTCACGTCTCTGGCTTCGCGTATAGGCACGGTCATGATATCTTTTTCTAGTATTACAAAATCGGCAAACTTACCTGCTTCAATACTGCCTTTTTCTTTTTCCTCAAAATTGGCAAACGCAGCCCAAATGGTCATACCGCGGAGCGCATCTGCTCGGCTCATGGCATTATCCATCTGAAAACCTCCTTCGGGAAATAATTTATCATCTTGCCTAGCAACGGCAGCATAAAATCCCCAAAGTGGATTGATTCCTTCTACCGGAAAATCACTTCCATTAGCAATCAAACCAAATTGTTTAATTAAATCTTGGTAAGCGTAGGCACCTTTTAAACGCTCAGTTCCTAAACGTTCGCCCGCCCAATACATGTCGCTAGTGGCATGGGTAGTTTGTACAGATGGGATGACACTGTAATCGGCAAATTTTACAAAATCGGTAGGGCTAATTACTTGTGCGTGCTCAATTCTCCAACGTTTATCATTTTTTCCACCCAAAACTTCTCCATATACATCCAATACATGACGGTTGGCAGAATCGCCAATGCAATGCGTATTCATCTGAAAACCATATTTGTTCAATTCAATGGCTATTTCTTTAAAGTACTTAGGTTCTTGCAACAAAAATCCTAAATGCCCCGGTTGGTCGCTGTAATGTTGTAATAAACAAGCACCGCGAGAGCCTAATGCTCCATCGGCATAAATCTTAAAAGAACGAACGTTTAAATAATCGGTTTTGTAAATTCCGTTTTCGAAATAATGCTTTTTATTTCCTTCGGATGGATTTAGCATGGCATAAATGCGCATTTGCAATAGTTTTCCTTTGTGCAGTTCGTCTATCAGGTCGATGGTTTCTTTCTCTAAACCTGCATCTACCACCGTAGTTAAGCCTACCTCAAAGCAATTTTCTTGTGCTTTAAGTAAAGCTGCTTTCTTTTCCTCCACACTTTTTTCTGGAATTTTAGCAGATACCAAATCAATGGCATTATCTATTAAAATACCACTCATTTCTCCGTTTATCAACTCAACTAAACCGCCAACCATCTTGGTATTTGCAGTTATTCCGCCAAGCTCCAATGCTTTTGCATTGGCTACGGCAGCATGCCCATCCACCCTAATTAATAACACCGGTTTATCCGGAAACAACTCATCCAATGCTTTTCTGGTCGGGAATTTTTTATCGGGCCAAAGATTCTGATCCCATCCCCTACCTAAAATCCAATCGGATGGATTTTCTGCTGCATGTTTCACCACCCTATCCACCATTTCATCATAGCTGGCAGCTCCGCCCAAATCCACTTGTTGTAAACCTAATCCATAGCGATAAAAATGGCAATGACCATCGATAAAGCCGGGGTAAACAAAGGCACCATTTAAGTCTATTTCTTCTTTGGCAGCATATTTCTCGCGTAAATCCAGATACTTTCCAACGGCTATGAATTTACCGTCTTTCACTACAAAAGCTTCTGCAGTTTCGAAGTTTTCATTTACGGTATAAACCGTTCCGTTGTAATACAGGGCATCTACTTTATTATTGCTACAAGCAAATAAAGCGGGTATACATACCAATAAAAGTAATTTCTTTAGTGATTTCATGTTGGTTAAAAATAAGTATGCAATATAGTTTTTTGATGGGATATGAAGTATGAATGAACGAAAAAGCATATTTTACATTAAGTTAACAAGATTTTTGAGAGTAAATACTACTTTTATTGTTCCTAAAAATTCAAGAATTATGAGATTAAATGTAGTTGCAACTTACTTAATTGCCTTTTTATTAGTACTTGGGCAGACGGCTCATGCACAAAAAACCTTATTACAATCCGGACCCATGGTTGGATACAGTGATATGAAAGAAGTGAAACTATGGGCTCAAACCACCGAACCTGCCTTGGTAGAAATTGTGTATTGGGATAAAACAAAACCAGCTATCCGATACAAAACCGATGCAGTGAGAACTCAAAAAGCAGATGGCTTTACCGCACACCTAATTGCGGATAAAGTAGAACCCGGCATACGCTATGCCTACGAGTTGCTTATAAACGGCAAAAAAGTAGACAGACCATATCCCCTCGAATTTCAAAGCCAAACATTATGGCAATACCGCTCCGATCCTCCTGATTTTAAAATTGCCATGGGCAGTTGCTATTTTGATGTGCAAACCGAATACGACCGTCCCGGTAACCCTTACGGTGGCGAAATGCACATTTTTACCAGTATTTTTAATAAAAAACCCGATTTAATGCTTTGGTTGGGCGATAATTTTTACTACCGCGAACCCGATTGGTATACTACCACTGGCATTAATCAACGGAATACAAATGCACGTTCTTTACCTGAGCTACAACCATTATTAGGTTCTATAAGCCAGTATGCCATTTGGGACGACCACGATTATGGCCCTAACGATTCCGACCGTTCTTTTATTCATAAAGATAAAACCCGCAAAGCCTTTATGGATTTTTGGGCTAACCCTAGCTATGGTTTAGATAACGAAGGCATCACCTCCTTTTTCCAATGGAACGACATGCATTTCTTTTTGTTGGATAACCGTTGGTTCCGTACCCCAAACAGAAGAACTACCGGCGAGCGCCACATTATAGGCAGCAAACAATTTGAATGGTTGGTAGATGCATTAAAATCCAGTTCTGCTCCATTTAAATTTGTATGCATTGGTGGGCAGTTTGTAAACTCAGAGCCTGTTTTTGAGAACATGGCTACTTTTGGCGCAGAGCGCGATGCTTTGATTGCTGCCCTCACAGCCGAAAATATTTCGGGATTAGTATTCCTTTCCGGCGATAGGCACCATACCGAACTTAGTGTAATGACCTTAACCAACGGCAAAAAAGTAGTAGATTTTACTTCTTCACCGCTTACTTCAGGTGCTGCAACGGGGGTTTCTACCAGAGAAAATAATCGATTTAGAGTACCCGGAACTTTGGTAGAAGGCAAACGTAACTTTGGGATGATTGAAGTAACCGGCAAACGCACCGAGCGGGTATTGAAATTCATAACCTACGATTCTGACGGCAACGAACTCTGGAGCAAAACCTATGATGGGAATGAGTTGAAGTAAATAGAAATTTAATGCATCAAATAGTTTTTTTAATAAACAGTTTGGCAATCTGATTGATATATGCGAATCAATTAAATAATAAGCATGATAAAGCTAGGTATATTTCTTTTTATTTTAATGGGATTTACATTTCATGTAAAAGCAAATAATGAATGTGATAAAAAATATCAAACGGATATAAAAGAAATATTAATTACTGATTCAATTTTATTGGAACAACTAATTTTTTATATCAATGAACGAAACAATGATACATCTCTTTTTTCAACAGGTAGAGGTTATGTTACAATATTTATGAAAGGATCGTCGAGTTTAGATGGGAAAAAGGTAAGGCGGTCTTATAGTATAAATGTCAATTATCATTCATTCGATAATTTAAAAAATGACTTTATCTTTCCAAATTATTATACGAAAATACAGGATAGAATTGTAATAATTTATGACTCAAGTTTTAGGGAAACTTTTTGTTTAGAGTTTACTTCCAATACTAAAAAGAATTTTCAAAGAATTGTTGAACCATTTCTTCCACCCTTTTCAGAGAAAAGATTTAAAATAAGGGATAAAAATGGTAAAATAGTAAAAGGACCTAAATTTAGGCCTGATGATAGTTTTCAATTACACGGAAGTAGAACATTATATATTTTTGAAGATGACGATATTGAACCAATTATAATTAAAAATCATTATTAGTCTATTTAGTAGACCTTACTTTATATATCAGAGGCAGGAATTAATTCCTGCCTCTTTTTTTTACCTTTGCTATTCATCCACAAAAAAAATCTGCAATGGAATTCCGCATAGAAAAAGATACCATGGGCAAGGTAAACGTACCTGCCGATAAATACTGGGGCGCACAAACCCAGCGCTCTATTGAAAACTTTAACATTGCCCGCGATACCAATAAAATGCCCATCGAAATTATACGGGCATTTGCTATCCTGAAAAAAGCAGCAGCACTAACCAATTTTGAAGCAGGTGTGTTGAGCAAAGAAAAAGCAGATTTAATTGCAGCTGCTTGCGATGAGATTTTAGCCGGAAAACTGGATGACCAATTCCCATTAGTGGTTTGGCAAACTGGCTCGGGCACACAAAGCAACATGAACGCCAATGAGGTAATTGCTTACCGGGCTCACGTAATAAATGGAGGTAAACTAACCGACGAAGAAAAAGCAGTTCACCCGAACGACGATGTAAATAAATCGCAATCTAGTAACGATACTTTCCCAACGGCCATGCACATTGCCGCCTATAAAATGTTAGTAGACGTTACCATTCCAGGTATCAAGCAATTGCGCGATACCTTAGCTAAAAAATCGGCAGAATACATGGGCGTGGTAAAAATTGGCAGAACCCATTTAATGGATGCCACTCCGCTTACCCTTGGGCAAGAACTTTCGGGTTATGTTTCGCAATTAAATCATGGATTAAAAGCGATAGATAACACCTTGGCACATTTATCCGAATTGGCATTGGGCGGTACCGCCGTTGGTACCGGCATCAATACACCAAAGGGCTACTCAGAAAATGTAGCTAAACATATTGCCAAACTGAGCGGCTTGCCTTTCATCACCGCCGAAAATAAATTTGAAGCATTAGCTGCCCACGATGCTATTGTGGAGGCACATGGTGCGCTTAAAACGGTAGCAGTTAGTTTAATGAAAATTGCCAACGATATTCGCTTACTGGCCTCGGGTCCACGTTGTGGCATTGGCGAATTATACATTCCGGATAATGAACCTGGATCGTCTATCATGCCGGGCAAGGTAAATCCAACCCAAAGTGAGGCACTAACCATGGTTGCTGCCCAAGTTTTAGGGAACGATGTTGCCATCAACATTGGTGGGGCAACTGGGCATTTTGAATTAAATGTTTTTAAGCCGATGATGATTTACAACTTCCTACACTCGGCAAAATTAATTGGCGAAGCTTGTGTTTCGTTCGATGTAAAATGTGCGCAAGGAATTGCTCCTTTACACGATAACATCCAAAAAAATCTGGAAAATTCCCTGATGTTGGTAACGGCATTAAACACCAAAATTGGATATTATAAAGCGGCAGAAATTGCCCAAACGGCACATAAACAAGGAAAAACCTTAAAACAAGTTGCTGTTAAACTTGGCTACACCACGCCCCAAGAATTTGATGCTTGGGTGCGACCAGAAGATATGGTAGGTAATTGAATAATTTGAAAATCAATATTCAAAAATTAAAGCTCAATAACGCATTAACTAATTTGCATACCTAACTATTAGAATTTGAAACCTAGCATACCAAAAGGAACCAGAGATTTTTCGCCGGTAGAAGTAGCGAGAAGAAACTATATTTTCGACACCATCCGTACGGTATTCCGTAAATTCGGATATCAACCCATCGAAACGCCAACGATGGAAAACCTGAGTACCCTCACCGGAAAATACGGGGATGAAGGCGATAAGCTTATATTTAAAGTATTAAATTCTGGTGATTTTCTGAAGGATGTAAACCTATCTGATCCAACAAATAACTCACAAAACATTACCAAATATATTTCCGAAAAAGCCCTTCGCTACGACCTAACCGTGCCTTTTGCACGCTATGTAGTAATGCATCAAAACGATATAACCCTACCGTTTAAACGTTACCAAATACAACCCGTTTGGCGTGCCGATAGACCTCAGAGAGGACGTTACCGAGAGTTCTACCAATGCGATGCCGATGTAGTTGGCTCTGATTCTTTATTAAATGAAGCAGAATTTGTATGTATATACGATGAGGCACTCAGTAATTTAGGACTGAAAGATTTCGTCATCCAATTAAATAATCGAAAAATATTGGCAGGCATTGCCGAAACCTTGGGCAAACCACAATTGATGATGGACATGACCATCGCCATAGATAAATTAGATAAAATAGGCTTAGAAGGTGTAAATAAAGAACTTTTAGAAAGAGGTTTTAGTAATTCTGATGTAGAAATATTAGCACCTATTATACATTTGAGTGGAAGTAATTTGCAAAAATTAGCCGCACTCAAAAAAGTGATGAGCAAATCAGAAATTGGGTTAAAAGGAATAGAAGAAATAGAAAAAGTACTAGAATACCTACATGTTTTCCAATTAAAAAATGCAAAAGTAGAAATCAATATCACCTTGGCTCGCGGATTAAATTATTATACAGGAGCAATCTTCGAAGTAAAAACCAACGAAGTAGCCATGGGAAGTATAGGTGGCGGTGGCCGTTACGATGACCTAACCGGAATGTTCGGACTAAAAGGGCTTACCGGAGTAGGAATTTCTTTTGGGGCAGATCGGATTTATGATGTGCTTAATGAGTTGCAACTTTTCCCGAACAACACAACTCAAAGTACCAAAGTTTTGATTACTAATTTTGATGCCAATGCAGAGAAGTTTGCATTACCAATTTTACAATCTATCCGCAATGCCGGCATCAGCGCCGAGTTGTACCCAACATCTGCCAAAATTCAAAAACAATTAAAGTATGCCAACGATAAAAACATCCCATTGGTAATTCTAATTGGCGAGGAGGAAATGAAATCGGGAGAGTTGACGTTAAAATACATGGAAACCGGAGAGCAGGAGAAAGTATCTACCAAAAACCTATTAAGAAAATTATCCTAAACCAAATTAAGCGCAAAGAAGGAGGAAACTATGTACAAACACGAGATAAGCGCAAATCCAATCACGCTCGAAGACATTAGCAAAATTTTGGAGCGAAAAACTGTATTGGAATTATCCAACGAAACGGTAAATAAAATAACCGCTTGCAGAAATTATTTAGATGCTAAAATAAGTAGCAGTACCGACCCAATTTATGGAATAAATACCGGTTTTGGTTATTTACAACATGTAAAAATAGCTCCTGAAAATTTAGAACAATTACAGAAAAATCTGGTGATGTCACATGCTTGCGGTGTTGGAGATGAAGTGCCAGAAGAAATTGTGAAAATAATGCTGTTTCTGAAAATTCAGTCGCTTTCTTATGGACATTCGGGAGTTCATTTAGAAACCGTTCAAAGATTAATCGACTTTTTTAATTACGATATTTTGCCGGTGGTGTATACCAAAGGTTCTTTGGGCGCATCCGGAGATTTGGCTCCCCTTGCACATCTTTCTTTACCTCTACTTGGATTGGGAGAAGTTCATTTTGAAGGCAGAAAATTACCAGCAGCTGAGGTTTTGTCCATTTTCGGAATGGAACCCCTTCATCTTAAATCTAAAGAAGGTTTAGCGCTATTGAACGGCACCCAGTTCATGAGTGCTTATGGCGTTTGGTGTTTGTTAAAAGCTAAGCAATTTTCGGTAGCGGCAGATGTTGCTTCGGCAATAAGTATGGATGCATTCTTATGCAAAACCGAGCCATTTTTAGAAGCCATCCACCAAATAAGACCTCACTTAGGTCAGTTATCTACCGCAAAATATTTGGTAGCATTATTACAAAATAGTCCACTTGCCAATGCTACTAAAAACCAAGTACAAGACCCCTATTCTTTTCGTTGTATCCCACAGGTACATGGTGCCAGTAAAGATGCCATTGTCTATGCTGAGAAAGTATTCATTACCGAAATAAATTCCGTAACCGATAATCCCAATATTTTCGCCGAGCAAGATTTAATTGTATCGGGCGGTAATTTTCATGGACAACCATTGGCTTTAGCACTCGATTTTTTAGCCATAGCATTAGCCGAGTTGGGTAATATATCGGAGCGCCGTACCTATCAATTAATCTCCGGAAGCAGAGATTTACCCGCATTTTTAGTCGCAAATCCTGGGTTAAATTCCGGATTAATGATTCCGCAATACACCGCTGCATCTTTGGTAAGCGAAAACAAACAATTGTGTACCCCTGCTTCGGTAGATTCCATTACTTCTTCCAACGGACAAGAAGATCATGTGAGTATGGGGGCAAATGGCGCCATAAAAACATGGCGAGTGGTAAATAATGTAAATGCAATCCTAGCCATTGAGTGGATTACGGCAACACAAGCCCTAGAATTCAGAAGACCATCGGCAACATCCCCAGTTTTAGAAAAATACGTTGCTGCATTCCGAAATCAGGTTTCATTTATTTCGGAGGATAGAAATCTTTCTATCGACATAAAAAATGCTAGCGCCTTTGTGTGTAATTATTTCTTTGATTAAGGTTCGATTTTGTTTTTAAGGTAGGTATTTCCTTTTAATCAAGTATTTATCCGTCTTTCTGCTAATCTTAGCATCCGAACCAATTTAGGCAAAAGGGGTAAATAATCCGTTTTAAAAGCCTACCTTTGCAGCCAATTCAGAATATCCATTTTTACATGCAAAAAATTAGAAATATTGCCATCATTGCCCACGTCGATCATGGGAAAACAACCTTGGTTGATAAGATTTTACACCAAACAAATCTGTTTAGAGATAACGAAACCAAAGGAGAGTTAATTTTAGATAATAACGATTTGGAACGGGAACGTGGCATCACCATCGTATCTAAAAACGTATCGGTGAATTATAAGGGAATCAAAATAAACATCATTGATACTCCCGGTCACGCAGATTTTGGTGGCGAAGTAGAACGTGTGTTAAAAATGGCAGATGGGGTATTGTTGTTGGTAGATGCTTTTGAAGGCCCAATGCCTCAAACTCGTTTTGTAACACAAAAAGCTTTGGCTTTAGGACTCAAACCGATAGTAGTGGTTAATAAAGTTGATAAAGAAAATTGCCGCCCGGATGAAGTAAACGAAGCAGTTTTTGAACTCTTTTTTAACCTAGAAGCAACCGAAGAACAATTAGATTTTCCGACCCTATACGGCTCATCTAAAAACGGTTGGATGAACAATGATTGGAAAACAGAAACAGATAATATTACCCCATTGTTGGATGCAATTTTGGAACACATTCCGGCTGCACCAATTAACGATGGTACTTTGCAAATGCAAATTACCTCTCTAGATTATTCTTCTTTTGTTGGTCGTATTGCCATTGGAAGAGTAGCTCGTGGAACGGTTAAAGAAAACATGCCGGTTTCTTTAGTAAAGAAAGATGGTAAAGTTGTAAAAAGCAGAATCAAAGAACTTTTTACTTTCGAAGGATTAGGAAAAATAAGAGTACAAGAAGTTAGTGCCGGAGATATTTGTGCCATTGTTGGAATTGATGGATTTGAAATTGGAGATACCATTGCAGATTTCGAAAATCCGGAAGCATTGGCTACTATCAAAATTGACGAGCCAACCATGAACATGTTATTTACCATTAATAATTCCCCGTTTTTTGGTAAAGAAGGCAAGTTTGTAACCTCTCGCCACCTTAGAGACAGATTGTTCCGCGAAATGGAAAAAAACTTGGCTTTAAAAGTAGAAGAAACCGAATCTCCGGATGCTTATTTAGTATACGGAAGAGGTATTCTCCACTTAGCTATTTTAATAGAAACCATGCGCCGCGAGGGATACGAGTTACAAGTAGGGCAACCTCAAGTAATTATCAAAGAAATTGATGGGCAAAAATGTGAACCAATAGAGACTTTGATTGTGGATGTTCCTGCAGAATCTGCCGGTAAAGTAATTGAGTTGGTAACCCAACGTAAAGGAGATCTGCTTATCATGGAGCCAAAAGGAGATTTGCAACATTTAGAATTCGAAATTCCGGCCCGTGGTATTATTGGTTTAAGAAATAACGTACTTACTGCAACTGCAGGAGAAGCCATAATGGCGCACCGTTTTAAGGCGTATGAGCCTTGGAAAGGAACAATTCCTGGCCGTATTAATGGTGTGTTAATTTCTATGGATAAAGGGATGGCAACAGCTTATCGTATTGATAAATTACAGGATAGAGGTAAATTTTTTATTAATCCCGGAGAAGAAGTTTACGAGGGGATGGTTATAGGCGAAAATACACGCGAAGGGGATTTAGTAGTGAATATTACAGAAGGTAAACAGCTTACCAATTTCCGTACTACCAGTAAAGACGATGCAACACGTATTGCACCAGCTACTAAATTTTCATTAGAAGAGTGTATGGAATACATACAAGGTGATGAATACGTAGAATTAACTCCTGCCAGTATGCGATTACGTAAAATATATTTAAACGAAAATGACCGCAAGCGATTTGCAAGTAAATTCGTTTAATTAAGCATTAAAATTTATTTATAAGGTTTCGGTAGATAGCATTAATATCTTCCGAAACTTTTGTTTTTATAACCAATGTGCCGAATAAAATCGAAATGATAATTCCTTTTATAAGGATATTAAAAATAGCATCCTCAGTATTTATTAAATTCAATACAGGTAAAAAATAAACAATTAAATAAATTAAAATTCCATATCCTAAAACATAAATTGTTTTAAATGTAAAAGGATGTATTTTATATTTTGAATAAATGAAGGACCCTTTAATTATATTAAATATTAATAAACTAAGCATGGTAGCAAATGCAGCACCTGTTAAACCATAGGATTTTATAAATAAATAATTAAATACAATATTTAAAACACCTAAAATAACTATGGCAATTAAATTAAAACGGAAGTATTTAGAATAAAGAATTATTTCGCCATTAATACCTGCAGCCATATCTAAAATTCGGGCTATTCCAATAAATAAAATCACGTATTTACCCGTAACAAAATTTTCCCCATTGGGAATTAACATAAATAATTCATCTACATTACACCAAATTCCGAGAAATAAAAAAATGCTAATTATTAATTGATTAATAGAGGTCTTTTGGTAAAACGTTTTTATTTGTTGTAAATCATTATTCTTCCAGGCTGCAGCAACCAACGGAACGGTAGCCTGAGAAATTGCTCTACGGGGCACTTCAATTACTGTTCCGATATAAAATGCAATGGCATAAATCCCGGTTTGTGTTAAACCGCTCAAATAACCAACCATGATAGAATCTATGTAGGCTAATAGCACCGAACCGCTTCCACCCAATACTATAAAACCAGCATAAACTCCTATTTCTTTTAAAATTGGTTTCTTTAGAAATGCAAAATCAACATTTAAATAAAGACGATTTATCCAACTAAATATTACTAAATAAATTAATACCCCAACACCATAAGCATATACATTTAAACTGGCTAATAAATTAAAATCAATAAAATTATAAGCATAAAATATTGTTAATATGCTAATTGCTATTCTTGTATAAACATCCTTAATTATATTATTAATAAATATTTTTTGATTTGCCCGTATGTAAGCTTCGCAAACATTCAGTAAAGTGAAAAATATAACAAAAGGTAAAATTAAATGTATGTAGCTGCTAATTTCTGGAGATTTATCGCCAAATAAATTCACTAGAAATCCTTTTAAAAAAGGAAATATTGCTGAGAAAAGAATTAAACCAAATGCACCATATAAAAAGAGGAAACTCAAGAACCCATTGTTCTTTTTTTCATCATTTTTAAAATAAGGAAAAAATTTATCTGAAACATTTCCTACGCCCAATTGAGTAAATATTACCAAAATAGACGTAATGTTTAATAGAATATTTAGAATTCCAATTTCAGAAGGTTCGAGGTATTTGGGAAACAACCAAAGCAAATTAAAAGCACCAATGGCAATACCAATGTAGCTAATAACGGTTGACCGAAGACTGTTTTTAATGACAATTCCCACTGTACCAAAGTGCATATTTCTTTTCTAAATAGCAGAGTTTAATACTAATTTGCAACAAATTTTTATGCACAAGCTAGCGCTGGTAAATGAATGATCTAAAAAATAACCTTAAAAACTTGCTATTAGCACCCAAAAGAGCGGTAGATTACCATGTGCTAAAACGTAAAATCAACCTAAGTTCCGAACCGCTAAGGATTATTATTGGGTCGGGGTATACCAGTTACCCTGGCTGGCTAGCTACCAATATCCATTCATTAAACCTATTAGAAAGTAGTTCTTTTCAGAATTTGTTTGGAGAAAAAAAAGTATATCGTTTTTTAGCCGAACACGTTTTTGAACATTTAAGCTATGAACAAGGTATACTAGCACTTAAAAATTGCCATGATTTTTTAGAGCCGGATGGAGCTATCAGAATTGCCGTTCCGGATGGTAATCATCCAAATCCGGATTATATAAACATGGTAAAGCCAGGTGGTTATGGCGATGGAGCAGACGACCATAAAGAATTATATACCTACCAAAGTTTGACGAAATTATTGCTAGAGGCTGGATACAAAATTAAACTGCTAGAATATTACGATGAAAATGGTAATTTTCAGTTTACAGATTGGAAAAGTGAGGATGGGCATATTTTGCGCTCATCTAGGTTCGACAAACGTTTTAATGAGGCAATTGGATATTCTTCCTTAATTATTGAAGGTAAAAAATGAAAAATAAAGCATCAGTTTGGTCATTACTAAAACCAAAAAAACTACGAGTACTATTATCTTTAGGAATTAAGGGATACTTGGTAGACAAAGGTTGGTTTACAGCCTATAATAATAGAAAGCCGGTAGATGAGCGAGGTAATGCCGTTCCCTGGGTAACTTATTCTTTCATAGATTTTATTAAAAACAGAATCACCAAAGAGCACGATATTTTTGAATTTGGATCTGGAAATTCTACCATATTTTATTCTAAAAAAGCTAGAAAAGTTACCTCCGTTGAGCACGATAATAGTTGGTACAAACGATTAATTTCTTCCGTTACCGGCAATGTAGATTTAATTTATTGCGCATTAGATAAAGATGGTAACTATTGCCGAACAGCTTTATCTACACAAAAGAAATTTCATATTATTATTGTGGATGGTAGAGATCGGGTTAATTGTTGCAAACAAGCAATTACTTCGTTAACAGATAATGGAGTAATTGTTTTGGATGATTCTGAAAGAAAAGAATACCAATTGGCACTTGAGTTTTTAGAATCGAATGGATTTAAAAATATCCCATTTACTGGTATGGCTCCGGGTGTTATTATTTCTAAATGTACCACCTTGTTTTACAAAACAGATAATTGCTTAGGAATTTAAATGCAAGATTTAGCTCCCATTATTTTATTTGTTTACAACCGCTTGGATCATACCAAACGAACCATTAATTCTTTATTAAAAAATAGTCTGGCCATTAAAAGTGATTTAATTATTTATGCCGATGGCCCAAAAAACGAAAATGATTTAATAAAAGTAACAGAAGTACAAGAGTATGTTAAAACTATTGAGGGATTCAAATCCATTACAATAAATACTAATTCAATTAACAAAGGACTAGCAAATTCTATAGTTTATGGGGTATCAGAAACCCTAAATAAATATGAATCTTGTATTGTTTTTGAAGATGATTTAGAATGTTCTCCTACTATTTTAAATTATTTTAACGATGCATTAAATCGTTATAAAGAAAACGAAAAAGTGATGCATATAGGCGCATATATGTATCCGATTAATGCAATTAATTTACCCGAAACATTTTTTTTTAGAGTGGCAACCAGTTGGGGTTGGGCAACATGGAAACGTGCTTGGAATCATTTCGAGCCAGATATTTCGGTATTAGAAAAAGAATTTACTGACGATAAAATTAAATTGTTTTCATTTAATGGAAGCATGAATTTCTGGAAACAATTTCAAGAATTTAAATTAGGTAAAAATAATTCGTGGGCTATTAGATGGTATGCTTCTATTTTTTTACGGGGCGGATTAGCTTTGCATCCGGCACAATCTCTGGTTCATAACATCGGGAACGATGGTTCCGGGGTTCATTCCAGAACTACCAATGAATATGCAGTAGATATCAATCAGAATAGAATAACATTTTTCCCGGATAGAATAGAAGAAAATAAAGAAGCACTAACTCTGATTAAAGAATACTATAAAAACAGAAAAGGGAATTTATTAAATAGAATTATTCGGTATTTAAATAAATAATTAATTTGGTTTAGCAACCAAAAAAATATAGGGCGAAAATAATTTACTTTCCAACGGAATTAATTTAGTTATTATTTTACCTGTAAGCCAAGTTAATTTCAGGAAAACTTTAACCAATGCAGATTGCTTATCGTAATTTTCTAACCAAACAGAAAATTTCCCGTGATACTCTAATTCTAAAACTTCCATGTTTAAACTTTTCATTACAGAATTTAAGTAATTCAAATCCATACAATTAATGTAATGCTTGCTATAATTCTCAGGATCAAATTTTCGTTGAAACCACCCATTAATTCCCTTAAAATTTGGCAATGTAATTAATAAAATACCATTCGTATTTAAATAGGTAAGATGTTTCTCAATTATTTCTTCGGTATTTGAAAAATGTTCAATTAACCCGCAAGAAAAAACTAAGTCATAGGTAGTTGCTGTTTTCGTATGAAATAGATCCGCTTCTATAATTTCAATATCATCCGGTTGCAAATTATTTTGCTTGCTTAGTTTTTTTATAATTTCAGGATGAATAAAATAATCCACTAGCGTGGTTTTCAATCCAAAATATTTCTTCAAAAAAATAGAATAATACCCCGGAAAACCACCCAATTCTACAGCAGAATTGATAGCATATTTTTCTATATACTTTTTAAAAATGGATGCAAAAGGATACGTTGGTTTTATCCATTGAACAATCCCTTCTTTATTCTCCCAATAGGAAACCCAAAATTCTCTGTCGGTTAAATGTTTTTGTTCGTTTGTATTTTGCACGCAGCGAAATTAAGGATGCTTTAAGTACTTTTGTTAAAATCCCGAAATTAATTTGAAGATTTTATTATTAAACACGTACGATGGCAACGGAGGAGCAGCACGAGCTGCCTACCGATTACACCAAGCATTAAGCAATGCCGGTGTAAAATCAAGCTTTACCGTATTTTACAAATTTTCCGATAACCAAAACATCCATACGTTTACTAATAATTTATTGGGTAAACTACGAGCTGTATTTAACATTTTTGCATCTAGGTATATCCAAAAATTTATCACAAATAGCAAAAAAATACCTTTTTCTACTTTGCATTTTGGAGTAGATATATCCAATCATCCCATGGTAAAAGAAGCAGATATTATTCATTTACATTGGATAAATCATGGATTTTTATCTGTCAAAAGCCTTGAAAAACTTTTTGCATTAGGCAAACCAATTGTATTTACTATGCACGATAGTTTTTTGTTTACCGGAGGATGCCATGTTAGGTATTCATGTACTGCCTATTTGCATTCTTGTGGTAATTGTCCGGCTTTAAAAAACCCTAATAAAACGGATATTTCTGCAAAACAATGGCAACTAAAAAATAGGCTATTATCTAATAAAACCATAAGCATCATTTCTCCTAGCAAATGGCTGCAACAGGACGCAAAAAAAAGTTCAATTTTGCAATCAAAAGAGATTGTGAACATCCCAAATGCTATTGAAACTTTGGTTTTTAAACCCCAAGATAAAGCAGAAGCAAGAAAAAAATTAGGCTTAAACCCCGATAAGTTTTTTATGCTAAGTGGCTTTGCTCAGTCTGCTTACGATGGGCATAAAGGCAATAGTTATTTACAAGAAAGTCTGCAATTATTTTCGACAAAAATTCCATCAAATACGGCTGAAATTTTGATTTTTGGAAATAGGAAAAACGATAATAAGCAAGAGTTAAATTTACCTACTACCTTTTTAGGAGTAATAAATGAGGATGAAAAATTGGCTTTATTTTATGCAGCAGCCGATGTTTTTTTAGTTCCTTCTCTTGAAGATAATTTACCTAATACCGTGATGGAAAGCATGTCTTGTGGCACTCCTGTGGTTGCCTTTACTACTGGCGGAATTCCAGAAATGATAGAACACAAAAGCAATGGATATTTGGCAAAATATACTTCGGTAGAGGATTTTACAGATGGAATTTTGTGGATATATAATCATCCAAACAAAACAGAATTAACAAAAGCTGCTAGGGAAAAAGTTCTCGCAAATTATACCTTTGAATCGGTGGCAGATAAACACATCCAACTTTATAAAAAATTAATAAACAAATGACCGGAGGCTACAGAAACAAAGGAAAATCTTCACAGATACTACCTAATAAGCCGGTTATTAGCATTATTACCATTGTTTATAATAGCGAAAAATGGATTGAAAGAACCATCCAAAGTGTACTAGAACAAACCTACCCGAACATAGAATACATTTTAATTGACGGCAAATCCAAGGATAAAACTGTTGAATTGATAAAAAAATACGAGGAGAAAATTGCTTTTTGGATTTCGGAGCCAGATAAAGGAATTTACGATGCTATGAACAAAGGCTTAACCTATGCGAACGGTGATTATGTATTGTTTTTAAATTCTGGAGATGCACTACATCAACCCGAAACATTAGAAAGAGTTTTTGATTTGCATCCTGCCGATATTTATTATGGCGAAACCGAAATGTTTAACGAAGCATGGGAAAGTTTGGGTGACAGAAGATTAAAAGCGCCAAAAGTATTAACCTGGAAAAGTTTTAAAATGGGCATGTTGGTTTGTCATCAATCCATTGTAATTAAAAAAAAAATTGCACCTAAATATGATTTGCAATATAAAATTAGTGCCGATGTAGATTGGGTAATAAAATGCTTAAAACAAACAAAAACCATTACCAATACCAATGGTTACATTGCTAAATATTTGGTGGGTGGCTTTTCGAGACAGAACACCATCCGATCATTAAAAGAAAGATTTAAAATCATGGTACATCACTACGGTTTACCTACCGTTTTGTGGTGCCACGTGCTCATATTTTTCAGATTTTGGGGGTATTATTTGAGAAACAGAAAACTCAATTAAAATTACTCAACTCTCGTATAACTCTGTGTTTGATCTGCTCTAAAATTTCCTGGCCGAGTAATTCCGTCTTTCACCGCTTCATTTTTTGCTTCACAATCAAAACGGAAAGTATTTTCGTCGGTAAATTCTACTATACCTAATAAGGTAGAGTTAATTAATAACCCTTTATCGAATCCAGTTAAATCCAAATGCATTGGTTTCTTAGAGGGATTAAAGCGATATTTCATTTTGAAAGTGTCCGTTCTGCTTTCGCCTAAATCTATTAGCCAGTAGGCATTACCACCTTCCATGAACTCAAAGGTGTGAGCACCGTTTGTCCAGCTTCCAATAATTTCTTTTTCTTGGTTTGATGAGCACCCAAAAAAACCAAAGGCAAATAAAAGAATTAATACATTTTTCATGCTATTTGTTGTTTTTTGTTTTCGGTGTATAGTACATAAATCAATCCTAAAACCAATAATATAGAACTGATTAAAGAAATGGTTTCGCCAATTTTATAGGCTTTGGGCTCGAATTTAAACTCAATTTTATGGCTACCTGCTGGTATTTGCATGGCTCGTAAAACGTAATTAGCTCTAAAATGATTGATGGGTTTTCCGTTGATGTAGGCATTCCAACCTTTATCATAATAAATTTCTGAAAATACCGCTAAGCGTTCGGTGGTATTATTGGTTTGATAGGTGATATGATCTGGACGATAGTTCGTTAGGTAGATGGTTCCTTGGTCGCCTATGCCCATAATTTTCATTAAATCCACCTGGTTTCTAAATTCATCATCAATGATGGCAGTTTGCTCTGGCCTAAAAGCAGTAAGTGCATTGATTTCGGCATCTGCATTTTCAACAAAACTTACTCCATTAACAAACCATGCATGACCTAAAGCTCCTTGATTTTCTTCCACAAATGGTCTCCCTAAAGTATCTGCCAAGATAAAATACTTGGTATTGAGCATGTCTAAAACAGATTTGTTTCCTTTTATTAAATGTTGCTCAATTAAATCTTGGTACCGTTGCAATTTTGCTGCATGATAGCCTCCAATAGTTTTATGGAAGTAAGTAGTGCTCGCATTGCTAAAAGTATTGATGGTGGCATCCATAACCCTGAAATTTGGATCGGAGTCTTTTAAAATTTCAGTATCCACTGCACGAGCCACAAAAGGTATTTTTAATTGACGTGCTGGTACAAAGTTATCGTCATTTAAATAGCGCTTATTTACCGACCACATATCTACCGTAACCAACAATGCTAAAATTGCTATAGCAAAATTTGCTTTTAATTTTTGTTGGATAAACAACCATAAAGTGGCAGCCATCAATCCGATGAACAAGAAACTACGAATAGCATCGGCTCTGAACATGCTTTCTCTATCCGAAATTAATGCTCCTAAAATTTTATTTGCAAAATCTCTACTTCCGGTTCCTTGTTCTAATTGCTGAACAAAGCTTGCATCGTTTGCAGACTGAAACCCAAAAAACAAACTTGGCAAGGCTATTAATAGTAACAACACACCGCCAAAACCATAACTGGTGTATTTTAAATATTTGGTTATTTCTTCTTTATTTATCTTTTCGCTAAAGATTTCTTTTAAAGCTAATAATGCCAAAATGGGTACTGTAATACCGGCAATAACTAAAATAGATTCTACCGCTCTGAATTTATTATAAAGCGGAAAGTAATCGAAAAACAAATCGGATAAGAAAGGTAAATTTTTACCGAAGGATAAAAATAAGCTCAGAATAGTGGCAATAACTAACCACCATTTCAGGCTTCCTTTTACTATAAAACAACCTAATACAAATAAAAACACAATAATAGCCCCCAAGTAAATTGGACCAGATGTGAACGGTTTATCGCCCCAGTAGGTTGGCATTTGCTTGCTAAATTGTGCCGCCTGTGTCGGAGAAACATTGTTTGCAACCAAGGTTTTGTATACTTCAGAATTATCGTCTAAAGGGTAGCCCGAAGCGCCTCCATAAGCATGAGGAATTAAAAAAGTAATACTTTCTGCAACTCCTTGGCTCCACTGATAAGCATATTCTTTATCTAATCCGTTTGCAGGTTTATTTTTATTGCTAGTTAGCTCAGATTTACCACGTATGGTTTGTTGTGCATACTCGTAATTTACCCAGAGGGTACCAAAGTTTACGCCCACTGCAATAATTAAACCGGCAAAAAGTGCAACTGAGGCTTTTGTATATTCTTTTAGTTTATCTTCTCTTATAGCTTTTACCAGTTCTATAATTAACAAAACAATGACAGCCAACATCAAATAATACGTCATTTGAATGTGATTGGCCCTAATTTCAACAGCTAAAAATAAAGCAGTAAGGGCAGCACCAAGCCAATATTTTCCTTTATAGGCGAGTAAAATACCTGCTAAAATGGGGGCAAAAAAAGCCAAAGCAAATGCTTTATTAGAGTGCCCGGCTTCAATGATGATGAAATTATAAGAAGAAAACGTGACGGCAATAGCACCAATGGCACTTAGCCAAGGATTTATTCCCAACACAATAAATAAAAAGTAAGCCCCTACCAGAAAGATAAAAATGGTATCCACCGGGTCGGGGAAAATGGTTTTAAATGTTTTAACAATATAAGTGGTTATGTTGGATGGATACTGTGCCCAAATTTGATATGCTGGCATCCCTCCAAACATTTGATTCGTCCACAATGGTGCTTTACCAGTTTTGGCTTTCACGTCCATGATTTCTTTGCTCATGGCCTGAGCCTGAATAACATCATTTTGTACCAGCTTTTTGTTTTGCAAAGCCGGACTGAAATATATCAGCGTTATCAACAAGAATATTCCAGAAATTAAGAAATGAGGTAGGTTATTTTTGAACCAATTATTCATATGTTTTTATAATTTATGCCCAAAAATAAAAAACTGCCTCACATTGGAGGCAGTTATCTACATAAATATATTAACCTTAAAGAATAGTTAACAATTTTACCCATTCTGATTTCATTTACTTTATCTCCTCAAAATCTACATACTCTCCATCAATATCTCTATTCTTTTTATTTTTGGAAGATGGTTGGTCTTTAATCTCGATAGTCCCTTCGGGTTTTCTGTATTGATTTGCTTGCTGTTGATATTGTTGTTTGAATTTAGTTTCAAACGACTTTGCTGCTTTTACCAAGATAAAGGGTAAAAGTAAACGTAAAACTAAACGAAGAACCAGTAATACTAGAACTACAATTAAAATAAATTTGATAAAGCCCATGAATAATATTAAAGCACAAAAATAGGAATTATTGCACGGATGATTCCATTTTGTAACGAGATTATTGGATTGTTATAGCCAACGATTTGTCATCCTGATCCAAATACATTGGGACAAGGGTGAGGCAAGCGCGCTTATTTCCTACATACTACATCCGACTTCTATCATCCAAACTTATCCTCCAACACTTTAGTTAATGCAAACATTTCGTCGCGGAGTTTGGCTGCAAGCAAAAAATCCATGTCTTTTGCCGCATTTTGCATTTCTTTTTTAGTTCTTTCTATGGATTTTTGCAGCTCTGGTTTGCTCATGTATTGCACAATGGGGTCGGCAGCTAGATTGATATCTTCGGGTTCAACGTAGGCTTTTTGCACTCCACCTTCAAAATCCATTACAGAGGTTTGTTCAATAATTTCTTTGCGTGCTTTGGTTACGGTTTGTGGAGTAATATTATGATCTAAATTATACTGGATTTGTTTATCTCTTCTTCTGTTAGTCTCTTCTATGGTTTTGCGCATGGATTCTGTCATCACATCGGCATACATAATTACTTTGCCTCGCTCATTACGAGCTGCCCGGCCTATTGTTTGAATTAACGAGCGCTCCGACCGAAGAAACCCTTCTTTATCGGCATCTAAAATGGCTACTAAAGATACTTCGGGTAAATCCAAGCCTTCGCGCAATAAGTTAATCCCAATCAAAACATCAAATTCTCCTAAACGCAATCCTCGTAAAATTTCAACTCGTTCCATGGTTTTCACATCCGAGTGGATGTATCGGCATTTAATTCCTAATCTATCCATGTATTTGCTGAGCTCTTCTGCCATGCGTTTGGTGAGGGTGGTTACCAATACTCTATCTCCCAGTTTAATGGTTTTATCAACTTCATCCAGTAAATCATCTACCTGATTTATAACCGGACGAATTTCAATGGTAGGATCGAGTAAGCCCGTGGGGCGAATAACTTGCTCGGCAATTACCCCACCCGATTTTTCTAATTCAAAATCGCCGGGTGTTGCACTTACATAAATGGTTTGTCCGGTAAGGCTCTCAAATTCATTGAAGTTTAATGGACGATTATCTAGCGCTGCCGGTAGCCGGAATCCGTACTCTACCAGCGATAATTTTCTGGAACGGTCACCGCCATACATGGCGCGTATCTGCGGAATACTTACGTGGCTTTCGTCTATCACCATTAAAAAATCATCCGGAAAATAATCCAATAAGCAGAAAGGACGCATGCCGGGTTTACGGCCATCAAAAAATCGGGAGTAGTTTTCAATACCTGAGCAATAACCCAATTCGCGCATCATTTCTAAATCGTAATTTACCCGTTCTTCTAGCCGTTTGGCTTCCAACATTCGGCCTTCATCCAATAATTGGTTTTTTCTGGTTTCTAATTCTTCCTGTATTTGCCAGATGCTTTGGGTTAGCTTTTCGCGAGGAGTTACAAATAAATTTGCCGGAAAAATGGCAACCTGCTCCATTTTTTCAATGGTTTTACCGCTATCGGGTTCAATGGAAGAAAGTTCTTCTATATCATCCCCAAAAAAAGAAACTCGGTAAGCATAGTCGGCATAAGCCAAATAAATATCTACGGTATCGCCTTTTACTCTAAACATCCCTCTGCGAAAATCTGCCGTGGTTCTGGCATATAAAATTTCCACCAAACGATGTAAAAAAGCATTACGACTAATGCGGGTGCCAACCGCAACTCGCAAAATAGAGTTAGAAAAATCCTCGGGATTACCCATACCATATATGCAGGAAATGGAGGAAACTACAATCACGTCTCTACACCCCGACATTAAAGCCGAAGTGGTTCGCAAACGGAGTTTTTCTATTTCTTCGTTTATTTTGAGGTCTTTTTCTATGTAAGTATTGGTAGTGGCAATGTAGGCTTCGGGCTGGTAATAATCGTAATAGGATACAAAATAGTTGACGGCGTTTTCCGGGAAAAACTGCTTAAACTCCCCATACAATTGCGCAGCCAAGGTTTTATTATGACTTAAAATAAGCGTTGGACGTTGCGTATTGGCAATTACATTGGCAATGGTAAAAGTTTTACCAGATCCGGTTACCCCCAGCAAAGTTTGATGCATATCGCCCTGCTGAACCCCCTCAGTTAATTGTTGAATGGCCGAAGGCTGATCGCCGGTAGGATAATAATTGGATACGAGCTTAAATTTCATGCGGAAATCAAAACTACGATTAATAAAGATTTTATTTGGGAGGACTAATAAAAATCATTTATTACGTAAACTGCCCAACATTCGGTTTAATGTGGCGGAAAATGAATAAAATAAGCTTTTATTGGTGTAATAACTCACCCTCCCAATTGTAGATAGGGTTGGTTTGGGCTTGCCTGCTGCAAGCAAGGTGAGGTCATTAGTTGCCATTAAACACATCTACCCTTTGGAAATTTCAAGTGTAAATCAAAACTTACGTTTTAGGAATAATGGTTAGTGAAAAATAATTTAATTGATAACCAGTCACTTATACTGTTTTTTGTAAAATTTACAAATATTATTTGGATTTATGGGGGGGGTATTAATTTAGATGTGAAATTGCAATTTCACAAAATTTTTATTCATCTAAACAACCTCAATTCATGAAAAAAATCATTAATTTAATCTTACCAATGTTTATAGTAAGCGTTGGTTTTTTTACTTACGCTAATCAAGTTAGTGTAAATAAAAACGTAAAAGCTCAAATAGAAGAAGAACTGGACCCGCCTACAAGTGGAACATGTGATTACTCGAAGGGCAATATATGTAAAATTGGTAGCTTTGAAAAAGCTGACTACAAAATCAGATAGTTTAACATATTAAGAAAAATGAAATGAAAAAAATATCTAAATTATTATTCGTAGCATCCTTC